>CAYRPD010000190.1:0-1550 GCA_964426095.1 uncultured Oscillospiraceae bacterium | reverse complement strand
GACCGCGTTTCCGTCATTGCCGAAAGCGCCGGGTGCGAGCTTATATTGTGCATCAACAAAACGGACATTGACCCGGCGGACGAGCTTTTTTCACTCTATACGCGCGCGGGGTTCACCGTTGTGCGCACAAGCGCCGCAACGGGGCAGGGGATAGATGCGCTCAAAGCCGCGATATCCGGCAAAATCTGCGCCTTTACGGGTAACTCCGGCGTGGGTAAATCGAGCATAATGAATGCGCTTTTGCCCGGCATAAACATCAAAACCGCCCAGGTCAGCGAGAAACTGGGTCGAGGGAAGCACACCACGCGGCATGTGGAGCTTTTTGACCTCGGTAACGGGTGCTTAGTTGCGGACACGCCCGGCTTTGCGTCCTTTGATTTGGAGCTTATGGAAGCCATACCGAAAGAACAGCTCCAACATGATTTCATCGACTTTGCCCCTTACATAGGCGAGTGCCGTTTCTTAGACTGCGCGCATTTGAAAGAACCGGGCTGCGCCGTGACGCGCGCCGTGGCCGACGGAGATATTGCGCCGAGCCGTCACCGCTCCTATGAACGCCTTTATGAGCTTTCCGCCAAGCACAAAGCGTGGGAAACGAAAGAAAACTAAGTCATATAATAACTGCCCGAAGCGTATTATGTAGAGAAATGCGCTTCGGGCGTTTATTTTAGTGACGGGAGGGCAAAAATGAAAATCTACATCGTCAAGCTTCCGCATTTTCTTGCGGAGCTGATAAAAAAGCTTCAAGGCCGGAAGTAATACCGGCTTTTTTCGCGGCATAAGCTGTACAAACCGTGCAATAAGGAGCGAGACGAAATGGAAATAGCCTTTGACAATAGGCATATCGGCGCATATAGGGAAATATCGCACCAGCTAAAGCGCATAACCGAAACGGCGGAGAGCGTTGTACCCGATACCAATGACGATATCGGCAAAATCGCGTCCGTGCAAACGGCGGTACTATTAAAAAGCAAGGACGTGACCGGGCGGGGCGTGCTCATTACGGGGGAGCTTACAGCCGCGCTTATATATATCACGGAAAGTGAAAAAAGCGTTTCTTTCGTGCGCCTTACAAAGCCTTTCACCTTGGAATATGATTTACCCGACGCGGACGCGGACGCGCTCGCGCAAATTAACCTCACCATTCAAAACAGCGAATCGCGCGTGATTAATCCGCGTAAAGTGGCCGTAACCTTTGAATTGCTCGGCGAAATGAGCCTATATAGGCAGGAAACCATGGTAGCCGAAACGTGCCTGCCCGAAAACGCGCCCGAGGGCTTGCATATAAAAGAAGAAACCGCCGAGCTTATCACGGCCTGTGCTGTAATGGAAAAGACCTTCGCCGTCAATGAGCAGCTGCCTTTTCCATCAGGCAAGCCCAAGCCCGCGCAGCTCGTGGCGCAGAGTGTGGATTTTGCCCTCGGCGAAACGCAGCTTATCGGCACAAAGGCGGTGATACGCGGCACGGTGAATTTCACCTTGTGCTATTTATCTTCGGAAGTGAATTACCCCGTGAAAACGGAGTTTTCAACGCCGTTTTCGCAGATTAT
>CAYRPD010000189.1:0-1609 GCA_964426095.1 uncultured Oscillospiraceae bacterium | reverse complement strand
CGGCAATATGGGCTTGCGGCAGACACTTTTGAGGGTCTTTTTAAAGCCGCAAGTACATATTGGAGCCTCTCTTGGGCAGGTACAGCCGTTTTCACGCGCGGCAATACCCGATTTCACAATTCTGTCCTCAAGAGAGTGGAAGCTAATCACACATAAGCGCCCGCCGATTTTGAGCTTATCGGGGGCTGTATCCATGAGCGTGGCTATCGCGCCAAGCTCATCATTAACGGCAATACGAATTGCTTGGAAGCATCTTTTTGCAGGGTGCTGCTTTTCGCGAAGGGCGGCAGCGGGAAGCGCCGATTTAATAATATCGACTAATTCAAGCGTAGTTTCAATGGGCTTTTGCGCGCGGTGCGCGTCAATGGCCGCGCTTATTTTGCGCGCATAGCGCTCTTCCCCGTAATCCCAAAAGATACGATTAAGACGGTCAACGGAATAGGTGTTTACAACATCATACGCCGTCAAGCTCATTGATTTATCCATGCGCATATCAAGGGGCGCATCGTTCATATATGAAAAGCCACGTTCGGCTTCATCTAACTGCGGGGAAGAAACGCCGAGGTCAAATAACATCCCGTCAACTGCGGGGATATTGAGCTTATCAAGTATAGAAGCCGTGTCGGAAAAGTTGCCGTGAACGAGCGTAACGCAGTCGGAAAACTCCTCTAAGCGCTTCCCGGCGCGCTCTATGGCGGTTCCATCGCGGTCAATGCCGATTAAGCGCCCCGTTGTCAGGCGCTTTGCAATCTCGTATGAATGCCCGCCCATGCCGAGAGTACCGTCAACATATATTCCGTCCGGCTTTATATTCAAGTTATCTATGCACTCATCGAGCAAAACCGAAATATGTTTAGGCGCAGTCATCAAAATTCCAGCTCCTCCATTACCGCCGCGATATTCTCCGGCGTAGTTTCCTCGGCAAATACGGCGCTCCACGCCTCGCTGTCCCACAGCTCCGCGTGATTATTGCAGCCGACTACGGTCACCTTTTGCTTTAAGCCCGCGAAATCGCGTAGGTTTTGCGGAATAAGCGCACGACCTTGGCTATCAAGCTCACAGCGCGCGGCGTGAGCAAAAAGCGGGCGCATTTTGCGCTGCTTTGTATACGGCATGGCGCTGACCTTATCGGAAAGGGCTTGCCAATTCTCGCCGCTGTAGGCGCAAAGGCATCTATCCATTGAAAGCGTAATAAAGAAAACATCCCCCAGCTCATCGCGCAGCTTCGCCGGTATGAAAAGCCGCCCTTTGTTATCTAAAGAATGCTGATATTCGCCGGTCATGTTATTTGCCCCTTTCGCCCCAAATTCGCTCCACTTTAAACCACAACAACCCACCGTGTGCTTTTATTATAGAGGTGGTTCACATAAAATGCAAGTAATTTTTTTTGACTTTTTTTGAAGCTTTTTGTTGCTTTTTTCTTCGAGAAGTTATAAAAACGCCCTGACAGCAACATCTGCCGCTGTCAGGACGTTTTACTTACTATATGTAGTTTATTTGTGCTTAATTAAGGCTCGCGCTGAATCTTCGTGATGGGCGCGCCTTGGCGCTTTGCGCCGGGGGCGGGCTGGGCGCGGCGCACTTCCTGCGGCTTTGCCGCATTGGGAGC
>CAYRPD010000188.1:0-1713 GCA_964426095.1 uncultured Oscillospiraceae bacterium | reverse complement strand
AACTGTGTATAATGTGCATATACAGTTTTAACAGAAAGGCGGGACGGCGTGAACATACTCATTGACAACAAAAGCGGCGCGCCGATATACGAGCAGATTTACACGCAGATAAAAGCGCAGATTATCAGCGGCGCGCTTGAGGAAAACGCGCTTTTGCCCTCTATCCGTGCGCTGGCAAAGGACTTGCGAATAAGCTTCATCACGACAAAGCGCGCGTACGAAGAGCTTGAAAAGGACGGGTTTATATACACCCTGCCCGCCAAGGGCTGCTATGTCGCGCCGAAGAACGTGGAGCTTATACGCGAAGAAAACCTGAAGAAGATAGAAGCGCACATCGAAGAAATCTCGCGCCTTGCCGCAACGTGCAATCTAATGCGCGCGGATATTGAAGAAATGCTCACACTATGCTGGGGGGACGAAGAATGAACGCACTTGAAATCACAAATCTTACAAAGCACTTTCCGAGCTTTACGCTGGACAAACTTTCGCTGACGCTGCCGAGCGGCTGCATAATGGGGCTTATCGGCGAAAACGGCGCAGGCAAAAGCACCACTATCCGCTTGATTCTCGACATTCTCCACGCGGACGGCGGCGAGATACGCGTCCTCGGGCGGGATAGCCGCGAGTGTGCAAAACTCACTAAGGAAGAAGTGGGCGTAGTACCGGACGAAATCGGCTTTCCCGACTGCATGACGGCGCGGCAAATCGCGCGTATGCTGCGCGCTACCTTTGCCAATTGGGACGATGCGGAGTTTGCCCGCCTTATGAAAAAGCTCGCCCTGCCGGAGGATAAACCGTTCAAGGACTTTTCGCGCGGCATGAAAATGAAGCTCGGCATCGCCGCCGCCATGTCGCACGGGAGTAAGCTTTTGCTGCTTGATGAGCCTACAAGCGGGCTTGACCCTGTTGCGCGCGATGAGGTTGTGGAGCTATTTTACGACTTCACCCGCGATGAAACCCACTCCGTGCTCATCTCCTCGCACATTGTCAGCGACCTTGAGCGCCTTTGCGACTACGTGGCGTTTCTGCACAAGGGCAAGCTTCTTCTATGCGAAGAAAAGGACAGGCTGCTGGACGAATACTGCATAGTCCGCTGTGCCCTCGATAAGCTTGACGCGTTCAGTGCGGCAAGCGTCAAGTACAAAAAAGAAACGCCCTACGGCGCGGAGCTTATCCTGCCGCGTGAGGACGTGCCGCACGGGTTTACCTCGAGCAAGGTGAGCATTGAGGAGCTTTTTGTCGTTATGGCAAAGGAGGCGTGAAGAAATGAAAGGCTTATTGTATAAAGATTTTTGCCTGATGAAAAAGCACTGCCGGGCGTATTTATTCGTGGTGGTGTTCATCCTTTTCGCGGCGATTATGGAAGAGGACGGGCTGTTTATGCTGCTCTACCCGTGTATACTGGTGGGCATGATGCCGGTGACGCTTTTGGGCTACGATGAGCGCAGCGGCTGGGACAGATACAGCAGTATGCTGCCCTACACTAAGGCGCAGCTGGTCTCGGCAAAGTATATTGTCGGGCTTATTATGCAGGCGCTTGTAATGGCGCTCACTGCGGCGGCTCAGCTTTGCAGAGTGCTGCGCTTCGGCGATGCGGGCGTGCCGCTGGGCGTGCTTATGGCAATAATGATAACGGCCTCTTTCGTGTCGGTGGGGCTTTGTATGCCGTTTATGTTCAAATTCGGCGTGGAGAAAGGCCGCGTGGCCTACTAC
>CAYRPD010000187.1:0-1714 GCA_964426095.1 uncultured Oscillospiraceae bacterium | reverse complement strand
ATGCCCCCCATGGAGATCGGCGAAGAGCTCGCCGCGAAGCTCCGCGAGTCTCTGCCCGAGGCCGAGACGATTACCGTGGCCAAGCCCGGCTTCATCAACTTCCGTCTGCGCGGTGACGCGCTCACCGGCGTTATAAACACCGTCTTGGCAGCCAAGGACGATTACGGCAAGAACGATTCCGGCAACGGTCTGCGCATCCTTGTCGAGTGGGTTTCCGCAAACCCCACGGGCGACTTGCACTGCGGCCATGCGCGTAACGCCGTTTGGGGCGAGTGCATTTGCCGTCTGCTCGAAAAGAGCGGCTACGATGTTCTGCGTGAGTTCTATGTTAACGATGCCGGTAACCAAATTGTCAAGCTCGGCGAATCCCTCATTGCCCGTTATTACGAGCACTTTGGCCGCGCCGATGAGTACGCCCTGCCCGATGACGGCTATCACGCTGAGGATGTCAAGCATATCGCCGAGATAATCGCCGAGCAGGACGGCGACAAGTGGCTCACCGCCGATGAAGATGAGCGTCTGCACTACTTCATGGAAACCGGCAAGAAGCTGGAGCTTGAAAAGATTGACCGCGACCTCAAGAACTTTGGTGTTAACATCGTTTCTTGGGTGCATGAGACTTTTTTCTACGAAAACGATATGCAGCGTATTAACGACTGCCTCAAGCTCATGGACGAAAAGGGTCTCCTTTACGAAAAGGACGGCGCACTGTGGTTCAAGAGCACCGACTACGGCGATGATAAGGACCGCGTCCTCCGCAAGAGTGACGGCACGCTTTCCTACCTCACGCCCGACATTGCAAACCACGTTTATAAGCTCGAGCGCGGCTACACCAAGCTCGTCAACCTCTGGGGCGCGGATCACCATTCCTACGTCACCCGTATGCAGGCAGCCCTCTCCGCTATCGGCTGCCCGAAGGACACTCTTTCCGTTGACCTTATCCAAATGGTGCGTATGGTTGAAAACGGCGTAGAGGTCAAGATGAGCAAGCGTACCGGCAACGCCATCACCATTCGCGAGCTTACCGAGGATGTCGGCGTTGACGCAGCGCACTGGTTCTTCAGCAGCAAGGATATCTCCTCTCAGATGGACTTCGACCTTAAGCAGGCTGTGGCAAGGGACAATAATAACCCCGTTTACTATGCCCAGTATGCCCACTCCCGTATGTGCTCCATCCTCCGCAACCCCGATATCCCCGCTTTCAAGCCTGTTGACAACTATGACCGCCTCACCGATGAAAAGGAGCTTCAGCTCATGAAGATGATGAGCGAGTTCCCCGCCCTCGTTGCCAAATCCGCAAAGACCCGCAAGCCCAACATCGTTTCCGAGTACATTATTTCCCTCGTCAAGCTCTATCACAGCTACTATAATGTTGCCCGCGTCAATAATCCCGACGATGCAGAGCTGACGAATCAGCGTGTCGGCCTCGTCATGGCGCTGGAAATCACCCTCAAAAATGCGCTTGACCTGCTCGGCGTTTCCGCACCGGAATCCATGTAATCTGCGGATTATATGACGATGTAAGGTTATATAATAATAGTATATTGAATTTTAACGACAGCCGCTCACCGAGCGGCTGTCGTGCTTTTAAAGGTTTATCCGTTCCTTTCTTGGCTCCCCCATTGGGGGAGCTGTCAGCCGTAAGGCTGACTGAGAGGGCTGCACAACATTAAACTGCCCTCTCCGTCACGGCTGTGCCGTGCCACCTCTCCCA
>CAYRPD010000186.1:0-1729 GCA_964426095.1 uncultured Oscillospiraceae bacterium | reverse complement strand
CCCCCATATTCTTAGCAGAATGTTAACGGGGAACGGGCGTATAATGGCGAGGAATGTATGGATATTGGGAGGGCTTTTCATGGATTTATGGAAAGAGCTTGCCGAGGAGGGCATAAACAAATCACTCTTAGACGAAATACAGGCGTTTCGGCGCGAGCACGGCGTGCCGCCGGAAGCGCAGGGGCGCATACCCGCGCCGCAATACCTCTACTACGGGCGGGAGATTTGGGAAAGCGCGGCGGCCGCGCTTTTGAGCGGAGAGCACCTGCTGCTGGCAGGGCCGAAAGCCACGGGGAAAAACGTGCTGGCGGAAAACCTCGCGGCGGCGTTCGGCCGCCCGTGCTGGGATGTCTCGATGTACATCAACGTTGACGCGGCCTCGCTCATCGGCGCGGACACACTGCGCGAGGGGCGGGTGGAATTTCGCGAGGGGCCTATCTGCCAATGCGCGCGTATGGGCGGGTTCGGCGTGCTGGACGAGGTGAATATGGCGAAAAACGAGGCGCTGGCCGTGCTGCACGCAACGCTGGACTTTCGCCGCGTGATAGATGTACCCGGCTATGAGCGCATATACCTTGACCCCGCCGCGCGCTTCATAGGCACGATGAACTACGGCTACGCCGGAACGCGCGAGCTTAACGAGGCGCTGGTTTCGCGCTTCGTGGTGCTGGATATGCCGGTTATATCGCAGGATGACCTAAATAAGCTCCTGCGGCGCGGCTTCCCGACGCTGAAAAAGGAATGGTGCAAGCAGTTTGCCGAGCTTTTTGACGACCTGCGCCGCAAGTGCGACAGCGCCGAGATATCCACAAAGGCGCTTGACCTGCGCGGGCTGTTGTCGGCTCTGCGGCTTATTGAGCGCGGGATAAGCACAAAGCAGGCAATGCGTCTCGGCATAATCAACAAGGCATTTGATCCGTTTGAGCGGCAGCTTGTTGAGGACGCAGTTTGGGCGCGCATACCGCGCGAGGCGGACAGGGCAAAGCTTTTCGAGGGCTGAAATGGACAGAGAGGATATTCAGCTTCGGCGCGCGGACAACCAAGTATGGAACGGCGCGGGCGATTACGCCGTGCGCGCGGACTTCCACGCGTTCAACGACGAGGGCGACGCGGAGCTGTACTTCAACACGATAATCGGCCTTGCGGCGCGGCGCTACGACTTTGCTAAATTCAAGCTGCTTTTCAACTCCTTTCAAAGCCAAGCGCAGGGCGGAGTTTACATCGACCTATTTTGGCTGGCGTTGGAGAGCCTAGCGTACCGGCAGAGTGTAGACGCACGTCCCGCACTGGAAGCGCTGAGGCGCGATTACGCGCAAGAGATAATCCGCAATGCTCAAAGCACGGAAAAGCACAGCGTGCAAGCGCTGCGTGCGGCATGGTATATGCGCGCACTCGGCACAGCGCACAGTGAGGACGAATGGGAAAAGGGCGTACTGGACGCGCTGGAGCTGCCGCTCGATCTGAACGAGGGGCAGATAACGGCGCGGATAGAGGCACTTTTATACAAATACTATCACCGCGCGCGCCGAAGCGTGACGGACAGGCAGTGGGCCGGCTGGGTTGACCGCAGCTTCAACGGCAAGGGTAAAACCCAAAACCGCATTGTCAGCCGAAACGCACTCCGGCGCTTGGCGCAAACGGACATATCCGGCGAACCCACGACACCGGGACGCGCGCAAAAGGCGTGGCTTTTCCTGCAAGGGAAAACGCCGGAGCCGATACTGCGCCG
>CAYRPD010000185.1:0-1875 GCA_964426095.1 uncultured Oscillospiraceae bacterium | reverse complement strand
ATCGGGAAGCCGGGCAGACGCTTTTCGACATCCTCAAGAATGTCAAAGCGGAGCTTGGGGTCGGTGCCGGGCTTGAACTTATAAGCGCCGTGGGAAGTGCCGATAGCGATAGCCAAAGAGTCGCACCCGGTGCGCTCGACAAACTCCTGAACGTCCTCGGGACGGGTGTAAGAGCTATCCTCGGCGGAAACGTTAACTTCGTCCTCAATGCCGGCGAGAGTGCCAAGCTCGGCTTCTACGACAACGCCGTGATCGTGCGCATATTCAACAACCTTCTTCGTGATTGCGATGTTCTCTTCAAAGGACTTGGAAGAAGCGTCTATCATAACGGAAGTAAAGCCGCCGTCAATGCAGGACTTGCAAAGCTCAAAATCGCTGCCGTGGTCAAGGTGCAAAGCGATGGGCAGACCGGTTTCCGCAACAGCTGCTTCAACAAGCTTTATAAGGTAAGTATGGTTTGCGTAAGCACGTGCGCCCTTGGAAACTTGAAGGATAAGAGGAGCATTGACCTCTTTAGCGGCCTCGGTGATACCTTGGACGATTTCCATGTTGTTTACATTGAATGCGCCGATAGCATACCCGCCCTTATAGGCCTTATCAAACATTTCTTTTGTTGTTACCAGTGGCATTTTTCATTAATCTCCCTTACGTATTGATAATTTTGTACATTTAGCACATTTACAAAATCTCATTTATATTATATCCTCATTGTTGGATATAATCAATACGCACAATAAACAAAAGCGCAAAAAAATCAAAGGTTTAACGGAGGAAGAAAAGAATGAGCAATAAACTGGTTGGAGCTTGCATATTCGGGCAGTCCGGCGGGCCGACTGCGGTTATCAACGCCAGCGCCTACGGCGTTATCCGCGCGGCGCTCGATGCCGAGGAGATCACCAAGGTGTACGGCGCGGCGCACGGCATTAAGGGCGTGCTGGATGATAAGCTTTACATCATGGACGAGGAAGACCCCAAGGAGCTGGAGCTGCTGCTGCACACCCCCTCTTCCGAGCTTGGCTCTTGCCGCTATAAAATCGCCGATCCCGAAAAGGACGACACCGATTATAAGCGCATCCTTGAAATATTCAAGAAGTACAATGTCCGCTATTTCTTCTACAACGGCGGCAACGACTCTATGGATACCTGCAACAAGATAAGCCGCTACATGGAGTCCGTCGGCTATGAATGCCGCGTTATGGGCGTTCCCAAGACCATAGACAATGACCTTTTCGGCACGGATCACTGCCCCGGGTTTGCAAGCGCAGCAAAGTACATTGCCACATCCTGCATGGAGATTAATAAGGACGCAAGAGTTTACGACAGCCCGATGATTACCGTTGTTGAAATCATGGGTCGCCACGCGGGATGGCTTGCCGCAAGCGCCGCGCTCGCAAGCGAATTCGGCTCCGGCCCCGATCTTATTTATCTTCCCGAGTACGATTTCGATATGGATAAGTTCATCGCCGATGTGGATGCAATCTACAAGAAAAACGGCAAGGTGCTTATCGCCGTTTCCGAGGGCATTCACTATGCCGACGGTACGTTTGTTTCCGAGGCCAAGACCTCTGCAACGGACGGCTTCGGCCACGCACAGCTCGGCGGGCTTGCCGTTATGCTGGCCGAAAAGCTCAAGGCGCACACGGGCGCAAAGGTTCGCGGCATTGAGCTGAGCCTTTTGCAGCGCTGTGGCGCACACCTTGCTTCCCTCACCGATGTTAACGAAGCCTTCACCGCCGGTAAAACCGCCGTTGAATCCGCCGTTTCCGGCATCACGGGGCAAATGGTCGCTTTCGAGCGCGAGTATGTCAACGGTGAATACACCTGCAAATGCAAGCTCGTTCCCCTTTCCAGCGTGGCAAACTACGAAAAGAAAGT
>CAYRPD010000184.1:0-1933 GCA_964426095.1 uncultured Oscillospiraceae bacterium | reverse complement strand
CCCTCACCCCTGTATAAAACCCCTCTCTCTCGGCAACACTTTAGCATAAGCTAAAACCGATGCGGACGGAAAGGATGGGGCGGCATGGGGGATTACGGTGTTGCGGAATGTAAAACAACCAAACGCGAGCGGAGAGTGCGGGCACTTGAGGGAGCGCTGCTTATTGCGCTGTGCGTGTCCCTGTGTGTGGGAACGTGGGCAGAGGGGCGGCAGCTTGCGCTCAGCGGGGGCTTGGTGCGGCTGCACGTTGTGGCCGTGTCGGACGAGGAGAGCGAACAGGCGCTCAAGCTTAAAGTGCGCGATGCGGTGCTAGAATACATAGAGCCGAAGCTAAAGGGCGCGGAGAGCACAGCCGAGGCGCGCGAGACAATACGCGAAAACCTCAACGGCATAGCCCGTGCCGCCGCGAAAAGCGCCGAGGGGCGCGGCGTAAGGGTGACGCTGGGTAAGGAGCAATACCCCACCCGGCGCTACGCGGGCTTTGCGCTTCCGGCGGGCGAATACGAATCGCTGAACGTTGTGATAGGCGAGGGCGAGGGGCAAAACTGGTGGTGCGTGGTGTTCCCGCCGCTGTGTACGGGCGGGGTGGACGCGAGCGAGGTGCGCGCGGCCATGACGGGGGACAACTACGCCCTCATAACCGAAAGCGACAGCGGCTACACTCTCAAATTTAAAACCCTTGAGCTGTGGGGCGAGCTTCAGGCGCGATTAAAGCGCGACACGGCTTGATTTAGCGTGCGGAACATTATATAATATAGAAAACCAACACAGGGGGCGCACGGATATGAGGCTTTGCAACATAAAAGTAGACAGCGAGGAGCATCTCGGCATAGCTACGCCGCGCGGCGTTGTAGACGCAACGGCAGCGGGGTATAAGCACGGCATTGACGAGGTTATAGCGGGGGCAGAGCGGGAAACGCTCGCCGCGATAGAGCGCGACACGGCGCTCGGCACAGTGGAAAACCCGGAATACCTCAACATCGTGTCCAAGCCCGGCAAGCTCGTATGCGTGGGGCTTAACTACCGCGCGCACGCGGAAAAGGTGGAGATGAAATCCGCCCCCGTGCCCATTCTGTTTTCAAAATTCGCCGATTCCCTCGTGCCGACAGGCGCTGAAATCACGCTGCCGGAGTGGGAAGAGAGCTACGACTACGAAGCGGAGCTTGTAATCGTAATCGGCTCGCGCGCGTGGAATGTTACGCGCGAGGAGGCGCAAAGCCACATCTTCGGCTACACCTGCGGCAACGACCTAAGCTGCCGCGCGCCGCAGCAGCGCACCAGCCAATGGCTCATCGGTAAGGCGCTGCCGGGCTTCGGCCCGTGCGGGGCGTTTATCGCCACGGCGGACAGCGTCAACCCCAACGAGGGTATGCGCATACGAAGCTACGTGAACGGCGAGCTGCGGCAGGACGGCACGACCGCCGACATGATTCATACCTGTGCCGACATCGTAAGCTACGCGTCCAAGTACATCGCCTTAGAGCCGGGTGACCTCATCTTTACCGGCACACCCAGCGGCGTGGCGCTTGAAAAGCACGGCGCGGAGCAGCGGTGGCTCAAGCCCGGCGACACGGTGGAGATAGAAATAGAGGGAATAGGCAAGCTCGTAAACAAGATGATATAAAAAGTCAAACCCACAGCCCGAAATCGGGCTGTGGGTTCTTTAGAAGGAATAAAGATAAAAAAGAGTAGAGGATTATCAAGACAAAATTGCGCGGTCATCGGAAAACTCATCGCCGCTGGCCTTAGAGAACATCTCCAAAAGCTCCGGCACGGTGAGCTTCTTTTTCTCTTCCCCGGAGATATCGAGGATAACGCGCCCGTCATGGAGCATGATAAGGCGGTTGCCGTAGTGTATGGCATCGCGCATATTGTGGGTAATCATAAGGGTGGTGAGCTGGGTTTCGTGGACTATCTTCTCCGTCAGCTCCAT
>CAYRPD010000183.1:0-1938 GCA_964426095.1 uncultured Oscillospiraceae bacterium | reverse complement strand
TTTAGCTTATGCTAAAGTGTTGCCGAGAGAGAGGGGTTTTATACAGGGGTGAGGGAAAGATTTCTCCCCGTAATTCCATATCGCTTCATCACCCATTTCATCAATCATGTGTGTTGAATAATGAGCGATGATGCTTTTATCGCAACTCTTTTCTTATAGGTTTTCCTCGCTTTCACACCTTCCAGCCCACTGCCAGTTCCCTCTTTTCCACGAAGCGGCGGTAGATGCCGCCTTGGTGCATAAGCTCGTCATGCGTGCCGCTTTGAACGATTTCGCCGCCGTCAATGACGAGGATATTATCCGCATGGCAGACGGTTTTGAGCCGGTGCGCTATCATCAAAATGGTCTTTTCCTTTGTCAGCGCCTCGATAGCCGCTGTCAGCTCCTCTTCGCTTTCGGGATCAACGTTCGCCGTAGCCTCGTCCAAGATGACAATCGGCGCATTTTTCAGCATGGCGCGGGCAATGGCGATGCGCTGCCGCTCGCCGCCGGATAGGCTCGCCCCGCCCTCGCCGATGACAGTGTTGTACCCCTCGGGCAAGGCCGAGATAAACTCGTGGCAGCAGGCTTTCTTCGCCGCTTCAATCACCTTTTCCATCGGCGCGTTCGGCTGCCCGAAGCGAATGTTGTTGGCTACGGTATCGCGGAAAAGATACACATTCTGAAATACAAAGCTGAAATTGCGCATAAGGCTATCCATGCTGTATTCCTTTACATCCACCCCGCCGAGCTTCACGTTGCCCTCGTCCACATCCCAAAAGCGGGCAATCAGGTGGCAAAGGGTCGTCTTGCCGCCGCCGGACGGGCCGACAATGGCGGTAGTGGTTTTCTGCGGGATATGGACGGAAACGCCGTTTATTATCCTACGCTTATCGTAGGATAACGCCGCATTTTCAACGTCAATATCATAGCTTTCCGGCGCGATATCCCGCCCGTCAATATCCATAGTGGGCATATCCAGCACGCTTTGCGCCTTGCTCACGTTCAAATCCACATTTCTCAGCATGGCCGAGTAGCTGCCCGCGCTGTCAAGCGCGCCGAAGAGGATAAACGCGGCAATAACCATAACAACGGCGTTCAAAAGCTCCATAGTCCCGTTTAGGTAAAACGCAACCGACACTGCCGCACCCACCACGCCGATGAGCTTCGCCGTCAAGCTTTGCAGGAACATTATCGGCACAAAGTTCAGCTCCGTTTTGATGCTCGCCGCCGTGTTCTCGTCAATCGCCTTGTTCAACGCTTCGCTCTTTTTCCCCGTCAGGCTGTACGCCTTGACCTCGGCAATGCCCTGAACATACTCCAGCACCTTTTCCACAAGCTTGCGGTCGGCGGCATCCTTTGCGGGCGCAAGGGTCTTGGCCTTGCTTTGCAGCAAGCTGTTGACCGCGAAGAAGATAAGCACACCCAAAGCGGCAATCCCGCCGATTCTGAGGTCAAACGCGCAAATCATCAGCACGACAACCGCCGTTGTCAAAATCCCCTGCGTCACCATCATCACAACGCGCGTTGCCACATCTGCCAAGGCTTCCATGCTGTTGGTCTCAACAGATGTGATATAGCCGAGACTGTTTTGATTAAAATACCCCATCGGCAGATATTTAAGGTGCTCGGCAATCTCGATGCGTTTGTCGGCACAAGTGCCGTACCCCGCCTCGCATTGAAGCATGGTGGAGCGATAGTTCGTCACGGCGTTGCCCGCTATGCTCAAAAGCATTATCCCAAACGACAGCAGAATGTGTTTTATCGTCAGCTCACCCGCCAAAACGCCCTGTAAGGTCACGGCAATGGCGAGGATTTTCATCGCTTCAAACAGAGCCTTGAGCACACCGAGGAAAATGGAGCTTACGCCCTTTGCCTCTGCCGCACCGCAACCGAACACGGCTGTCAGATTCTTTTCAAAGGACTTTCCGAAAAGCAGCCACATAGCAAGCGGCATTC
>CAYRPD010000182.1:0-1986 GCA_964426095.1 uncultured Oscillospiraceae bacterium | reverse complement strand
GCTCCGCCCCGTGATAGGCGAAAAGCCGCTTCACATCGGGCGAAAGGCAGCACAGGCGCATATACACAAGCAGTATAGCAACCCTCACAACGCCCTCGGAAAGATTGCGCACAACGTAGCTTTCTTTAAGCGCCGGGATAAGCCCCACTGTGAACGCCGGAAGAAAGATAAAAAGGAATACCGACAGCGCAATCCCCATAACCACGGCCACGCCTATAATAAGCTTTTGCGCCTGATCCTCGGGAAAGTGCTTTTCAATCCATGCGTCTATTTTGTCCGGCTCGCCCTGCTCTTCAAGCGGCACAAGCTCCGCCGAGTACATAAGCGCCTGCATACCCTTTATAAGCGAGGATATGAATGTCGCCACGCCCCGTATAAGCGGCCAGCCGAGCACGGGGTATTTATCCTTTATGAATTTAAGCTCCTCTGTCTTTTCCACAAGCCCGTCCGCCGTGCGGCAAACAATGGCTTGCTTTTTCGGCCCGCGCATGAGTATGCCCTCTAAAAGCGCCTGACCGCCTATAGATGTGCGAAAAGAGGAATTATTGTTCTTTGCCATAAAAATCTGTCCTTAGCTTCAAATTAATTTGCCGTCAGCGGCAGCGTAACGGAAACTCTGCACCCGCCGCCCTCGGCGTTTTCTATTTTCAGCTCGCCGTTGTGGCGCGTGATGATTTCATCGCATACGGAAAGGCCGATGCCCGTGCCGCGGTTTTTGGAGCTTCCCTTGTAGAATTTCTCCTTCACGTGCGGCAGCTCCGCTTCGGGTATGCCGTGGCCGTAGTCGCGGAAGGTGATGTGCACGCCGCTTGCATCCATATAAAGCGCTACATCCACCGCGCCTCCGTCCCCGCCGTGCTTAGAAGCGTTGTCCAAAAGGTTTGAAAACACCTGCTTCAAGCGCTCCGGGTCGCCCGGAATGAGCGGGATTTCCACGGGCGGCTCTTTGTAGTTCACTTTAAGCCCGGCTTGCTTTAATAGCTCCCCGTAGGTGAAAAGCGCATCTTCAAGCTCGGCGGCAATGTCGATAAGCTCCACGCGCAGATTAAAGCGCCCGTCCTGTATGCGCGTAAACTCCAAAAGCTCCGCCACCATGCCCGTAAGGCGCTCGGCCTCTTTGGAGATGATGTTGATACCGCGCAGTGAATCGCCCTGCACGGCGGGGTCATAGGCGATAGTCTCCGCCCAGCCGGTGATAGCGGTCAAAGGCGTTCTCAGCTCGTGCGATACCTGCGACACAAACTCCGTCCTCGACTTTTCCGCCACGGCCACCTTTTCGGACATATCGTTGATTTCGCTTGTGAGGCTGCCCAGCTCATTTACGTATTTATCTTCAATCTGAATCCCGTAGCTGCCCCCGGCGATACGCTTTGCAAAGCCGGTTAGGTTGTCAATCGGCTTTGAAACGCAGTGCCGAAACCAAATGTTCACAAGAATGATGTATACGCATATAATCCCCAAAATCGCGATACCCCAGCCGAGGTATGAGCGCGTAATGAGCCATATGCTCAGCGCCAAAAGCGCAATCGCGGCGATGGACGAGGCCAAAAGCTGCCCTTTGAGTGACTTAAACATTAACTCTTACTTCCCAAACATACTTATATATAAAATAGGTGAAAATACTTTCTCAGTACCCCCACTTGTAGCCGTACCCCCACACGGTGGTGAGATACTCAGGCTCGGTCGGGTCTGCTTCTATCTTGATGCGCAGACGGCGAATGTTGACATCCACGGTTTTAAGCTCGCCCGCAAAGTCGTTGCCCCAAACGGCGGTGAGAATATCCTCGCGGCTCATGGCCTTGCCGGGGTTTTCCATGAAAAGCTTGATGAGCAGGTATTCTATCTGCGTCAGCTTCAAACGCTGGCCGTTTTTTTCAAGGGTGCGGTTGCGGGTGTTCAAAAGGAACGGGCCGCTTTCGATTTCAGTGCTGGCCTTTTCGTCCTCGTCAATGCCGAGGCGGCGGATAAGCGCGTCCACGCGCGCGG
>CAYRPD010000181.1:0-2050 GCA_964426095.1 uncultured Oscillospiraceae bacterium | reverse complement strand
TTGGCCGAATATATCTTGTGAAAATCCTCCGGGGAACGATTCCAAGTGGTAGGCATGAGCATGAATCTCCTTGTGTGAGAGTGTAGAATATATTATTATAGTATATTATAGTACAAAATCACGCCGGGTCAAGAAAAAATCTGACCCGGCGCGCTTTTCGTATAGGTTTAGGTAATTGTCAGGCTTTGCGGCGAGTGGGGTTGGTGAAGCGCACGGCGGCGCTTTTAGCTTCTTTCCTCGGCATGAGCTTTATTGCCGCTCCCGCCGTGCCCTGCCCCTTTTCAACGCGCTTCCATATCTCGCTGAAGCCCGCAAGCTCCTTGGCGTAGTCTCTTTCCATGCTATCCTCTCCGTTTGAAATATATCGGGGAGAAAACTTTCTCCCTTGCATTATATGCCGGGACTTGAAAAGCGGCGAAAACTGTGAGATAATAGGCTTGTCAAAGTGTACAAAATCCGACTTCGGAGGTAAGAATATATGCCCAGATTCTTTATGGCGGGGACGAATATACTTGGCGGAATGGCAATAATGCGCGGCAAGGATGCCGAGCACGTGCACGTTTTGCGTATGCGCCCCGGTGAGGACATGATTATTTGCGACGGTAAGGGGACGGATTATAAATGCCGTCTCGTCAAGGCCGACAAGGAGCAGGTGGAAGCCGAGGTTATAGAGGTTGTCCGCTGCCCGGCAGAGCCGAGCGTTAAGGTCACGATTCTTTGCGCCCTGCCCAAAGGCGATAAAACCGATTACATCATTCAAAAGTGCGTTGAAGCCGGGGCAGAGGAAATACTGTTCTTCTCTTCCGCGAGGTGCATTGCCAAGCTCGGCAACGAGGAAAAGAAGCTGGAGCGCTGGCAGCGAATTGCCGAGGAAGCGGCCAAGCAGTCCGGGCGCGGGATAATCCCGCGGGCCGGCTGGGCGGGCGATCTTGCCGGTGCGTTCGATGTCGCGGTGAAAAAGGATGTGGGGCTTTTCATGTACGAAGCGGGGGAGCGCGAAGCGCTCAACACCGTGCTGGAAGCCAATTCTACCGTAGCCACCGCCGCGATTATCACAGGCCCGGAGGGCGGCTTTGAGCCGTTCGAGGTTGACCTTGCGAAGATAGTTGGGCTGCATATCTGCTCCATGGGCGAAAGAATACTCCGCTGTGAAACTGCGCCCGTTGTCGCGCTCACGGCCGCGATGTATGCCACGGGCAACCTTACATGAGGAAAGAAAATACCGCGATGTTCCGAGAAATGCGAAGAAAAAAGCAGCTCCTCACCCAAGAGGAGAGCGAGCAGATATTGCGCGAGGCGCGCACGGCCATGCTGGCGCTTGAGGGAGACGATAATTACCCCTATGTCGTGCCGATAAACTATGCCTTTGTTGACGGGAAGATTTATTTCCACGGCGCAAAGTCCGGCCACAAGATAGATGCCATTTTGCGCAATGATAAGGTTTCCCTTTGCGTGGTGCAGCATGATGAGCTTGTTCCCGAAAAGCTTACCACCTATTTCAGAAGCGTTACGGTGTTTGGCCGTGCGCGCATACTGGAAAATGACGATGAAAAGCTCGCCGCGGCGCAGAAGTTCGGTATGCGCTTCTATCCTGACAAGGAGAAAGTTGATAACGAAATCCGTCATGAGTGGGCGGCGCTGTGCGTGGTGGAGATTACGATCGAGCATATCACCGGCAAGGAAGCGAAAGAGCTTGCCCTCGCGCGAAAGGGCGAAGAATAAGAGCGATTTATAAGAGTGTTTTTTTTAAGAGACTGCCGCAGAGCTTGCGGCAGTCTCTTAACTGCGCTTGGGTTCAGCGGATATTTTTTCTTGCAATTTTGTTACAGACGCGTTATAATGCAAGCTACGGCGGAAGTAATTCCCTCGTTTAAGGCTTAGTTTGATTATAATTTAATATTTTTGTAATGAGCGATATATCGCTTTTTGCGCATTTTCATGTGTATGAAAATGATGTTCTTTTGTGTTGTGGTGTGTTTTGCGGCGCGACAACAAAAAGCCCTCTCAGTCAGCCTTGCGGCTGACAGCTCTCCCAATGGGAGAGCCAAGA
>CAYRPD010000180.1:0-2053 GCA_964426095.1 uncultured Oscillospiraceae bacterium | reverse complement strand
GTCAAGGCCATGCGCAAGGACGTGCTTGCCAAGTGCTACGGCGGCGACATCACGCGCAAAAAGAAGCTGCTTGAAAAGCAAAAAGAGGGCAAAAAGAAAATGCGCCAGCTCGGCACGGTGCAAATCCCCACGGAAGCCTTCCTCGCCGTGCTCAAACTGGATGAGTAATAAAATACTAAGTGTATCACGAATCCCCCGTCATCAGACGGGGGATTCGTTTTGCCCAACTCGGCAGATTTTACGCAATAAAACGGGGGACAGCGCGGTTAAGCACTGCCCCCACAAGAAGAAAAAAGGAAGGTGGAATATCAAATATCACGCATGAGACGCACATCGTCCCCCGCCACGAAGAACAGCGCCAACGCGCCGGGGCCGACATGAGAGCCGGTTACCGGCTCATACTCGACACAGAGTATTTCTTTGGGCGGGCGGTTTTTGTTGAGGAGCGAAACGAGGTATTCCGCGTCCTCGCGACAGCCGGCTTGTGCAATGCCGACAAGCTGATTTTCAGGCTCGACGGCCAGCTCGTCAAATTTCTCGGCGAGGGTTTCTATCGCGCGCTTTCTGCCGCGAAGCTTGGCAATGGAGATTATTTGCCCGTTCTCGTTGCCGATAAGCAGGGGCTTGATGTGAAGCACTGTGCCTACAACGGCGGAGATATTGGAAAGGCGGCCGCCGCGGCGAAGATGCATAAGATCGTCCACGGTGAACACCTGGCACATACGCTTGGAGAGGAGATTAAGTTCCTCCACGGCGCGCAAAAGCTCAACGCCCGAATCGCGAAGCTCGGCGGCGCGAAGCGCCACTATGCCCTCGCCAAGGGACGCGCCGAGCGTGTCAACAACCTGCACGGAGCGGGTGGGGTACTGCTCTTTAAGCTCCTCGGCGGCGATGCGCGCGCTGTTGCACGAGCCGCTTATACCGCCGGACATACTCACGAAAAGCACATCCTTGCCGTCCTCCAGCTCGGGGGCAAAGGTATCTATATAATGTTGGGGAGGAATCTGCGCCGTGGTGACGGCAAGGCCGCCGCGAATGGTGGCGTAGAACTTATCGCCGTCAAAGTCGGCAGTGTTGAGGCAGGTGTGCTCCTCGCCCTCGTACATATATTTAAATGCGATAACCTTTATCTCACGCTCTTTGAGCATGGGTGTGGGTATGTTGGCGGAAGTGTCGGTATAGACGATATAACTCATTAAAGGCAGGCCCTCTTCCTTGTTTTTCTTTTCATACTGTACAATTGTGTTGTTTTGTCTAAAAAAATATACACCTTTCTGCAATAGAATTCAAGCTATTAGCGTTCGCCGCGCTATATCCCAAGCGCACGGTGGGTAGAATCGGGCGAAAAACGGCTCTACGCAGGGTAGAAATTCCTTTTAATGTTTGAAATAAACGCGCATTTGCCTGTCTTAAACAAATTTTAATGGTTTTTCCCATTGGTTTTTAATAACGTATGATGTATTATATATTCAACCGAGCGGGCGGCGCGGAGAAAGCGCAAAGCCGCCCTGCCGCGCCCGACAGGAACAAAAAAGCGCAGGAAAGACGAGTACGAGGTGAGCGAATGTACAACATTTTAGTGTGCGATGACGAGCGGGACATAGTGGCCGCGTTGAAGATATATTTAGAGAGCGAGGGCTACGGCGTAATAGAGGCGTATAACGGCCGCGAGGCGCTGAAAAAGCTGAAAGAGCACGAAGTGCAGCTTGTGCTGATGGACGTGATGATGCCGGAGATGGACGGGCTTGCCGCGATGGCGGAGCTGAGACGGGAGAGCAATGTGCCCGTTATCCTGCTCACGGCCAAGAGCGAGGACACGGACAAGGTGCTGGGGCTGAATGTCGGCGCGGACGATTATATCACCAAGCCCTTTAACGTGGTGGAGATGCTGGCGCGGGTGCGGTCACAGCTGCGGCGGTATATGCTCCTCGGCGGAAGCGGCGCGCAGGGCGAGGACGCGCTGACGCTCGGCGGCGTGTGCTTAGACGATAGGAAGAAAACCGTCACGGTGGACGCAGAGCAGGTCTACCTCACGCCGACAGAGTACGACATA
>CAYRPD010000179.1:0-2106 GCA_964426095.1 uncultured Oscillospiraceae bacterium | reverse complement strand
GAGCTATACACCGTTTGACGCAATACAGATAGGCATTGCTTCCCCCGAAAAGATACTTGAATGGTCGTATGGCGAGGTTAAAAAGCCGGAAACCATCAACTACCGCACCCTTAAACCCGAACGCGACGGCTTGTTCTGCGAGCGCATTTTCGGACCGACTAAGGACTGGGAATGCCACTGCGGCAAGTACAAGAAGATCCGCTACAAGGGCAAGATTTGTGACCGCTGCGGCGTTGAGGTCACGAAGAGCAAGGTACGCCGCGAGCGCATGGGGCATATTGAGCTTGCCGCGCCTGTGAGCCATATATGGTACTTCAAGGGCATACCCAGCCGCATGGGGCTCATGCTCGACCTTACCCCGCGTATGCTGGAAAAGGTGCTGTACTTTGCAAACTATATCGTCATTGACCCCGGCTTCACCCCGCTTGAGCGCTGCCAAATCCTCACCGAGCGTGAGTACCGCGATATGCGCGAAAAGTACGAGGACGATTTCAAGGCCGGCATCGGCGCAGAGGCTATTAAAGAGCTTTTGCAGCAGATTGACTGCACCGAGCTTGCCGCCCAGCTTCGCGAGGAGCTGAAAAACGCTTCCGGCCAGAAAAAGGCCAAGCTTGTAAAGCGTCTTGAAGTGGTAGAAGCGTTCCGTCAGAGCGGCAATCGCCCCGAGTGGATGGTAATCGACATTCTGCCGGTTATCCCGCCGGAAATCCGTCCCATGGTTCAGCTTGACGGCGGCCGTTTCGCCACCAGCGACCTTAACGACCTTTATCGCCGCGTCATCAACCGCAACAACCGCCTTAAGCGTCTCCAGCAGCTCAACGCGCCCGACATTATTGTCAGAAACGAGAAGCGTATGCTTCAAGAAGCCGTTGACGCGCTTATAGACAACGGCCGCCGCGGTCGCGCCGTCACCGGCGCGAACTCCCGCGCACTCAAGAGCCTTTCCGATATGCTCAAGGGTAAGCAGGGACGCTTCCGTCAAAACCTGCTCGGCAAGCGTGTTGACTATTCCGGCCGTTCCGTTATCGTTGTAGGCCCCGATCTCAAGATTTATCAGTGCGGCGTGCCTAAGGAAATGGCGATTGAGCTTTTCCGCCCGTTCGTAATGAAAAAGCTCGTTGAGGACGGCGTTGCCAACAACATCAAGTCTGCCAAGAAGATGGTGGATAAGCAGCGCACCGAGGTTTGGGACGCGCTTGAAGATGTTATTAAAGAGCATCCCGTGCTCCTCAACCGTGCGCCTACCCTGCACCGTCTCGGCATTCAGGCGTTCGAGCCTGTGCTGGTTGAAGGACGCGCGCTGAGACTGCACCCGCTGGTGTGCACCGCGTACAACGCCGACTTTGACGGCGACCAAATGGCTATCCACCTGCCCCTTTCCGCAGAGGCACAGGCCGAGGCGCGTATACTCATGCTCTCTGCCAATAACCTTCTGCGCCCGCAGGACGGCCACCCTGTCACCGTCCCCACGCAGGACATGATTTTGGGTTCGTACTACCTCACCATGATGCGCATCGGCAAGGCCGAAAAGGGCGCAGAGCAGCTCGTTATCGACAATCCCGGCGACAGCGACTTTGAAGCCGGTGCAATCGCGGACGGCGATGATATTTACAAGGAGAACCTGCGTCTCAAGGCAGAGGGCAAAGCGCTTATCACCTATAAGCCCACCCTCATGTACCGCGACCCTGCCGAGGCCATTATGGCCTACAACGAGGGCTATGTGGGTCTCCATGCGCCTATCCGCCTGAGAGTAACCAAGACTGTGGACGGCGTTGAGGTCAAGAAAACCATCGTCACCACTGTCGGCCGCATAATCTTCAACGAGGCTATCCCGCAGGATCTCGGCTACGTTGACCGCACCGACCCCGAACACGCTTTCGACCACGAGATAAGCTTCCAAGTCGGCAAAAAGCAGCTCGGCGATATCATTGACCGCTGCATACAGAAGTACGGGTTTACCATTTCCGCAGAAATGCTCGACAGCATTAAGGCTCTCGGCTACAAGTACTCCACCAAGGGCGCTATCACCATATCCGTTGCGGATATGACCGTCCCCAGTGCCAAGAACGAGCTTATCCACGCCACCGAGGACGAGGTTGTGAAGAT
>CAYRPD010000178.1:0-2124 GCA_964426095.1 uncultured Oscillospiraceae bacterium | reverse complement strand
GAAAGCTCCTCACCCTCGCGGCACTGGGCGGAGTAGTGGACTTCCATGGAGCGAATCTTGCCGCTGTCAAGCTCCTCAGCGGGGAAAAAGTCCAAAAGGGCGCGGACATATGCCACATTATTCATATGATGCCCGATGTCAATATCCGTAGAGCGCACAATGTGCTTGCCGACAAAATCGGCCTCGGTGAAATCGTCCGTAAAGCGAGTGGGGGATGCAGTTATGCCCGTTCTATCGGAAAAAACATAGTCCTCCGGGAAACCGGCCGCGCCGAAATTCAAAATCCTGCCCTCTGCGCCGTAAACAACCCACTGGGTGCGCCCGAGGGCGATAAGCTCCTCACCGCGCTTGAGAGAATAGCTGCGGTAGCTGCGATATGCGCGCGCTTCGCATTTTTCCGGCCAGGTTTCGGCGGTTAACTCGTCCAAGAGCGAGGCAGGGGAGAAGAAATCAACCCGCGTGTGTACCGTCAACCAAAAAATCTTCTTCGCTTCCAAGGCGCTTATACCTACGCCTATCTCCTCGGCGTGCTGCGAGGCGATGTTCTGAAACACCGTGAAAACGCCGAGCGGCGTAAGGCGGCCGTGCTGGCCGGTATAGTCGGGCGAAACAACGACAGGGGTGGTGAAAATACTTTTGGGCATAGGGTTGGCCTCCGTTTATATAGTAACCCCATTATAACGCCGCCGACACATATTTTTCAAGAGGGAGCGGCAAAACAACAACCCCGCGCGGCGAAAAACCGCACGGGGAAGCTTGAAATCATATTACTGCGCCACCTGCTTGCGCCGCAGGCTGAGATTATCCGCTATCATGGCGATAAACTCGCTGTTGGTGGGCTTGCCTTTGATGTTGGAAACGGTGTAGCCGAAAAAGCGCTGGAGTGTTTCGATATCGCCGCGATCCCACGCGACTTCAATAGCGTGGCGTATGGCGCGCTCAACGCGGGAGGGCGTGGTGTTAAACTTGCGGGCAACCTCGGGATAGAGCACCTTTGTAACGGCGTTTATCATATCCATGTCGTTTATGGTGAGTATAATCGCCTCGCGCAGATATTGATAGCCCTTAATGTGTGCGGGTACGCCTATCTCGTGGATGATATCGGTCACGGTGGCTTCGAGGTTGGCCTCTTCCTGCGTCTGCATATGCGAGGTTATCGCGCGGCAATCATAGCCGACATTGCCCGATGCGGCCTTGGCAGAGCCGACTATCTGACGTATGCGCGTGAGCAGGGTTGCCGAATCGCAGGGCTTGGTGATGAAAAAGTCCGCCCCGGCGGCAGAGCACGCCGCCACGACATTATTGTTAATAAACCCGGAAAGGACAATAACGCTCGGCTTGTACCCGGTTTCCGGCATACGCCGAAGCACCTCAAGCCCGTCCAGCTTCGGGAGCACAAGCTCCAAAAGCACGAGGTCGGGTTTAAGCTCGGCCGTTTTCGCTAGAGCCTCCGCCCCGTCCGATGCCGAGGCGACAAGCTCCATGTCCTTTTCTGCGGTCATCACTCGTTCGAGTGTTTTGCAGAATTCTGTGTTCGAGTCTGCTGCGAGAATGCGGATTTTGGTTTCCATAATTCTTTCCTCCCAAATTGCGCTGTGCGGAGCACGCTGTATTTAAAAGCAGTTTTCACCGTCTTGTCGAAGTAAATTTACCATAGTTGACACACGCAGAACAACAGAATGCTGTCGAAAAATATAATCAACTTGTTGACATAATACACTATGGCTCGACAGTACGCAATACAATTCGACAAATACAGTAAAATTTCTTTGTTTTGGAATGTCGAATTTTGTCGAAAAGTTTTTATATGGGGAGATAAGTTTTTGTCGAGCGCGGTTTTGTCACGGCTCGCCGTACAAAAGCTCAAAGGAAGAATAGTGATCGGGCGTGTAATATATAAGCCCGTCATTTGAAAAAACCAAGCGCTCCGCCCCGCGAGAGGAAGCAGAAAGCGTATTAATGTCGCACTCGGTCCACTCTCTGCCGTCAGCTTCGGGCAAAAGCCCCTCGTAATTGCCGAAGTGCCCGCCGCCGATGCACTTGCCGGGGCAGTATTTTTCAACGTTGCCGCCGTTCCACCCGGCTTTCTCGGCCTCGGCTTTGGTGATGTAGTTATCCGGCAGG
>CAYRPD010000177.1:0-2128 GCA_964426095.1 uncultured Oscillospiraceae bacterium | reverse complement strand
TGAACTGGCCGATGTGGCGGTAAAGCTCGGTCATAAAGCTCTGGCAGAAGCGCATAACCTCGCCGTCAGATTTGCCCTTGGGGTCAAAGTCCGAGCCGCCCTTGCCGCCGCCCATGGGCAGGGTGGTGAGGGAGTTTTTCAAAATCTGCTCAAAGCCGAGGAACTTCATAATGGAGAGGTTCACGCTCGGATGGAAGCGCAGACCGCCCTTATAAGGGCCGATTGCGGAGTTATACTGCACGCGGAAGCCGCGGTTGACGCGCGTCACGCCGTTGTCGTCCACCCAAGGGACGCGGAACTCGATCACGCGCTCAGGCTCGACAAAGCGCTCGATAATTCCGTTTTTCTCCCACTCCGGGTGTTTATCCACAACCAGCTCCAGAGATTCAAAAACCTCGCGCACGGCCTGCAAAAACTCCGGCTCGTGAGCGTCGCGCCGCTCAACCTCGGCATATACGCGCTTTAAGTATTCATTATTCAGCATGGGCTGACCTCCTGAAATTTATAGAATTAGGGTATGGGTAAATATCCATTTTGACTGTGATATTATACTAGATTATTCGCCGCTCTACAATACGCAATCTGCACAGTTTTTCACAAAAATTTTTTAGCGCTTTAACGAAAGCAACTTTGATAAAAAAATACCGAAATTCGCCGAAACTATTGCATTTTCTGCTCGTATAGAGTATGATAAAACCAAAACAAAAATAAAATGCTGATTTAAGGAGCAAAGACATGAACAAAGAGCGTTACGGCGAATACGAAAAGTATACATTCGGCAGTGACATTTTGCGCGTCTCGGTTATTACGCTGGGCGCGACCGTTGAAAGCCTTGAATACAAAGGGCGCGAGACGGTTTTGCGCTATGACGATGCGCAGGGGTACGAAAACGGCACGGCGTATATTTGTGCAATAATCGGCCGTTATGCAAATCGCATAGGCGGCGCGCGCTTCACGCTCAACGGCCGAGAATATATTCTCCCCGCGAACGAGGGCGAAAACCAGCTCCACGGCGGCAAACCCTCGTTTGAAAGCCGCGCTTGGGCGGCCGAGGTGCTTTCGGATAGCTCCGTGCGCTTCACGCTCCACTCGCCGGACGGCGAAAACGGCTTCCCCGGCAATCTCACCGCGAGCGTCACCTATACCGTCCTTGGCGATACGCTTCGGCTTGATTTCGGCGGCGTGAGTGATGCGGACACGGTGTATGCCCCCACCTCGCATATGTACTTTGCCCTCGGCGAGGGGAGCGCGCTTGATTATGATATGCGCCTTTCCGCGTCCGGCCACCTTGAGGTGGGTGCCGGGCTTATCCCCACGGGGCGCGTTTTGCCCTGCGAGGGCGAGTTTGACTTTGCCGCGCCTCGCCGCATCGCGCGCGACTTTGATGATGCCTTTGTCTTGAGCGATACTCACGCCTGCACGGTTTCGCATGACGGCATTTGCCTTGATGTGTATACGGATTTCCCCGCCTTGCAGGTTTATACGGCCTCGGCGATATCCGCGCCGCACAGCAAGAATTGCGGCCTTGCCTTAGAGCCGGAAGCCTATCCCGACAGCCCCAATAAGCCGCAGTTTCCCTCGGTCGTTCTCCGCGCGTGTGAGGAATACCACCGCTACGCCGAGTATAAGTTTTCCGAGGTGTGAAGCTAAACGCGGCAAGCAGGGGAGCGTGTAATATCGTGGTAACCCAAGGTGTGATATACTTGGTTAACTCTTTATTTTGGAGGTAATATATTCGTGAAAACAGTATGTGAGTTTTTGCAGAAAACCAACGTGTTTTTTGTGGCAACCGTAGACGGCGATCAGCCCCATGTCCGCCCGTTCGGCATTGCGCACATCATTGACGGCAGACTTTGCATCATGACCGGCAAGTGCAAGAGCGTGTCAAAGCAGCTGGGCGCGAACCCTAAGACGGAAGTGTGCGCCTGCAACGGCACGGAGTGGGTGAGAATCACGGGCAAGCTCATAGAGGATGACCGCATGGAAACCCGTCAGGCAATGCTGGATGCGTATCCGTTTATGAAAAAGAACTACGCCGCCGATGACGGCAATATGCAGGTGCTGTATTTTGAAGATGCAACCGCAACCTTTGATTCTTTCAGCGGCGAGCAGAGAGTGGTAAAGTTTT
>CAYRPD010000176.1:0-2141 GCA_964426095.1 uncultured Oscillospiraceae bacterium | reverse complement strand
GGGGAGATATTCAAGCGCGGCGGTGTAAGCGGGCAGCGTGTCCGCCGTGGCGGCGGCAAAGCTGAGTGTGGTTGCGGCACGGTCGGCGCGCGTGCCGTCCGGCAGGGGAACATCGTAGGAAACCGCCACATCCGGGTGCGCCTGCGCCCAAGTGTAAAGCTCGGCCGTGCAGTCGCTCCCGCGCAGGTCGAGTGTGCGCAGTGCCGTCAGCTCCGAAAGCTTTTCCGCCTCGCCCTCGTGCAGAACGAGCGTCAGCTCCGTCACGTCCTTTTTGAATACGCCCTCTTCAAACGCCACGGAGTTTGTGACAGCGGCGGCGATGCCGCTCAAGCCTATCTGCCACAGCCACGAGGCCGAGATTATAACGAGTAATATAATGTATATCGCCGCGATTATGCCGGTGATTATTTTGCGTTTCATGCCGCTTTCCCCTCTCGAAGCGTGTCGAAATTGTGGTAACATAAAGTATACCATTGGAAGCGGGCGTTTTCAAGATAAAATGCGCGCGCAGTGCGTTCGCGGCGGCGGATTGCCGCACGCGCGGGGGAATTTGAAAATTTGCAAAAAAAGTTGAAGAGATTTTGAAAAAAGTATTGACAAATTGAGCGTGGTTTGATAATATAATCAAGCCGTGAGGCCATGGCCAAGTAGTTCAGTCGGTTAGAACGCCGGCCTGTCACGCCGGAGGTCGAGGGTTCAAGTCCCTTCTTGGTCGCCACGCTCATGCCCCTTCACTAAGGGGCATGAACTTTGCTGCTATAGCTCAGCAGGTAGAGCGCATCCTTGGTAAGGATGAGGTCCCCAGTTCGAATCTGGGTAGCAGCTCCAAAAAGACAGCCCATGCTACATAGCATGGGCTGTCTTTTTAGTAACTTTTCAGAGTGGAAATGGGGACCTCATCCTTTATTTCTAATAAGAAGAGGTCCCCATTCGCGACGGAAGCGCGCAGCGCTTCCTAGTCCCTTTAGGGAAATCTGGGTAGCAGCTCCATCGTCGGAGCTAATTCCGCTCCGCTCAAAAAACGACAGCTCTTCGGAGTTGTCGTTTTTTTCGTCCGAGCTTCATTGCTCCTCCTCCCCAAATCAAACCCGCTTCGCTGGGCTTTGATTTGGTTTTTTGGCGTAGACAAAGAGCAAAAAAGATGGTAAAATACAAAAAGAACCTGAAATACGTATAGAATATGCACCAATCTGCGATAAAACCTAAAACAGAAAGGAGAACATAAACCGTGGACGAAGAAATATTAAATGAGGCCGAAGAAAAGGCAGAAATGCAAATGCTAATCAACGCTATAAAAATACTAGCCGAAAAGTCAACAACAAAAGAAGAGTTTTTGAAAGACCTCGACAGACTTTTAAAAGAAACAACCCAGTAAACCGGCTAAAGCAAACTTGGGGGCAAGAGGGAACACAGCCCCTCCCGGCAACCACCATTATAAAGTGTGACGATGAGAAAAACAAGAGGTAATAGTAATGCCTGATAGTGAAGCAAAACGCCGCTGGATTGCGGAAAACACCATTTTTATAGGATTAAAGTTAAATAAGCATACTGATGCAGATATCATAGCCGCCCTTGACGGGAAAGCGCGGCAAACGGAAATCAAGAGACTAGTTCGCTTGGGGCTGGAGAAAGAAGCCGAAAGCAAAGTCAACGTATAAAAAGAGCGCCGCTCGTTTAGGGCGGCGTGCATAGCGATAAGCAGCAAGCGAGAGAGTACCCCGCTTGCTTTTTTTTACTCAACAGCCGACAGTTGCTCTTCGCAAAAGAGTTTAAGTACGGGTATGTCGGTGACGGCGGTTTCCCAAATGATATCGCGGCTCATACTGCCGTAAGAATGCGCGACAAGATTGCGCATTCCTTTAATGGGTCCCCATTGAATGCGTTTTGCGGTTTCGGCGCGGTATTCATCGGAAAGCTTGCTTGAAAGCTCGCCGATTTGCAGAATGCAAAATGCAACAGAGCGCTGATAGTCGGGGTCTTTATCGAACACATCAAAGGATTTGCCGTAGCGGCTGACGGTTTTTCGATTTCCACACAATAATCGCGGATATGTGCGAGGCGCTGAACATCAGGCGACTGCATATATACTCACCCTTTCATTAATAACATTGGCGCGGAACGCTTCTTCCGAGGGAATGGCA
>CAYRPD010000175.1:0-2178 GCA_964426095.1 uncultured Oscillospiraceae bacterium | reverse complement strand
GAAGCCGGGGACTTGGTGGGCATTTGCCGCCGCCTTTTATCCTCGGCAAGCGAGGACATCGGCCTTGCGTACCCGCAGGCCGTGCCGATAGTAAAGGCGTGTGTGGATTCCGCGCTTCAATTGGGGCTGCCCGAGGGGCGCTTGCCGCTGGCACAGGCGGCGCTGGTGCTCGCAACCGCGCCGAAATCCAACAGCGTTTGCCTGGCGATTGACGCGGCGATAGCCGATGTGCGCGCAGGGCACGTGGGTGCATTCCCACGGGAGCTGCAAAACGTACACGCGGACGGCGCGGGCTTTGAGCGCGAGCAGGGCTACAAATACCCGCACAATTACTCTAACCACTGGGTCAAGCAGCAATACCTGCCGGACGATTTGAAATCCGCCCGCTACTACGAGTACGGCGACAACAAAACCGAGCAGGCCGCCCGCCGCTACTGGGAGGAGATTAAAAAGTAATGGATATCCGAGTAGGGGACATTTTGAGCATGAAAAAAGCCCACCCCTGCGGCAGCCGCGAGTGGGAGGTTTTGCGCACGGGCGCGGATTTTAAACTGCGCTGTTGCGGGTGCGGGCACGAGGTAATGGGCGCGCGGAGCAAATTCGAGCGCAATGTGCGCGAGGTGCGGCGGTGAACTGGGTTTATATCCTGCGCTGTGCCGACGGCACATTATACACCGGCTGGACGAATGACTTGGAGCGGCGCGTAGCCGCGCACAACGCCGGAAAAGGCGCAAAATACACGCGCTCGCGTCTGCCCGCCGAGCTTATATACTCCGAACAAGCCGAAACGCGCGAAGAGGCCATGAGCCGCGAGTGGCACATAAAGCACATGACGCGCGAGGAAAAAATGACGCTTATCAACGAAAAGTGATAAGCGTCATTTTTATATCCGCAGTTAGGAGCGCGGCTAACCGTTCCCCTATCTTATTTTTCTTCCCACAGCATGGGGATATGGGGAATGCCATCCTCTAAGAACTCTTCGCCCACCTGAACAAAGCCGAGCTTTTCATACAAAGCGCGGGCATAGGTCTGCGCTTCTATTTTTATCTTCTTCGCGCCGAGCTTTTCGCGCGCAACGTCAATACCGGCGGCAACTATCTTCGTACCCAGCCCGCGGCGGCGCTTGACGGCGATAACACGCCCGATAGAAACCTCTTCAAACGTTTCCCCCGCCGGGAGCACGCGCAAATACGCTTCTATCCCGTCCTCATCGTGCAGCCACACATGGTAAGCGGCGGAATCATGCTCGTCCACCTCTTGATAATAGCACTTTTGCTCGACAACGAACACAGAAACGCGAAGCTTGAATATCTCAAAAAGCTCCTGTGTGGTAAGCTCGGAAAAATGCTTGGCTGTAAGCTCCATTATAATATATTCTCCTTTTATACTTTTATAATACGAAGAATACTATACCATATTTTCTCCCCACGGGCAACAGCAGAAAACCGCCCGCTTCAAAATGAAGCGGGCGGGAAACTTATTTGAGTTTATTTCGGCAAAGTAAGCTTAGAAATTAAGCCTGCTTCTCTTTCTTGCCCTTGGCGAGAACCTGGATGCCCTCAACAACAAGGATAACAGCAAGAACGACAAGGCCGATGGACCAAATCATCTGGAACCAGTCGCCCCAAGCAGCGCCGGCAGCGGCGATGAGCTTGATCTTGGCGATGATGGTCATGGTGAGAGAGGTAATGGTCGCAACGAGCATGAAGGCCATCGGGACGAAGAACATCTTGTTGTTCTTGCCGATGTTACCGAGCCATGCAGCAACAGCGAGCATTGCGATACCGGCAAGGAGCTGGTTGGCAGCGCCGAACACGCCCCAGATCTGGCTCAGACCCATGAAGCCCATGCCACAGCCGATGACGACCATGATGAGGGTGGAAACAAACGGGTTAGAGAAGAACTTGCGGGCACCGGTGAGATCCTCGCGGGTCTTGCCTTCGGGAATGAAGAGCTCGGCAAACATATAGCGGGAAAGACGCGTGCCGGAGTCAAGAGAGGTCAGAGCAAAGACGGAAACAGCGAGGGTGAGGAGGGTATAGGTGGTGTCGTATACGGGGTTGGAGAACTCCGCAACTCCGCCGAACATGGTGGCAACCATGGTGGCAACGCCGCCGGCGAAAATCGTGGGAGGCGCGGAGAGGAGGAACTTGTCGCCGCCGCCGATGTTGGTCTCTT
>CAYRPD010000174.1:0-2189 GCA_964426095.1 uncultured Oscillospiraceae bacterium | reverse complement strand
GGCTGATGATGTACATCAGCACGAAGCACGCGCCCCCGCAAATGAGCATCGTCCAGTGCGTCCACCCGCGCCAAAGCACTTCCAGCGCGCCGTACAGTATCCCGCCCAGCATGAAAACCGCCGCATATTCCGCCATACAGTGTTGTCACTCCGTCCGTTGTCGATATACCTATAGCATTTCCGCTCGAACGGGTTTTATCACGCGGCGAATGTACTTTTTGATAGGGGAAAACCGATGGAAAACACCGCTACGCTCAAGGTTATAAATAAATACAGAGCGCCGCTTATGGGCTTTGCCGCGCTGTGGATTCTCTTTTTCCACCTGTGGCAGCCGTTGTTTGCCGAGGGCGGCGCGTCCGCCGCGTTCTATGTTGAAAATGTCACCAAGCGCCTCGGGTTTGAGGGCGTGGATATTTTCTTTCTCCTTTCCGGCATGGGGCTTAGCTACGCCGTTAAAAAGCACAGCCTGAGCGGGTTTTATTATCGCCGCTTCAAGCGCATTGCGCTCCCGTTTTTCGTTGTTGCGTCCGTGCGCGCCGTGGTTGAGCGCTGGGGCTTTCGCGGCTTTGTGCAGGTTGTCACGGGGGTAAACTTTCTCTTCGGGAATATGTACTTTTGCCTGTGGTTCGTCTCCGCTGTCGCGATAATTTATCTGCTTTTCCCGCTGTATTGGCGCTTTTTCTCGCGTGCAAAGTCCAAGCTTGTGTTCACGGCGGGGGTAATCGTGCTGTGGTACGCCCTCTCCCTTGCTCTCATCGGCACATTGCGCGAGGATATGTACGGCTTTACAAATCGCTTGCCCGTTTTCTTAACGGGTGTGTATCTCGGCCATTGCGCGCAAAACGGCGGCTTGAAGATTTCCCGCCGCGCCGCGCTTCTTGTCGGGGCGGCGTTCGCCGCCGTCGGGCTTGTGCTGAGCTTTTTGTGCAATTTCCGCTCGCTGGAGCTTCTCTTGCCGCAGTCTAACTGCTGCCTGCCGGATTACTGCACCGCGCTCGGCCTAACCGTGCTTTTGACGGAGCTTTTCCGCATTCTTGACGTTTCTTGCGGCGCAGTTGGCCGCGCCGTGCTGAAAGCGCTTTCGTTCATCGGCGGCATCAGCTTGGAGTTTTATTGCGTGCAGGAATTTCTCGGCGGCAAAACCGTCAATGCCCTCTCTGGCACAGTACCCGATATCGTTGTAAACCTCGCCGTCCTCGCCGCCGTCACCCTCTCCGCCTGGCTCTTAAGCAAGCTGAATGAGCTTTTTTGGCGAGGGATTGAGAGGGGAAAGCGCGCGAAGTAAGCCGATTTTAAATTTCACCGAAAACTTGAAATTACCCCTTGACAACTACGGGGCACTCGTATATAATAACAGAGCTAAAACAAAGAAGGTATGGCATCCACCAGCCTCACCCGGCGGCGAAAGCGCTTGCCGAGGTTAATAAGGACGCACAGGCCATGCGGTCGGAGAATGTGTTTTTATGCGCGGATGCTGTGCATCCGCGCTTTTTGCAATTCACGTTAAATCTTTTGTGCTGTTAACCGGAGGTGTTTTACAATCGCAAACGCTGTTCATCAAATCAACGAGGAGATCATCGACAAGGAAGTGCGTCTCATAGGGGCAGAGGGCGAGCAACTGGGCATCATGTCCGCGCAGAAGGCTCTCGAAATCGCCATTGAGCACGAGCTTGACCTCGTCAAGATCGCTCCGGGCTCCAATCCCCCCGTCTGCCGCATCATGGACTACGGCAAGTTCCGCTTCGAGCAGACCAAAAAGGAAAAGGAAGCCAAGAAGAATCAGCGCGTCATTGAGATAAAGGAGATTCGTATGTCTCCCGGTATTGATACCAATGACTTCAACACCAAGCTCAAAAACGCTCAGAAGTTCCTTGCCGACGGCGACAGGGTCAAGGCATCCGTGCGTTTCCGCGGCCGCGAAATGGCGCACACGCAGATCGGCGAAACGCTTTTGCGCGACTTTGCGGCGAAATGCGCTGATATCGCCAATCTCGACAAGCAGCCCAAGCTTGAGGGGCGCAGTATGTCGATATTCCTTTCCCCCAAGCCCACCACGCCGCCAAAAAAGCCGGCGAAACCCAAGCAGCCCAAGCCCGAACAGGCGGCCGAGCCTGTTGCACAGGCCGAGGAAAACTAATTTTTTGTATACAGCAGGAGTATTCCCTGTATTAACCCAGTTACGGAAGGAG
>CAYRPD010000173.1:0-2231 GCA_964426095.1 uncultured Oscillospiraceae bacterium | reverse complement strand
ATGAGCACATCGCAGTCATCGCCGACATAGAAATCATTATAAACAACATCTTTCAGCCCGCTTTCGCTGACAACAACGGGGATATGCAGGCTTTCGTTCTTCGTGCCGGGCTTGATGCGGATATCAATGCCGGGCTTATCTGTTTTGGAGCTTATCTCAATATTGGCCGTGGAGCTGCGCCCGGCGGATTCGCCGTTGGCGCGGATATTGTACGCGCCCGTAGGCACGTTATGCAAGTCCGCAATCTCGGCCAAAAGGCGCTTTTGCACATCAGTCAGCATTGGTGCGGCCTCCTTCCATTATCCTGTTGCACGTGGCGGGCGAGGTGGTTTTCAAAAGCTCGGGCAGAATCTCATCCTTGCGCCCCTGCTTTTTCACCTTGCCGTCGGCAATGAGGACTATTTCATCGGCAATATCCAGTATACGCTCCTGGTGGGAAATGATGAGTATAGAGCCGTGGGTGCGCTTGCGCATATTCTCAAACACCTGAATAAGGCTTTGGAAGCTCCAAAGGTCAATCCCTGCTTCCGGCTCATCAAAAACGGCAAGCTTCGTGCCGCGCGCAAGGACGGTGGCAATCTCAATACGCTTCAATTCGCCGCCGGAGAGACTGGCGTTTACCTCGCGCTCAATATAATCGCGCGCGCACAGCCCGACAGCCGAGAGATAATCGCACGCCTCGCCTACGCTCAGCTCCTTTTTTGCTGCAAGGCGCAAAAGGTCAATCACACGAATGCCCTTAAAGCGCACAGGCTGCTGCAAGGCAAAGCTTATGCCGAGATTGGCGCGCTCCGTAATACTCAAATTCGTAACGTCCTCCCCGTCAAGCAACACCTGACCGGCGGAGGGCTTTTCTATGCCCATAATGAGGCGGGCGAGCGTGGATTTGCCGCCGCCGTTCGGCCCCGTAATAACGACAAATTCCCCGTCCGGCACGGTGAGACTGACGTTTTTGATGATTTCCTTTTCGCCGTCCTCCGCCGCCACGTCAAAAAAGATATTTTTCAGTTCAAGCATATCTGGCTGACCCTTCCTCTTTCTTCTGCGAAAAACAGCGGCCTTACTATATTGTAAGGCCGCTGAAATTACAAACTATAATTGCAAAGCAGGGACGGCGCTCACTTGCCCATGTTCATCTGAGCGGCGACTTCTGCTGCGAAGTCCTCTTGCTTTTTCTCGATGCCCTCGCCCTTGAGGAAGCGGACAGCGTCAACAAACTTGACAGAGCCGCCGAGCTCCTTGGCAGCGGAAGCAATGTAGCGCTCGACAGTGGTGGAGCCGTCCTTGACGTACTCCTGCTGGAGCAGGCAGTTCTCTTCGTAGAACTTGTTCATCTTGCCCATGACGATCTTTTCCTTGACCTGCTGGGGCTTTGAAGCCATCTTCGGGTCCTGATCCATGAGCGCAAGAGCGATCTTCTTCTCCTCGGCGAGCACGTCTTCGCTGACGTTGCTCTTGTCCCAGAAGCGGGGGTTGAGAGCGGCGATCTGCATGGCAACGTTCTTGCCGATCTCGGTTGCGTCAATGTCACCCTCGACAGCGAGGTTGACGAGAACGCCTATCTTGCCGCCGGCGTGAACGTATGCAACGCTGGTGTTGGTGTCAAAGCGGACGAAACGGCGAATCTGAAGATTCTCGCCGATGCTCATGACCTTCTCGGGAAGAGTCTCGGCAACGGTGAGGTCGGTGCCGGCGTACTTGCAGTTCATAAGTGCGTCAACATCGGCGGGGTTCTCAACGATAACGGTCTTGCAAATGTCCTTAACGAACTGAACAAACAGCTCGCTCTTTGCGCAGAAGTCAGTCTCGCAGTTGACTTCGACAACAGCGCCCACACCGCACTTGGGGCAAACATCGGCGTAAGCCATACCCTCGGCAGCAATGCGGCCGGCCTTCTTTGCGGCCTTTGCCAAGCCCTTTTCACGCAGCCATTCGACTGCCTTGTCCATATCGCCGTCGGTCTCGGTGAGAGCCTTCTTGCAGTCCATCATGCCGACGTTGGTCATCTCGCGGAGTGTCTTAACATCCTGAGCGGTAAATGCCATAGTGATTTTTCCTCCTATAATATAATCGGTGATAAGAGGCGGTTGCCCGGCCTCTTATCGTAAGCTTTCTGAATTATTCCTCAACGGAAGCTTCTGCAACAGCGGCTTCGGCCTCAACGGCTTCGCCCTCTGCGTCAACGCCCTGGCGGCCTTCCTGAACGGCGTTGGCCATGGTGGCGGCAATGA
>CAYRPD010000172.1:0-2258 GCA_964426095.1 uncultured Oscillospiraceae bacterium | reverse complement strand
TTTTATATATACGCTTTATTGAATCCGAAATTTATATGCTTCCCGCGCGGCGCACCGTGCCGAATCAGCCGCACGTGAGCGAATAGCCCGACGCGCGGCGCACTAAAAAATCCATTTCCGCACGGAAATGCGAAAAACATATATGTTTTTCGCCGATGCTGTTTATTTGCTCTTAAAAACACGCGTTACGCTCTGTGTGTTCTTATCTTTAGTATAGTACAATCCACCCCAAATTGCAAGGGGAATAGGGGTTAAGAACGGGTAAATAAAAGAACCGCCACTCGGGCAAGTGACGGTTTCAATTCTTTTGATTCCAAATCTCATCTGAGCTAACCGCTTGTCGCAGTGCTCTTCGCATATTTATTATACTTCCCACCACGCCCCTTTGTCAAGCACAACAGCGCGGGGATTTTTGTTGTTTAAATGTGTAGATAAAACACGTGAAGTTGGACTTAGCGTAAAAACCGACTTGAAGCCCAGCGAAGCGGGTTCAAGTCGGAGAGGAGGAGCGATGTTTGCCACCGACATTAGCGAAGCGTCATCATTGGCGAAGCCAACATCATTCGCGAAGCGAACATCATTTGCCCGTAGGGCAAACATCATTCCACCAATAAGAAAAAGTCATTCTAAAAGAATGACTTTTTCTTATTGGTGGACCCGAAGGGGATCGAACCCTCGAACCTCACGGATGCGAACCGTGCGCTCTCCCAGCTGAGCTACGGGCCCATATTGCCTCGCCGTGGTGTCTCATAACTCACAGCTTGACCATTATAACACAAATTTTTTATTTGTAAAGAAAAAAGTTGATAAATTTCAAAACTTGTAGTAGAATAGTCGCGTGGCTTTTGACAAGGCTGCACTAGTCGGGGAGCCAGCGGTGCCCTGTAACCTGCAATCCGCTACAGCAGGGACGAATTCCCGACCGAGGGTGTGGGCTGTGTCGTCTGACCCCGGTAAGCAGTGATGACGACCCGGTCTTGCGCAACGGAAACCCGTGAACCATGTCAGGCGGGGAACCGAGCAGCATTAAGCGGTGCTTTCCGTGTGCCGCGAGGCAGCCGGGTTCGAGCCGGCTGCCGGCGTAACGGGCATAGCGCATTATCCGAAGTAGGGTGTGCAGTCTTGTCAAGAGCCATGTATACTATGCCGAAAGAGGGTGTCAGCTTGTATCAGGCGCTCTACAGAAAGTGGCGGCCGCAGACCTTTGATGAGGTTGTCGGCCAAAAACACGTTACCGAGACTTTGAAAAACCAAGTCAAGTCCGGGCGGCTTTCTCATGCGTATATCTTCATCGGTACTCGCGGCACGGGCAAAACCACCTGTGCGCGTATCTTGGCGCGCGCCGTCAACTGCGAGCACCCCGTCAACGGCAACCCCTGCGGCGAGTGTCCGTCCTGCAAGGGGATTTTAGACGGCTCTGTCATGGACGTGGTGGAGCTTGACGCGGCTTCCAATAACGGCGTTGACAATGTCCGCGCCCTGCGCGAAGAGGCGGTGTTCTCTCCCGCGAGCGTGAAAAAGCGCGTTTATATCATTGACGAAGTGCATATGCTCTCCGCCTCGGCGTTCAATGCGCTCTTAAAGATTCTTGAAGAGCCGCCGGAGCACCTCATGTTTATCCTCGCCACGACCGAGCTTCAAAAAGTCCCCGCGACTATTTTGTCCCGTTGCCAGCGGCACAGCTTCCGCCGCATTGACGCGCCGGAGCTTGCAAAGTATCTTGAGTTTGTCGCCTCGCGCGAGCAGTTTCAGCTCACGCCCGATGCCGCCGAGATTATCGCCCGCATGGCCGAGGGCGGCGTGCGCGATGCCTTGAGCCTTTTGGATCAATGCTCCGCGCAGGAAAAAATAGATGCCGAGGCCGTGTATTCCGCCATGGGCTTGGCCGGGAATCGCCGCATAAAGGATATGCTGTCCTTCATTTTGAACCATGACGCGGCCTCTGCCCTTGCCGAGTTTAATTCCCTTTGGATGGACGGCAAAGACCCCTCTTCGTTTTTGAAAGAGCTGAGCGGCCTTTTGCGCGATGTGCTCATTCATTCTGTCGCGCCCGACAGCGGCTCGGGGCTTATCTCCGGCGGGTATGAGCCGGCCTTGTTGGCCGATTTTGCCGCGAAAATGACCCGTGAGGAGCTTATTTGCGCCATGGAAACCGTTCAGCGCTATTCCATGCAGCTTCGTGAAGCGAAAAACCCCAAAACGGTGGTTGAGCTTTGCTTGATTTCCCTTTGTGATAACCTCTTGGGCGAGGATATCAA
>CAYRPD010000171.1:0-2321 GCA_964426095.1 uncultured Oscillospiraceae bacterium | reverse complement strand
TTGCCGAAACCGTCAGAAACGTGCAGAAAAGATAGGCAAAACAGCACATATAAGGAGAAAACTATGACAAAACTGCTTTTTATCTGCCACGGCAACATTTGTCGCAGCCCGACGGCGGAGTATATAATGAAAAAGCTCGTGGCCGATGCGGGGCTGGAGCGGGAGTTTGAAATCGCGTCCGCCGCGACGAGCACGGAAGAGCTGGGCAACGGCGTGTATCCCCCGGCGCGGCGTATGCTGGCCGCGCACGGCATTGACTGCTCTGCCCACCGCGCACGCCAAATGCGAAAAAGCGACTATGAGCATTACGACCTTATCATAAGCATGGACGAGGAAAACCGCCGCAACCTCGCGCGCTTCTTCGCGCCCGACAGCGAGCGCAAGCTCCGTAACCTCTTGGACTATGCCGGGCGTGTCGGCGAGGAGATAGACGACCCTTGGTATACCCGCGACTTTGACCGCGCTTGGGCGGATATCTACGCCGGGTGCGCCGGGCTTTTAACCGCGCTCACCGGCGCAGTGACGCTGGATTTTGCCCCCTGCCGCGACCGCGCCTCGCTCTATGCCGAGCTAAGACGGAAAATGGCGTGGCAGGACTGGTACGGGGAAAACCTTGACGCGCTTTGGGATATCCTCACGGGCTTGCCGCACGAGGGGACACGCTTTCGCGTGATACTGCCGACAGCGGACGCGGACGAGGACACCCGCCGCTACGCCGAAAGAATAAAAGAAATTATCCGCCGCGCAAACGCACTGGCGGAATGACGCACAAAGGGCGAGCCGTTGCGGCTCGCCCTACACTATTATATTATTGTAATTCTATTGTTGCCTTTGCGGGCTTATCCTCGCAGTAGCTCACGCTCACGCTCTTGCCGACTTCCGGCACGGGCTTTCCCGCGCTGACCCATTTATGCTTCGTGTACTCTTTCCCGCCCACGCTGTATTTCACGCTTATGATGTGCGGGTACTGTGCGCCGTCACTGCCGAGTACGCGCACGGGCTTGGTGTTCACTTTGAGCCACCATTGACGGCTGACTTTTTCGACTGTCCCGGTTGCGGTGTTGTTCATGTGCATTTCTCCTTTTAATTATTTACTTTTCTTCCTCATCCCGCAGATCCTGCGGCAAAATGGCGGTCAAATCGTCCTTGGTGGGCGCGTCCATCGCTGCCACGCGGTTGGACTGGCGAATTATCATGTCCTCAAAGCGATTTCGCACATCGCGGCCGTTGCCGAAGTTCTCGTCGCGGTTTTCGTAAAGCTCGTCGAAGAGCTTAAGCGCCTCTTCCTCGGCCTCGGGCGTGAGGGTGTAGCTGTTCTTGTTGCACTGGGCGCGGAAGATTGCCATGAGCTGCTCGCCGTTGTAGTCGGGGAAGAAAAAGCGTTTGTTAAAGCGCGATTCAAGCCCGGGGTTGGAGTTCATAAACTGCTCCATGGGCTCGGTATACCCCGCCACGACCACGATAAGGTCATCGCGGTGATCTTCCATCGCCTTTAATATCGTCTCTATCGCCTCGCGGCCAAAGTCATTCTCTCCGCCGGAAGAGAGGGAATAGGCTTCGTCTATAAAGAGTACGCCGCCCAGCGCGGATTTTATAACTTCCTGCGTTTTAAGCGCCGTCTGCCCCACGTAGCCCGCCACAAGCCCCGAGCGGTCAACCTCAACAAGCTGCCCCTTAGTCAACACGCCGATTGACGCATACAGCGAGCTTATAAGGCGCGCCACGGTGGTTTTGCCCGTTCCGGGGTTGCCGAGAAACACCATGTGCAGGCTCATCGGCGGCACGGGCAAGTCGTTTGCCTCGCGCAGCTTGCGCACTTTCACAAGGTTAATGAGGTTTTTAACGTCCTTTTTCACGTCCTCCAGCCCGACAAGCGCCTCTAACTGCGCCATAAGCTCGTCAAAGCTCGGCTTTTCCTCTTCGCCCTGCTCGGCGGGGGCGGCGCTTTGCGCTTGGCTCGCGCCGCCCGCCGCGGCGGACGAAACCTCCGCACCGTGCTTTTCGCGAAAACCGGCGGCATTGCTCGTCACATAGTCGAGCGGGTCAAGCCCCTCTTGCCCGCGCGCCACGCCGCTTGCATCGCATATGGCGGAAAGGCGGTCTATCCCCTCGGTTATGTACTCGGCCTCTTTCACCGAAACCTCGTCATCCACCGCCGCGAGGTAAAGCATGATGTTCGTGAACATACGTATAAACGTGCGCGAGGTTTGGCTGCCGCGCTTCGCGTCATTCTCCGCGAGCGTCCAGAAGAACAGCGGCGGCATAAACTCATCGCTTGCGCATACCGAGCTTGTCAGCCCCCAAAGCATCCAAGTGGGCTT
>CAYRPD010000170.1:0-2336 GCA_964426095.1 uncultured Oscillospiraceae bacterium | reverse complement strand
GTGTCGCCGCGCCGAAGCCGCGCGGCAAGCTTATCTTTCTTCGGCATTTTCACCCCTCCGCTGACCACACCACGCTGTCAAAGCGCTGTCGCAGCGCGTCCGACACATCTTCGACAAGGCAGAGCGGCTCAACCTTGTCGGATATCTCCCAGAGATGTTCGGGGGTAGTGGTGACAAAGCAAATGTCTCTGTTACTCGCTTCCTCGTCAACGACCGCGCTGTACCGCCTGACCTCGCTTTTGCAGCCCAGCTCGGCAAACATCTTGGCGGTTTTCATCACATACACGTTGTAAATCGCGTGTATTTGCACATAATCATACTCCGTGGCGAAATAATCCGCGACTTTTTGTTCGTTTTCAAACCACTCTCGCGGCAAGCGCGACAGCGCCGCCTCGCTTGGATATTGACTGTTGCTGACGGAATACGCACTGCGGTCAAAATCGTGCTCACCCTGCGGAGTCTCGCCGTTTTCCGCCTGTTGATACTGCTCCGCCAGTTCAAACTGAAGGGCGGTCATCTCGTCATAGCGTTCAAGGCGAGCATCGGTTTTCGCGCCGAAATAGTCCTGAACGGCAAAGGTATGCTCCGCTGTTTGGTCAAGCGCGCGGAACGCGTCCAGCTCGTTTTCCTTGAAATAGAGCTTGCCCACGGGCGCAAAAACGCTGTCCATGAATTCCTTTTCACTTGCGATTTTCTCTTCGGCAGCTTCTTTCACGCGCTCATCACGCTGCGCGTTCGCCGTCTCTTCCGTGCGGACAACGGGCATTTCGTTTGCGCCGTGGCTGCCCTCGGCAAGTGTCGGCGCGGCGGTTTCGCTCACTGCGGCAGCCGGGGAAGCACAAGCGCAGAGCGTGAGCAAGGCAAGACATAATAAAAACGCAAAAAGCCTCTTCATTTTTCCGTCTCCTTCGTTCAAGTAGTTTCGTGTTAACTCTTCTCACTTATATAAACGCTTTCCGAGGGGAAAATGTTTCGGCTTTTTGCGATTTTATTCGATTTTTTCTGAATTATCTTTCTTTTGGCGTGGGCCACATGAGGTAAACGCCGTTAAATTCGTCCGCATTGGACTTCTCCGTGAATATTACGTTGAGGGATTTTTTAAATATGAAGTCTCTGTACACGGTGAAAAGGTATCTGTCACCGTTGACAGTGTCGTGTATCGCCTCGCCGCGCGGGAGCGTGTACAGGATATCATCGGCAATGACCTTGGCCGTCTCGCGGGAAACAGGATAGCCGCAGTCAAGCATCAACACACCGCGTATCTCCTGCTCTGCGTCCGCCGGGATGGTATACGTCAAGTCCCCGTCGCGGGTGAATTCACTCGCGGGAATGTATTTGAGGTTATCAAATAGGCCGCTGTCGCCGCTGAAAGGCTCCATATCCTGCATTTTACCAGTGTCGGCGGTCACATTCTCGTCTATAACATCGCGCATGACCTCAAAGTAGATCTGCTGCCCCTTGTCGTTGGGGTGGACGGCATCGGCAAAGGCGTTGAAAAACTCCTTTTCGCCCAGCGCGTAGTACGGGCCGAATGTGTCCGCCACCGGGATGGAGTAGTAGGCGCAGGTGTTTTCAACATACACCATGCGCTCGGTATGCCCGCCCTCGGTGGATTCAAGCACGAAGATTATCGCGCTGTCCGGGTTTTTCAAGTGTATTGCGCGCGTGAGCGCTTCAAAGTAGGCGCTGAAATCGGCCTTTGGGTCTTCATTGCCGTAGCAGAGCACTGCGACATCGCAGTCGGCGGCCAAGGCCCCGTCCTTAACGCTCAGCAAGTCCGGAAATAGGCTGTGCCCCGTGCCGGCGGCGTTTTCAATTGTGAACGTGCCCTCGCCGTTGGGGTAGTAGGTTTTTTCGATATGCTCTTGCAAGAGGGCAAACCACGTGGTGCTCTCGCTGCTCGCGCCCGTGCCGTCTATGACCGAGTCGCCCATGATGAGCATTTTCGTATCATAGCCCTTGGCGAGCTTTTGATAGAAGCTGTACTGCGCGGCTTCTGCGGCGCGTTTGGCGCGCTCTTCCTCCATGCGTTTGGCTTCCTCCGCCTCGCGCGCGGCTTGCTCGGCGGCGGCTTTCTCCGCCACGGCCTGCTCCTCGGCGGCCTGCATTTCCGCAATCTGTGCGCTTTGCGCGGCCTCACCCCGCTCTGCGCTCGCTTGCTTTGCCTGCATGATGATTATCACTGCCAGCACGATAACCAGCACCGCCAGTGCAAGCGCCAGTATAAGCTTTATTTTCCCGCCGCCGCTTCTCGCGCCGCGCCGGGTTGTGGGGGCATCGTTGTTGTCTCTCATGTTCCTCTTCATCTTGTTTCTCCTTGGGGAAGCAATGATATT
>CAYRPD010000169.1:0-2338 GCA_964426095.1 uncultured Oscillospiraceae bacterium | reverse complement strand
TTTTCGCATTTCTTCTCATTTGATTATATTAATAGTTGACGCAGGAAGGTGTAGCATATATAATATGGTAAAATAATGCACGGCGCGTTTTGCTCATACAAATACAACAAAAAAAACAGCGCAGTGAGTTTTTAGAACACTACTGCGTTGGGGTGGGTAGGATAATGATCGTTCTTTTGGATTTGGAATGGATAGATGACGGGGAAAAGCACCTGACCCAACTATCTGCCCTGCGTGTTGATGACGAGTGGGAACCGCTTGACCGCTTGAACATTCTTGTTAACCCAGGAGCTGCTTTTTACGCAAACGACAAACACATGGCATTCGGCGGCCTAGACATAGGGAGCTTTAAGTACGGTGTGTCCACAAAAGAGTGTATCAAAACCTTTGTGCAATGGCTGATTCCAAGCGATGAAATATGGGTGTGGGCACGATCCAACGGAAGATACTTAGCAGCACTTTTGATGAGCTATAACCTCACAATTGACAATAAGATTTACCGCACTGCAAAATCTGTCCGAAAAGCTCTGCTCGGAAAAAAGCCCGAACATCTCTCGCCTTATCAGTTGCTCTCTAAGCTTAATGAAACCCCGCCTTCGCCGGAGAATTGCTCTGCAAATGATGTTGAGGCTATGCGGTTGTTGTTCAAACATACAAACATATCGCAACTCATTTCATCGCAGAAGCTCGCGGTCACCGAAGTACAGTATTCAAAGGACAGGCGCGAAGCAAACGCCGATATAATCGAACGCACCGGGTATAACTATATTTTTCTCAAATGCTCGGACGTTTTTCACAGACGCGATTGCAAGCTATGCCTGAACGCAAAATCCGCAGATAGCATTCTCGGTTCTGTTTACTATAAAACAGCGGCGAAAAATCGCCGTCCATGCAAGCTTTGCAAGCCTCAAGCTCCTGAAGCGCAAACCGCAGACACCGATTCGGTCGAATCTTATCCGTCACTTGCCTTTTCATCACAACTTCCGGCATCCAATGAAGCTTCAAACGATTCTGCACCGTCCTTAAACGGACAAGCGTACAATTGCGGAATGGTTATGGCTAAACTTGTCACAGGCAAAACAGTCCCCATACGGGAGGATCATATTATAGGCTGGTGCAGATATCATCTGCACCGCGGTGCGCTCAACAGTAAGCTGCTAATGAAGCACAATTGTCAAAGAAAGAGATGCCCTTTTCTGCTTCCCAATCCCAAAAGTCCGTTTTGGAATGCTCTTGCGAAAAAAGAAGCAGCCAAGGCGCAGCGTAAAGAAGCTGCTCGCAAGAAAAAGGAGTATGAAGCCGAGGAAAAGGCCGCAATTGACGAGCTGACCGAAAAGCTGAACGCTCATTTGCGGGAATCCGAGTCGGATATGTACATAGTCAGGATTTCGCGGGAAAAGCCATGGGTATATAAGCTTTACTATGTCTCCGATAAGGGCTTCGCAGACGGCCGCTGCTATCAGGATTTTTACAATTATCTCAGCGAGCTTTACCCTCGTATATTTTTTCTCTTTCGGCATATTCGCGATGTTGATGGGCATTTTGTCTCACGGGACGAATACTTTTCACGCTGCAAATGACACAAGCCGACCTTGTTTCAAGATAAACAGAGCATAAGAAAAGAGGGGCGTTATACCCGCCCCTCATCGCAAGAATCCGTTTACTATTTGTTCCTCGGCTTCGGCTTCGGTGAGGCCGAGGGTCATAAGCTTTATAATCTGATCCCCGGCGATTTTGCCGATGGCGGCCTCGTGGATGAGCGCCGCGTCAATATTATTCGCTTCCAGCTCCGGCACGGCCAACACGTGCGCCGAATCCATTATAATAGCGTCGCACTCGGTATGCCCCGTGCACTCGGCGTTGCCGATAAGGCGGGAGCAGTAATTCTGCACACTCGCATCGCGCGCAACGGAACGCGAAACCACGTCCGCGCTGCTGCCGTCACCGTTAAGCTCAATGGTATACTTGCTGTCGGCGCGCTGCTCGCCGTGGGTCATCAAACGCTCGTGAACAACAAGGCGCGCGCCCTTTTCAAGCTTCGCCGTTGTGACGCGGTTGGTGGAATCCACACCCTTTATCTGCACCATTTCCATTTCCACGGCGCTGCCCTCGCCGATATTCACCTCGGTGGTGGGGTTCAAAATGCGCTTGCCGGTGCCGTCCCCCTCGCCGTAGTGCTTCTCGACATACTTCACGCGGGCATTCTTGCCGATGAAAAAGCGGTGTACGCCGTCATGGTCGGAGTCCTGACTGCCGCAGTTATTAATACCGCAACCGGCCACGATGAGCACATCGCAGTCATCGCCGACATAGAAATCATTATAAACAACATCTTTCA
>CAYRPD010000168.1:0-2384 GCA_964426095.1 uncultured Oscillospiraceae bacterium | reverse complement strand
CGCTTTGCGCGAATGCGCCCTTGTGCGACATTCTCTCCGCGCTTACGGATAACGCCGTTTCGCGCGGCGTGGTAGAGGATAATATCACCGCGCGTGATTTATTCGATACTGCCCTCATGGGCGCGCTCACGCCTTTCCCGCGCGAGGTGCGCGCGAAATTCCAAGCGCACTACGTGCAAAGCCCGAAGTGCGCCACCGATTGGTTTTATAAATTCAGCGGCGATACTAACTACATCCGCCGCGACAGGATAGCCAAGGACGTGCAGTGGCGCTATGAATGCCAATACGGCGAGCTTGACATCACCGTCAACCTCTCCAAGCCCGAAAAAGACCCCCGCGCCATTGCCGCAGCGCGCCTTGCGCCGCAGTCGGGCTATCCGCTGTGCCAGCTCTGCTTTGAAAACGAGGGCTACGCCGGACGCATGAATCACCCCGCCCGCCAAAACCACCGCCTGATTCCCGTCACTGTCAGCGGCGAGGATTGGTTTTTGCAGTATTCGCCCTATGTTTATTATAATGAGCACTGCATTTTGCTAAATTCCGCTCATGTCCCCATGAAGATAAGCCGCAAATCCTTTGACCGCCTTTTGGACTTTGTCCGCCAATTCCCGCACTATTTTGTCGGATCTAATGCGGATTTGCCCATAGTCGGCGGCAGCATACTCAGCCATGACCATTTCCAGGGCGGGTGCTATGAGTTTGCAATGGCAAAGGCTCAGCTTGAGCGCGAGGTGGAGTTTGCAGGCTTTGCCGATGTCAAGGCCGGGATTGTCAATTGGCCGATGTCGGTTATCCGTCTGCGCGCGCACGAAGCTTCTCGTGTAGCCGAGCTTGCCGAAAAGCTTCTCAACGTGTGGCGTGAATACTCTGACCCCGCCGCCATGATCTTCGCCTATACCGACGGCGAGCCTCATAATACCGTCACGCCCATCGCCCGCCGCCGTGGCGATGATTACGAGATGGATATAGTTTTGAGAAATAACCTCACCACCGAGGAATACCCCCTCGGCCTCTTCCACCCGCATCAGGAGTTACACCATATAAAGAAAGAGAATATCGGGCTTATCGAGGTCATGGGCTTGGCCGTGTTGCCCTCGCGCCTTAAAACCGAGCTTGAATTACTCCGCGAAGCGATTCTAAACGGCGCGGATATTGCCGCCGATGAGCGCATTGCCGCTCACGCCGCATGGGCGCGCGAGCTTACGGAAAAGTACGACTTTACAAGCGAAAACACCGAAGCCATACTCAAGCGCGAGGTCGGCGCGGTGTTCATGCGCGTGCTGGAGGATGCGGGCGTTTATAAACGCACTGAGGACGGCGCGGCGGCGTTTGCGCGCTTTGTCGATGCCGTGAATGCGGCAAAATAAAAAAGAAAGGGCGAGGTGCAGCTATGCTTTCTTTGTGCAATGATTGGTTTTTTACCCCCGAATGGACGGACGATTTTGCAGCCGGGCGCGGCGAAGCGGAAAAGGTGCGCCTGCCGCATACCGTGCGCGAAACCCCGCTTCACTATGCCACACCCGCGCATTATGAAATGCTCTGCGGTTATCGCCGCGCGCTCACGCTTGATGAAGCGTGGCGCGATAAGCGTCTTATACTGCGCTTTGACGGCGCGGCGCACATTGCCAAGGTCTATGTTAACGGCGCTTTTGCCGGGGAGCATCGCTGCGGCTACACGGCCTTTTCTGTAGATATTACCGACCTTGTCTCCTTTGAGCGGGAGAATCTAATCGCCGTCTCCTTAGACTGCACCGAGAATCCCGCCGTGCCGCCGTTCGGCTTTGTGATAGATTATCTCACCTACGGCGGGCTATACCGCGAGGTGTGGCTGGATGTCAGGAATAAGGATTATATTGACGATGTCTATCTCACCACGCCCACGGTAAACTCCGTTTCCGTCAAAACAAGTACAGTCGGCGCAGGGCGCATTACGGCGGAAGTTATAGATGCTGACGGCGCTGTGCTTGCCCTCGGCGAGGGGCGCGATATCGCCCTCTCCGTTCCCTCTGTAAAGCCGTGGAACACCGAAAGCCCGGTGCTTTATACTCTCCGCGTCCGCCTAACGAGCGAGAGCGGGGAAGTGCAGGACGAGCAAATGCGGCGCTTTGGCTTTCGCACGGCGGAATTTAAAAAGGACGGATTTTACCTCAACGGAAAAAAGACCTTCCTGCGCGGCCTAAATCGCCACCAGTGTTATCCGTATATCGGTTATGCCGCACCCGCGAGCTTACAGCGCGAGGATGCGCGCATATTAAAAAAGGAGCTCGGCTGCAACGCCGTGCGTACCTCGCACTATCCGCAAAGTATGCACTTCATTTCTGCCTGTGATGAGCTTGGCTTGCTCGTTTTCACCGAGATTCCCGGCTGGCAGCATATCGGCAATG
>CAYRPD010000167.1:0-2466 GCA_964426095.1 uncultured Oscillospiraceae bacterium | reverse complement strand
CAGGAGCAGCTTCCGCTGCGCCGCCACGTGCGCCACGCGACAACAACGCAAACGGCAATCACGGCAAGTATAACAATATCCGCAAAGCTCATGTTTTCCCCTTTCCGCCGCGCTTACGCGAGCAGTAGTCCGATGTTATAAACGACATATGCCGCAAGCCACGCCACGCCGCACTGCAAAAAGACTATGCCCACCGTTTTGGCCGCAGAATTAAGCTCGCGGCGGATAGTCGCAACGGCGGCAACGCAGGGGGTATACAAAAGCGTGAACACAAGGAAGCTCACAGCGGAAGCGGGCGTAAACACGCTTGTCAGCGCGCCGGAGAGCTGCGCTACACTGGTATTGAGCAGCACCGCCATCGTAGACACGACGGCCTCTTTCGCGGTAAAGCCGGAGATGAGCGCCGTAACCATGCGCCAATCGCCGAAACCGACAGGGCGGAACACCGGCTCAATCACGCGGCCGATAAGCGCAAGGAGACTGTCGGCACTGTCCGTGACGACATTAAGGCGCGTATCGAAATTCTGCAAAAACCAAATAAGTATGGTAGCAATAAAAATAATAGTAAAAGCGCGCTGTAAAAAGTCCTTCGCCTTTTCCCACAGCAGCAAGCCCACGCTCTTCGCCGAGGGCATACGGTAATTTGGAAGCTCCATTACAAAGGGCACGGGATTGCCGCGGAACGTGGTGCTTTTGAGCACCAGCGCCACGATTACGCCCACGGCCATGCCCATTACATACAGGCTTATCATGGCAAGGCCGGAGTGCGCCGGAAAAAACGCCGCCGCGAACACCACGTAAATGGGGATTTTTGCAGAGCAGCTCATGTACGGCGTGAGCATGATTGTCATGCGGCGGTCACGCTCGGAAGAGACGGTGCGGGTCGCCATAATCGCGGGGACGGAGCAGCCAAATCCGATGAGCATCGGCACGAAGCTGCGCCCGGAAAGGCCGAGCTTTCTCAAGGGCTTATCCATGACGAACGCAACGCGCGCCATATAGCCCGTGTCCTCCAAGATAGAGAGGAAGAAAAACAGCACCACGATTATCGGCAGGAAGCTCAGCACACTGCCGACACCGGCAAAAATGCCGTCAATGACAAGGCTGTGAACCACCGGGTTTATCCCGTAGGCGGTCAGCGCCGCGTCAACCAGCGCGGTGAGCGCGTCAATGCCCATGCTCAAAAGGTCGGAAAGCCACGAGCCGATGACATTAAACGTGAGATAAAAGACAAGGAACATCACCGCGAGAAAAACCGGGATTGCGGTGTACTTGCCCGTCAGCACACGGTCAAGGCGCATGGAGCGCTTATGCTCGCGGCTTTCGCGGCACTTGATAACCGTGCGCTCGACAACGCTTTCGATGAAGCTGTAGCGCATATCGGCAAGCGCGGCGTTGCGGTCAAGCCCCGATTCCGTTTCCATTTGCAAAATGCAGTGCTCCAGCAGTTCCTTTTCGTTTTGCTCCAAGCCAAGCTCATCTTGAAGGACAGGGTCGCCCTCGATGAGCTTCGTTGTGCAAAAACGGGACGACACGCCCAGCTTGTCCGCGTGATCCTGAATAAGGTGCACCACGGCATGGATGCATCTATGCACAGCCGAGCCGTTGTCGCAAAAGTCGTAAACCTTGGGAAGCGTTTTGTTGCGCGCGGTCTCCACGGCCTTATCAACAAGCTCGGAAATGCCCTCGCCCTTTGCCGCCGAAATCGGGACAACGGGAATTCCGAGCGCCGCGCTCATTGCGGACACGTCCACCGCGCCGCCGTTTGCTGCAACCTCGTCCATCATGTTGAGCGCCAGCACCGTCGGCACGCGCAGCTCCAAAAGTTGCAGGGTAAGATAGAGGTTGCGCTCGATATTCGTGGCATCGACTATATTAATAATGCCGTCCGGCTTTTGGTTTATGATAAAGTCGCGCGTTACTATCTCCTCTTGCGTGTACGGGCGGAGCGAATAAATGCCGGGCAAATCGACAACGGTGCAGTTTTTCTGTCCCTTTATCTCGCCGAGCTTTTGATCCACCGTCACGCCGGGGAAGTTGCCCACGTGCTGATTTGATCCTGTGAGCGCGTTGAAAAGCGTTGTTTTTCCGCAGTTTTGGTTGCCGGCCAATGCAAAAATCATGTGACAATCTCCTCCACTGCTATGTTTTTCGCGTCCTCTACGCGCAGCGTCAGCTCATAGCCGCGCACGCGAATCTCTATAGGGTCGCCCATCGGGGCGATTTTTTGCAGCGTCACCTTGGCGCGCGGCGTAAGCCCCATATCGAGCAAGCGGCAGCGCAACGCGCCCTCGCCGCCCACCGCCGTAATCACGGCGCTGTTTCCCACTTTCAGCTCATCAAGTGTCATTTTCCCGCTCCTGTCCGCCTCTCGGCAGTTAATCATGCCTAACCTATTTTGGTTATATTTTATTACAGCGTATACCGTTTGTCAATGCGGGAATGATGGTGGATGTGTGAATCAGC
>CAYRPD010000166.1:0-2514 GCA_964426095.1 uncultured Oscillospiraceae bacterium | reverse complement strand
CGCACGTGCTCATCCGCGAGGGAGTAGTACACGCTTCGCCCATCGCGGCGGCTTTTGATGAGCTTATTCTGTTTTAGTATTTTAAGCTGATGCGATACGGCTGAAACAGTCATGTTAAGCGCCGCCGCCATGTCGCATACGCAAACCTCCGCTTCAAAGAGCACGAAAAGAATCCGTATGCGCGTTGAATCGCCGAAAACCTTGAATAGCTCGGCAAGGTCGTATAGCTGCTCTTCCGGGGGCAGATTATTGCGCACGGTCTGCAAAAGCTCCTCGTGTACTTCGCCCACTTCGCAGCATTCCAATTCTCTCTCGCTTGCCATGACTTGTCCTCCTTATAAATTCTTCACGCGCAGCGCTCTCACGGCGTTGAGTACCGCGATTATCATCACGCCCACATCGGCGAAAATCGCCACCCACATATTTGCGATACCCACCGCGCCCAGCGCAAGGCAGATAAACTTCACGCCGATTGCAAAGTAGATATTTTCGTACACTATCCTCAGGCACTTGCGCGAAATGCGTATGGCCTTGGCGATTTTCAAGGGGCTGTCGTCCATGAGCACAACATCCGAAGCCTCAATCGCCGCGTCCGAGCCGAGCGCGCCCATTGCAATGCCTATGTCCGCGCGCGACAGCACGGGCGCATCGTTTATCCCGTCCCCCACAAAGGCCAGCATTTCGCCCTTGCTCTTCGCGTCCAAAAGCTCTTCCACGCGCGTGACCTTATCTTCGGGCAAGAGCTTGCTGTACACGCGGTCTATCCCCAGCTCCTGCGCCACGGCGCTTGCCACCTTATCGTCATCACCCGTGAGCATCACGGTCTCTTTCACGCCTATGCGCTTTAGCTCGCTTATGGCTTGCTTTGCGTCCGGCTTTATCACGTCACAAATGAGAATATGCCCGCAGTAGGCCTTGTCAATCGCCACGTGCACAACCGTACCCACATGGCTGCATTCGACATATTCAAGCCCCAATTCGTCCATCAGCCTGTGATTCCCCACGGCGACCTCGCGCCCGTCCACGCTTGCGATTACGCCGCGCCCGCTCAGCTCTCGCACCTCGCCCACGCGGTTTTTGTCAAGCGGTTTTCCGCAGGCTTCGCGCAAGCTGCGGCTTATGGGGTGGGTGGAGTAGCTTTCGGCAAGGGCGGCGTATTCCAGCAGCTTTTCTTCTTCCAGCGTGCAATGGTGAATCCCCGCCACGGCGAAAACGCCCTGCGTCATGGTGCCGGTTTTGTCGAACACCACGTATTTTACCTTAGAGAGCGTTTCCATGTAGTTTGACCCTTTTACAAGTACCCCCGCACTGCTCGCCCCGCCTATCCCGGCAAAGAAGCTCAAAGGAATGCTGATAACAAGCGCGCACGGGCAGCTTATTACGAGAAAGGTCAGCGCGCGGTATATCCACGTGCCGAAATCCGCGCTCCCGCCCAGTGCGAGCTTCACAAGCGGCGGCAAAAACGCCAGCGCCAACGCGCCGTAGCACACGGCGGGGGTGTAGATGCGGGCAAACTTGGATATAAACGCCTCGCTCTTCGATTTACGTGAGCTTGCGTTTTCCACCAGCTCCAGCACCTTGGACGCGGTGGATTCGCCGAATTCCTTAGTCGTGCGAAGCTTTATAAGCCCGGTGTCGTTGATGCACCCGCTTATAACCTCATCTCCTACCGTGACCTCGCGCGGCAAACTCTCGCCCGTGAGCGCCGCCGTGTTGAGCACGCTCTCGCCCTCGACTATAACCCCGTCAATGGGTATCTTCTCTCCGGGCTGAACCGTGATAACCGTGCCTATCGCCACATCGTCCGGCGAAACGCGCTCAAGCGAGCCGTCCTCGCGCTCAATGTTGGCATAGTCCGGGCGGATATCCATAAGCGCGCCGATGCTTCTCCGGCTCTTGCCCACGGCGATGCCCTCAAAAAGCTCGCCGATTTGATAGAAAATCATAACGGCAACGCCCTCGCGGTAATCGCCCAGCGCGACCGCGCCCACGGTTGCAACCGCCATGAGAAAGTTTTCGCCAAAGGGCTGGCCGCGCCGTATGCCCTTGTAGGCTTTTTTGAGCGTCTCCCAGCCTATCGTGAAATAGGGGATAAGGAAGAGCGCGAATTTAATCCACCCCTCCGCCGGGATAAACGACACAATAACCGTCATCACCACGGCGGCGATAATGCGCCAAAGTAGCTTTTTCTGCTTTTTCGTCATCACTCAACCCTCGTTTTATCCCGCAATCAGAAGAAAATCTCGCAATCCTCTTCCACGCGCTTGCAGTTTTCCAACACCTTTTTCATCACGGCCTTTGCGTCCGCACCCTCTTCAAACTCCACGCTCATTTTCAGCGCCATGAAATTCACGCTCGCATCCTTTACGCCCTCGGTGTTCTTTGCGGCGTGCTCCATCTTGTTTGCGCAGTTGGCACAGTCAACGTCTATCATGTAGGTCTTTTTCATGGTTCGGTCTCCTTACTGAAAATCAATTAGATTTGATATTTGAACAACTATTCAAATGTTCAATT
>CAYRPD010000165.1:0-2563 GCA_964426095.1 uncultured Oscillospiraceae bacterium | reverse complement strand
AGGAGGACGCGATAAAAGCCGGCGCGACCGACATGAAGCTGACTCTCGCGGCGACGGAAAAGGCGCACAAAATGATGGGTATGGGTCAGGTATATAACCCGGCCAAGTCTCACATGGGTCTGCCCGTCGGAAGCGATATGCAGACTTGGGAGTCGTTTTTCAACAGTATGCCGTCCTTCATCGGCGGGGATATCAACATCGCCGGCATAAAGTGGGCGGCCGAGGCCAAGGAGAATGCCAAGGTGCCCGGCATCCCCTACGGCATCGACATCACCATACTCAGTGACCCGAAGACGGTGCTGCCGTTCTGCGTGCTCAACGGCACGCTCATCACCGCCATGCGCACCGGCGCGACGGCGGGTCTGTTCGCCAAGTACACCGCCCCCTCGAACACCGACACCGTGACCTCAATCGGCTGCGGCGTTGTGGGGCGCTGCACCGTGATGGCTGTGGCGGAGGCAATGCCGCAGGTCAAAAAGATGTACATTTCCGACCTCGACATGAGCAAGGCGGAGGACATCGTCAAGGAGTATCAGCCGAAGTACCCGTGGCTTGAGCTCATCCCCGTGACCGACAGCAAGGCCGCCGCCGATAAGTCTCAGGTGATAATCACGCAGACCACATCCTCCAAGGAGTTCATTGACGAAAGCTGGGTTGTGCCGGGCAAGTCGCTTGTCGCGGTGGGTGCGGTTGAGGTCACAAACAGCGTCGCGGCCAAGAGCGATGTTTTGGCTGTGGACGATTGGAATCAGATGATCAGTCTTAATGCCCGCCCCGTCGGCGCGCTTTACTATGCGGGCAAAATCACAAAGGAACAGGTTGCCGAGATGACCGATCTCGTTCTCGACCCGTCTAAGGGGCGTCAGAATGACGAGCAGTTTGTTTACTCCTCCGCAACCGGGCTGAGCGTGCTGGACATCATGATAAGCTATGAGCTGTACTGCAAGGCGAAGGCCGAAGGCATCGGCACCGTGCTGAAAATGTACGACAAGCCCCTGTGGGAATGATAAAATATAAAAAGAGAAACACCGGTGAAAATCGGTGTTTCTCTTTTTATAATAGGAATACAAATTTATAAACGGCAGTCAAATTGCTATGGGCTTGGCGTCCGGCTCGATGGGGCAGACATAGCCGGATGCGGCGCGCTCGGCGTGTTCATCCTGCGCCTTTTTCAAAAGCTCCGGGTTATCCAAAAGCTCTATCGCCGCCGAGGCTATCACCTTGCCCGCACAGGCAAGCGCCTTATGCGCAAGAGATGTTTTGCCGCACGCAACCACCTGCCACGAATGACCCGGAACGCCGTCCGGCCACGTGGCAACGAGAATTTGCGCCGTAGGGGTTTGCCAGCTCACATCGCCCACATCCGTGCTGCCGGGCATAAAGCCCTCGCCGGAGTAGTAGGGCATCAAAAAGTCGTTCATCGCTGAAGCGTTCACTTCTTTCAGCAGCTTTACCTCGCCCGCAATCTCGGCGGAAAAGTTCGCGCCTATGCCGGAGGGGTAATTGGACTTGGGGAAGGTCTCTTTAAGCGCGGCGGCAAAGGAAAGCTCCTCTTTCGTGTGCTGCGGCACGCCGATTTCGCTAAAGCAATCGTGCATGAGCTTTTCCAACGTGTAGTTGGGGAGCGTTTCTGCCGTGCCGTCGATAAACACGCGGTCAAAATCCGTCCCCGCCATGAGGGCAGCGCCCTTTGCAATATCGTCCACACGCGCAAGGAGCTTCACGGAGTCGGCCACCTTGTTTGCGCGCACCATGTACAGCACATCGGCCTTTGACTGCACCACGTTCGGCGATACGCCGCCGGCATCGGTTATTGCGTAGTGTATGCGGCAGTCGCTCGTCATGTGCTCGCGCAGAAATTGCGCGCCGATGTTCATAAGCTCTACCGCGTCCAGCGCACTGCGCCCGTTGTAGGGGTCGCCCGCCGCATGAGCGGGTATGCCCTTGAATTTATAAAGCACTTGAATGCTGGAGTTATTTGTGCCGGTGGAGTTTTCGTTCGTGTCGCCGGGATGCCAGGTGAGCGCCGCGTCCAGCGTCGTCCACAGCTTTTCGCGCGCCATGTACGCCTTGCCCGCGCCGCCCTCTTCGCCGGGGCAGCCGAAGAACTTGACCGTGCCGGGCTTCCCCGTGAGGGTCAAATATTCTTTCACAGCCACCGCCGCCGCGAGCGAACCCGCGCCGAGCATATTGTGCCCGCAGCCGTGGCCGCTTGCGCCGTCAACTATAGGTGCGGCCTCGGCTTTGCCGTTTTCCTGCGATAAGCCGGAGAGCGCATCGTACTCGCCCAGTATGCCTATCACGGGCTTGCCCGCGCCGAACGTGCCGCAAAAGGCGGTTTCCACGCCGCATATACCGCGCTCCACCGTAAAGCCGAGCTTTTCAAGCGCGGCGCAGTAGGTGTCCGCGGCGTAGTGCTCTTTCAGCGACAGCTCCGGGTTATCCCATATGCTGTCGGATATATTATTATATATTTGGGCGTTGGTTTCGACGGTGGCCAACGCCTTTTGCTTTAATTCGTTCATCACAGCACCTTGGAAAGGAAATCTTGCAGACGCGGGCT
>CAYRPD010000164.1:0-2570 GCA_964426095.1 uncultured Oscillospiraceae bacterium | reverse complement strand
GCTTTATCCTCGGCATCTATGATAACAGCGTTTACGGCTATTGGGGCATCGTCATCGTGCAAACGCTCACGTTCTTCCCCGTGTGCTACATGATGCTCAAAGGCCTTTTGAAGAACATCGACCCCTCTTTGGAGGAAGCCGCGCGCGATATGGGCGCAAGCCGCATGAAGGTGTTCACGAGCGTCACGCTCCCGCTCATGCTTCCCGGCCTCGGCAACGCATTTTTGGTTACGTTTATCGAATCTATAGCCGACTTTGCAAACCCCATGATAATCGGCGGCTCGTATGATACCCTCGCCACGACTATCTATCTGCAAATCACCGGCGCATACGATAAGGCCGGTGCGGCGGCAATGGCGGTTGTGCTTTTGTGCATCACGCTTGCGATGTTCGCCGTGCAGAAATACTACTTAGAGGCTAAGACCGCCGCCACGCTCACGGGCAAGGCCTCGCGCAGCAGAATGCTCATTGAGGATAGAAGCGTTCGCGCACCCCTTACGGTGCTTTGCTCTCTCGCGGCGCTTTTCGTAATAATCATGTATCTTTGCGTTCCCGTGGGCGCATTCTTCCCGACTTGGGGCTATAAATTCTTCCCCCTGACGGGCAAGTGGTTTAAGCTCGTCTTTACGCGCTATCACGGCTTCCAAGCCTTCCGTGATTCCTTTATTCTCTCGCTCATCGCCGCCCCCATTACGGCGCTTTTGAGCATGATAATCTCTTATCTTGTCGTAAAGAGAAACTTCAAATCCAAGGGCTTTATCGAGGCTGTTTCCATGCTCGCCATGGCCGTGCCCGGTACGGTTCTCGGCGTTGGGTACATTCGCGGCTTTGCCGGCGGCGTATTTCACACGGGCTTTTTGCAGGGAATATACGGCACGGGGCTTCTCCTTATAATTGTGTTCGTTGTCCGCTCTCTGCCTACCGGCACGCGCAGCGGTATCTCCGCCCTGCGGCAGATAGATAAATCCATAGAAGAATCGGCCTACGACATGGGCGCGGACTCTTTTAAGGTTTTCATGACGGTCACGCTCCCGCTTATTAAGGATTCGTTCCTTTCCGGCCTCGTCACGGCGTTTGTCCGCAGTATCACCGCCATTTCTGCGATAATCCTGCTCGTCACGCCGCAGTTTCTGCTCATTACCGTGCAGATTAACGAGTTTGCCGAAAAAGGCTCGTACAGCCTCGCCTGTGCCTTTGCAACCATCCTTATCGTCATCACCTACGGCGCGGTTTTGCTGATGAATCTCTTCATTAAGCACTTCGGCACCAGCAAACAAATAAAGGAGGAAGAGTAAGCAATGGAAAAGATAAAAAAAGGCGTTCGCCTTGAGCATATATCCAAGATATATCAAGACCCCAAAACCGGCAAGGACTTTTACGCCGTCAAGGACACATCCCTTGAAATAAAGCCCGGCTCGTTCGTCACGCTCCTCGGTCCCTCCGGCTGCGGCAAGACCACCACCTTGCGCATGATAGCCGGCTTTGAAAGCCCGGACGAGGGCGAAATCTACCTCGGCGATGAGCCGATAAACGAGCTTACGCCCAATAAGCGCGACACGGCAATGGTTTTCCAAAGCTATGCTCTCTTGCCGCATTATAATGTCTTTGACAATGTCGCCTACGGTTTAAAGCTGCGCAAGGTCGGCAAGGACGAGATACATAAGCGCGTTATGGATATTCTCCACCTCGTTGAGCTTGACGGCATGGAAGGGCGCATGACAAACCAGCTCTCCGGCGGCCAGCAGCAGCGTGTGGCGCTCGCCCGCGCGCTCGTTATCGAGCCGTCCGTGCTCCTCTTTGATGAGCCGCTTTCAAACCTTGATGCAAAGCTCCGCGTTTCCATGCGCACGGAGATTCGCCGCATCCAGCAGGAAGTCGGTATCACAGCCATCTACGTCACCCACGACCAAAGCGAGGCTATGGCGCTTTCGGACAATATCATTGTCATGGATAAGGGCGTTGTGGCGCAAATGGGTACACCGCAGGAGATTTATTATCACCCCGTCAATGAGTTTGTTGCCGACTTTATAGGCGAAGCGAACTTCCTGCGCGGCAAGATGACCGGGCGCGATGGGAAATATGTCACGCTTGACATTGAGGGCAATTCCGTTCGCGTTCTCGGCCGTGATGATATGCAAGAGGGCGCAGAGTATACCGTTGTTCTCCGCCCCGAGGCCGCAATGCTTGCTGATGAGGGTGGCGTGCCGTGCAAGGTGGTTTTGAGCTGCTTTATGGGCTCTTATCAGAACTATCATGTCATGGTGGGCGATACGCTTGTAAAGCTTGAAGAGCCGAACCCGCAGAATAAGCGCATTTACGCCGTGGGTGATACCTGCAACCTCGTATTTGAGCCGGAAATGGTTCACGTTCTGTGAGGAATGGCATGAGCAGTACAGTCGAACAATGGATTGAAAAAGCGAAAGCGGACGGCGAAGTGTGGCTGGATGAAGTGAGCCGCACCTGTGCCGCCTTGGGCGACAGATCCCCCGTGATAATCGAAATTACACTCTATAACGGAAAAAAGCGCGCATTTACGCGCTTTTTTCCGCATTGTAACGGGGAAGAGCAGC
>CAYRPD010000163.1:0-2572 GCA_964426095.1 uncultured Oscillospiraceae bacterium | reverse complement strand
CGGCAACATCGGCGTGCTCGTCGCGCTCACCGCGATAGGCGGCGCAGAGGGCGTTTTGGAAAAGACCATTGCCAACGCAAAGAGCCGTATGCACGGCGACAAGAGCATTTGGGACTCCTATCAGGCCATGCGCCACACCGTGGCCGAGCTTTGGATGGATGTTGAAATGCTGCGCTGCGCGGTGTACACCATACTCGAAAACATCGACAACGGCGACCCCGATGCGCTTAACCAGGCTTGGGCAATCAAGTCCAAGGCCGCGAGAATGTTTGAGCACGTGGCAAGTGAATGCATCGTTCTCAACGGCGGCAACGGCGTTATCCGCGAAAACGGCATAGAGCGCTATCTACGCGATGCCAAGGTGTGCTCTATCGGCTGCTTTGCCCTGCCGCACATCACCGAGATGATAGCCAACCACCTTTAATTGCGAGAGGGACACAATATGGCACTTAACATAGCAGTCTGCCTCAAGGTTGCGCCCGACCCGGAGCAGTACAGCAAGATAACCCTTGACCCGGTCACGAAAACGCTCGTGCGCGCGGGGATAGACTCCGTAATAAACTCCACCGACCTTCACGCGCTGGAGCTGGGGTTACAGCTGAAAAAGAAGTTCGGCGGCAAGGTCACGCTGATTTCCATGGGGCCTCAGTCCAATGAAAAGCAGCTTCGCGAAGGCTTGGGCTACGGCGCGGACGAAGCCGTGCTTTTAAGCGACCGCAAGCTCGGCGGCGCGGACGCGCTCGCCACGTCCTACACGCTTTTCAAGGGACTTGAGAAAACAGGGCCTTACGACCTTGTTTTGCTCGGCAACATCAGCGACGACGGCTCTACCGCTCACGTGCCGTCCCAGCTCGGCGAATGGCTTGGCACGGCGCATTTGACGGACGTTATCGGTTTTGAAGCCGATGAGGAGACTTCCGCCCTCGTCACAAAGGACATTGACGGCGCGGCGGCGACATATAAGGTCACGCTCCCGGCCGTTCTCGGCGTGACGAAGCGGCTCAACACCGTCCGCCACCCCAACGTGCGCGACATCTTTGCGGCGAAGAAAAAGCCGTTTACGGTGCTCACGGCGGCAGAGCTTGACGAGCTTGACGAAAGCTGCATCGGCCTTGCGGGGTCTCCCACGCAGGCCGTGGGGTATCTGAGCGCAGACTTCCACCGCGAATGCACCGAAATCGGCGGCAAGCCCGCCGAGGCCGCAGCAGAGCTTGCAAAGCTCATCAAGAACGTGTGCAAGTAAGGAGGAGTGAAAAATGGCTAAAGAAATATGGATTTTCGCAGAAAGCAGCAACGGCGTTATCGCTCCTTCGTTTTATGAAATCCTCTCCGAGGCAGTTTCCGTTTACGCAAGCGCCGAGGAAAAGCCCGTTTTCGCGGCGGTCACGCTCGCGGCGGACAGCGTTGCGGCAGAGGAAGCCGCAAAAAGCGGCGTAGACAAGGTTATCTCCCTTGTGCATTCCAAGCTCGCTTCCTATAACCCCGCATACTTCACCGAGGCGTTCACCGCCGCAGTGAGGGAGTTTAACCCGGAAGTCGTGCTCATCGCGGCAAGCTCCGTCGGCTCCGAGCTTGCCCCCGGCGTGGCCGCAAAGCTGCGCACGGGCTTGGCCGCGCACTGCACTCAGCTTGCGCTGGACGAGAACGGCGAGCTTCACATGATTGCCCCCGCGTTCGGCGGCAACCTCATGGGCGAGTACATCATCCCCAACGCCCGCCCCGTAATGGCCTCGATAAAGCCGGGCGTATTTGAAAAGCGCGCGCAGGAAGCAAAGAAAGCCGAAGTAATAAGCTTCGCCGCGCCCGCGCTCGACACACTCAACCCCGGAATAGAGCTTGTTGAAATCAAGGAAGCCGAGACGAGCGAAACGCCCGTAGACAAAGCCGAATACCTTGTTTGCGCGGGCTTTGGCTGCGCCATGAGCGGCAACCTCGACAAGGCCAAGGAGCTTGCAAAGCGCATAGGCGCAACCGTGTGCTACACCCGTCCCCTCGCGGACTTGGGCTACTACCCCAACGAAAAGGGCATGGTAGGCACATCCGGCAAAACCGTCAAACCCAAGGTTTACATAGGCTTCGGCGTTTCCGGCGCGGGGCAGCACGTTTGCGGCATGAAGGACAGCAGCCTTATCATCAACGTCAACAATGACCCCACGGCGCAATCGTTCGACATTTCAAACTACAAGATAGTTTCCGATTGCGGCCCGATACTTGACGAGCTTTTGAACATCATCTAAATCAAATTAAAATCATTATTAAAAGGAGAAAAAATTATGGCACTCTCTGCTGACAGCAAAGTTAAAGATCTTGCGGCAAATCCGCAGGCAGTTGAAATCTGCAAAAAGCACGGCATGGATTTGTCCGACAAACGCATCAAAATGGCGTTCGGCATTTCCGCCCGCGCGCTCCAGCGCTTCCCCGCCACCGGCGTAAGCCTTGAAGAGCTTGAGGCTATGGATGCCGAGCTTAAAGCGGCTAACCTCGAATAACACATCTGCATATCTACGCTTCCTTACAAAAAATACGCTCCGCAGTTCGCACTGCGGAGCGTATCCCTTTTTAATTTAGATTA
>CAYRPD010000162.1:0-2574 GCA_964426095.1 uncultured Oscillospiraceae bacterium | reverse complement strand
GGCAACCTCTTGGGCGCGGAGCAGTCGGGGCACATGATAGATGTGGGCTACGATATGTATATGAAGCTTCTGAGCGAGGCGGTGCTGGAAGCGCGCGGCGTGGAGCTTCCCCAGCGGGCGGACTGCTCGGCGGATCTCGCCGTGGCGGCGAACATCCCGGACGCTTACATCACCTCGTCCGAGCAGCGCATGGATATCTACCGCCGCATTGCGCTCATCCGCACCGAGGAAGAGGCCGATGACCTCATAGACGAGCTTATTGACCGCTTCGGTGACCCGCCCCCGGGCGTAAACTCGCTTGTACACGTGGCGCTTTTGCGCGGCGAAGCCGGGCGCGCCGGGGTTACGGACATTTCGCAAAAATCCGGGGAGCTTCGCTTCACGGTAAAGGACTTCGACATGGAAAAGGTGTCGGCGCTGTACGCAAAGCCGGAGTACACCAAGCGCCTGCGCGTTGAGGCCGGGGCAAAGCCTTGCCTTGCCGTCAAAATCGCCGACCGCCGCCGCGTCATAGACGAGGCACGCCGCTTTGTCGCCGACTGGGGCGGCGAAGTGACGGCAACTGTGCAATAAGGCGGGCAGGGGGTGTCCCCGCTGACATCTTTCCCGCTGCGCGTGTTTATCGGAGCATGGAAAAAGAATCGGCCGGGTAATACCCAAGGCAAAGAATATATACAAGGCCGGTTAAACGTAAAATGTTCGCAGATGTCAGAGGGGACACCCCCTGCCCACCCCAACCGGGTACAACCCAAAAGATGAACAGGGCGTAAAATAACCCTTTTCTCGCTTGTGAATTGCGCCGCATGGTGGTATATTCTCAACAGATAATGAAAAAACGACCCGAAAGGAACAACGATATGAAAAAACAGCTTGCGCTTATACTGGCCTTGTGCCTTGCGCTGACGGCGCTTGTCGGCTGCGGCAGCAGCGCCGATACGGACACTGCCGAACCCGCCGAAACCGAGACCGCCGCCGAAGCGCCCGTTGACGAAACTGCCGAAGAAGCCGAAGAGAGCGAGCCGGTAGAGGTGAAAGTGGTGGACTATGCCGCGCTTTACGCTTCCCATGACCCGGACGAGGTTGTAGCCACGGCCAACGGCAATGACATACCTTGGGGCGAGTATTTCTACTGGTATTACACCCAAGTGAGCCAAATGGATAACTATTTTGCGCAAATGTCCTCTTATTACGGGATTAACTACGGCTGGAACGACACCGTGAGCGAGGATTCCGATGAAACCTTTGCCGAGCTTGCCTCGGAGAACACCGAGGTAATGCTCCGCCAATTCTACGGCATAGAGGGCTACGCCGAGAAGAACAAAATTGCCCTCACGGACGAGGATAAATCCCTTGTTGATGAGCGCATGGAAGAGGACAAGCTCTCCCTTTGCGGCGAGGGCGCAACCGAGGACGATTTCAATAAGAAGCTCGGCGAAATCTACATTTCCCGCGAGCTTTACGACCGTATGTGCCGCATAGATAAGCTTTACAGCCGCGGCATGGCCGACAAGTACGGCGAGGACGGCGAAAAGGTGAGCGATAAAGAAGCGCTGGCGTTTTTGGACGATAACGGCTACCTCTCCGCAAGCCACATTCTCCTCATGACCACCAACCCCACCACGGGCGAGGCGCTCAGCGAGGACGAGGTTGCCGAGAAGAAGGAGCAGGCCGAGAAGATAGCCGAAGAGCTTGCCGCGATTAAGGACGAAAAGAAGCTCACGGCGCGCTTTGCCGAGCTTAAAGAAAAGTTCGACGAGGACACCGGCAAGACCTATTACCCCGACGGCTATGTTTTCACCGAGGGGACTATGGTGACGGAGTTTGAGGACGCTGTAAAGGCGATGAAAGCGGGCGAAGTGTCCGAGGTGGTGGAATCCCCCTACGGCTACCACGTTATTATGCGCCTTGCCCCCAGCGCCGACCGCACCGTCAGCTACTCTTCCGACGGAACGGCGGCTTACTCTGCCCGCTATATCTGCGCAAGCCAGCAGTACTCCGATGAAGTCGAGAGCTTTGTAAACTCCGTAAACCTCAGCGTGAAAGACGGCTTTAGCGTGAATGTCGCCGACTATGTAAAAACCGTGACGCAATAATAATGCAAATGCAGCATAAAATCGCGCTATCGCACGAATAATAATATATCCGCATTAAAAAGGTTGTAGATGAATGAATCTACAACCTTTTTGACGTTCGCCCTACTATATATATAATAGGTAGAGCGGCGAAAGCCACGGCGGCGTTGAGCCACGGAATGAGAACACGCGACCACCTATCAAGCGCCGTTGCGCCCGGGGCGAGCGCAAGCCCCAGCCCCAAGCACCCTGCCGCCACCAACACCGCGACCCACCGCCCGCCGCGCAAATCCCAAAGCCGCTCCCCGCGATACGGGCTAAAGCACCCCAGCGCCGAGCGCAGAGAATGCGAGGCGGCGATAAAGCAAACGGAAACCGTTGCAAAGTCCGTGAACACCCAAAGCGACACCACGAACGCTTCCACCCGCTCCACGGTGTTAAAGAAGCTGAGGTTTTTGACGAGGGAGAAGAACGGGTGCGTCAGGCGCGAGGCAAGCTCCGC
>CAYRPD010000161.1:0-2616 GCA_964426095.1 uncultured Oscillospiraceae bacterium | reverse complement strand
AAAGCCTTTGTTTGAAAGCTCCGAGTTATAGCCCGTGACAGATAAATTGCCCAGCGTGTTGAGGTAAACTTCGTGCTCTTCCGGGCGTATGTAGCTCCAATCCGCGCTCAGCGTTTGCGGCATTATGTGCTCAATAGTCAGGTTTTCGGCTTGAAGAGTTTCTTTGCAGTCCCCGTTTTCGATATCCAAAAGCAGAAAACGGCACAGCGCGGTATTTCCGTAAATGTTTGCGCATTGCAAGGCTCTTTCAAACTCCGTGTCCGAGGGTACGGCATCCTTTGAGGACAGGGTAAACAAGAATTTGTTGAGCGTTTCGTAATATTTTTGCTTGTTGGAAGTCACTTTGAAAATGCGGTTATAAAGATAGGTGAAAAACCCGCGCAGGGTGTTGGACGGAACGCCGCAGACCAATCTGCGCAGCAAATAAGAAAGAATGAGTTGAAGGATATTCTCAACGGTTTCGGAGTCAATAAGGCCGCTGTGGTAATCATCGAACACATGGAACAAAAACGGGTAGCACGTAGTTTGGTTCAAGCTTCTCAAACGGTACAACAGGCTGTTGATGCGCTTTGAATACTTATCACTGCCGTAAACAAACGCGCCGAATATTTCGGCAAAGTATTTCAGCTCTTTTAATATGCTTTCTTGGGAATAGCCGCTGTCCTTGAAGAGCTTTACAAAAGCGGAGTATAACTGCCGACTGTTTACGGGCTTGCCGGTCTTGTAAACGATGTACTGCATGAAAAACGCATCTAAGTTGGAGTAATCCATTTTGTTGCGAAGCGTTTTTTCAATGTAAAGCCAATAATCATCGTATAGTTTTTCCTGCTCGTCCGCGTTCATCAGCAGATAGTTGCGGATTAGGTCGGCATTGGATAGGTCAAGCCCGGTCGAATTTATGCTTTCAAAAATGACCTGCGGGTCATCCTCGCCCTTGGTGAGAACGATTTCCACAATCTCCAGCTTTGTCAGCGCTTCCAACACGTGAGAGGGGAGAATGCCTTTGCCCGCCCAGCGCTCAAAGCGTTCTTTGCACAGCGTGAAATTGTGATAAATGTGAGTATCCTCGTCCATTTCGTTAAGCTTATCTTCCAACAGCAAAAGGAACTGACTGTTGTCGGACTTGATGGGCTTGAGCTTCACTTTAAACTCTTCCTCGCAGTATTTGTTGTGCAGATATTGCTCCTCAATCTCGTGATAGCATTCATCGCCCGCGCTTTTGGCAACGGCAGAGAGCGCTTTCAAAATAAGCATCAGCGTGGTGAGACGCTGTTGCCCGTCAATGATTATATATTCCTGCAAGGCAAAGCCGCCGCTTTTTGCGGCCATGAAAACAATCGTACCGAGAAAGTGTTTATCCCCGCTTTGTATAATGTCATAGATATCATCTAAAAGCCGATTGCAGTTTGCCTCCGACCAATCGTAATTGCGCTGATACACGGGTATGCGAAAAAGCACCTTGTTTGTCCCGATAAAATCCCGCAGCATCCAAAGCTTGTGTGCATCCATTGCCCGACCCTCGCTTTAAATATTTATCGCTATCTTTTACTCCCTCACTCGCACACGTAGCAGTGCCATTCGTCCTCGTGCGTGTGGGCGAGGATTTTCAGCCCGGCGCGGGTGAAGGCGGCGCGGACTTCTTCGGCGCGCTCGTCAATTATCCCGGAGCAGATGAACACACCGCTCTCGGCCATGAACGCGCGCGCAAGCGGACTGAGTGAGATTATTACATCCGCCACGATGTTTGCCAGCACAAGCTGATACCCCCCGCCGAGCAACGCGCGCAGGGACGCATCCTTTATAATATCCCCGGCATAGACCGAGAGCCTGTCCGCGCCTATACCGTTGAGCGCGGCGTTTGCGCGCGCGGCTTCCGGCGCTTTGGGGTCAACATCACAGCCCACGCACTTTTCGCTGCCCAGTAACAGCGCGCCGATGCCCAATATCCCGCTGCCGCAGCCGAGATCCAGCACGCGCTCACAAGCAGGCGCATACGCTTCCAGTGCGGCAAGACAAAGCTTTGTGGTAGGGTGGCTGCCCGTGCCGAAAGCAATGCCGGGGTCAAGACGAAGCGGGACGCGGCCGTTTTCCGGCGCATTCATCCACTCCGGCACAACCACCAGCTTTTCCCCGACTTCGATAGGCTCATAATAATCCCGCCAGCTGTTTTCCCAGTCCTTATCCTCGGTGTAGCCCGCCTCGGCCTGCGGGAAAGCACCCTGAATCCGCGCGAGCACCGCGCGCCCGGTCTCATCGTCCGTCAGGTAGCACTTAATGCGGCTGACCCCCTTATACGAGGATTCAAGGCTCTCGTCAACATAGTCCCAGTATTGGCGGTTATTTTCAAGAAAGGACTGAAAATCCTCTTCGTTTTCTATCACAAAGCCCTCCGCACCGAGCGCGGCAAGCTCTTCACAGCGGGTGTCCAGCTCCTGCGCGGGCGTATTCAAACTGACTTCAATATAACGCATATTGTCCTCCGAGATTGTTGAGCTGACGGGAGTTGAAGCCCTGACGGTTTTACCAAGCTGATTTTAACCCATACTTTGTTAAAACTCTTGAGAATACACAAAGTATTCTCTGCGAGCTTTGCCTCGTCTGTGCGAAAATCAGCAT
>CAYRPD010000160.1:0-2658 GCA_964426095.1 uncultured Oscillospiraceae bacterium | reverse complement strand
TTTACGCTTTTGTGCATGGCGCTTATTTTTGCCTTTTCCGCGCAAAACGCGTATGATTCGCAGGAGCTGAGTAACGGCCTTTTGGCGAAGATAAAAGCGCTGATTGAGCTTTTGCCCTCGATTTCCGGGCAGGGCGCAGATCATGATATCAGAAAGTACGCGCATATGTTTGAGTTTTGTATGCTCGGCATTTCATGCTCGCTTCTTGCGTATGAGCTTATGCGCGATAAGGCGCAAAGCACACTTTTGCCCGCGCTCGCGGCGTGGGCGTACAGCACTTTTTATGCCTGTACGGATGAATTTCATCAATATTTTGTCCCCGGGCGCTCGGCGCAACTGCGAGATGTGGCGGTTGATTCTTGCGGCGCATTAGTGGGTGTTATTATCATTCTTCTTATTATGATTTCAGCAAAGAGAAAGGGGAGCGGCGGCAATGAGTAAGCACTATCCGCAAAAAGAAGTGAAGCAGCGGCATTTGAAGCCGGAAGCTCCGGCAAAGCCGCGCCGCACGGATAAGCAAAACAAAACCGCGCACGGCCATGCGGATTTCGGCCTGAAGCGCAGTAACCTTATCGAAACCGCTGTTGCCGCCGTTCTGTTTATTACGGCTCTGTTCTTGAATTTTACCGATTGGCTCAAGCTTGCGGTGTTTGCCGTGCCGCTTTTGGTGGCGCTCTATCGCGTTCTTATGTGCGCCGTGGAAGAGCTTGCAAACAAAAACTTTACCGATGACAGCATACCCGCGATTATCGCCGCCGTAATGGTGTTTGCGGCGGGGGATTACTGCGGCGGCGCGGCGATAATGGTTTTCTACCGCTTGGCGAAGCTTATTGAAGCGCTGTGCGAGCGCGTGAGCGAAAAGATGTATGCCAGCATGAAAAAGACCTTGCCGGAGTGCGTTGTGGTTGAAACGGACAAAGGCACGGCGCAGGAAATCGCGGTGCAAAATGTCGCCGTGGGCGATGTTATCCGCATTTTGCCGGGTGATACGCTTGCCTTTGACGGCGTTATTCTAAGCGGCATGAGCGCGATTGATACATCTTACCTCACGGATTCCAAGGAAAACTACACCGTGACGCGCGGCAGCCGCGTGTTCTCCGGGGGCGTGAATGTAGACGCGCCTATTCGCGTTAAGGTTTTGCGGGATTATTTTAATTCCTTGTGCTACCGCGTATGTGATATTTTAGAGAACGCTTCTCGCTTCAAGGCCGATTTTGAAAAGCGCGCCGACAAGCTCGCCGGGGTGTATACGCCGATTATATTTGCAGGTGCGTTGCTCTTGGCGCTCATTCCTTCAATTATCACAGGGCAGTGGAATGTGTGGCCTGTCCGCGCGGGTGCAGTTTTGGCGCTGGGGAATACGGCGGTATTCTCGGCGGTGCTGTCGCTGTGCTTTTTAAGCGGCGTTGCGGTTGCAGCGCAAAAAGGCGTTATTATTAAAGGAACGCGCTTTGTGGAAGCGCTTGCCCGCACAAAAACGATGATTTTCAACAAAACCGGCAGCATAACCGAGGGACGCTACACCGTGCTGGATGTTGTGCCGAAAGGGATGACGGATTATGATTTGCTTTTGACCGCCGCGCGCGCAGAGCAATATTCCGCGCACCCCATTGCGCGCGCCCTGTGCGCCGCCTGCGGCAGTTTTGAGCGCGATTCGCGCGACAGGGTGAGCATGGAAGAGATTCCGGGACGCGGCATAAGCACTGTTGTTCGCGGCGAGCATATTTATGTGGGCAATGCGGCGCTTTTAGAGGAGCACGGGGTACACTGCGATGTTCCCAAGCGCGGCGGCGCGGCGATACATATCGCGAAAAACGGCAAGTATTGCGGCTATATCGTCATGTCCGACAGGGTGCGCGAGGGCGCATTTGACGTGCTGGAAGAGCTTCGCGTGCTGGGCGTGAAGAATACCGTGCTGCTCACGGGTGATGTACGCTCGGTTGCAAGAACCGTGGCTTCCTCGCTCAATTTTGACATGGTAAAGCCGGAGCTTACGCCCGACAGCAAGGTGTCCGCCGTGGAGTACCTTTTGGCGACAAAGCCGGATAGATCGTCCCTTGCCGTTGTGAGCGACAGGGCGAGCGACATTGAGGCGCTGGAGCGTGCGGATGTCGGCATTTCGCTTGCATCGCTCGGCTCGGAAGCAGCGCTTTCTTCCGCCGATGTTATCATTATGGCGGACGGCATGGATAAGCTTCCGGAATGCGTGCGCATGGCGAAGCTCGCTTACGGCGCGGCGTTGCAAAATGCGGCAGGGTTCGTGCTTGTGCGCTTGCTTGCTATTATCCTTTGTCTCAGCGGGGCAATGTCCTGCTTTGGGGCAGTGCTTGTTGACTTAGTGCTTTCTCTCGGCATTTTCGCAAATGCTTACAGAATTGCATATAAAAATAATTAAAAGGAGATTTTCAACATGAATAAAACCGTGTCCGACATCATTAACCGCCGCAGTATTCGCCGCTATAAGCCCGAGCAGATTACGCGCGAAGAGCTTGATATCGTGCTTGAAGCGGGCAAGTACGCCCCCACGGCGCTGAATCGCCAATCGCCCATTATAGTGGCCTTGCAGAATAAAGAGGATATCGCTGTATTATCCAAGCTCAATGCTGCTGTCATGGGTTCAAGCTCCGATCCTTTTTACGGCGCGCCGACCGTGCTTGT
>CAYRPD010000159.1:0-2670 GCA_964426095.1 uncultured Oscillospiraceae bacterium | reverse complement strand
TTGTCAACGGCATCGGCTTCGTTCCCACTCCTGTCGGCGGCAAGAACAGCAAGGCTCACCGCGTCGGTGACTGCGTTGCAATCGGCAACCTGCGTACCGTTATTTGGCGCGCATGGGATGTCTGCATGAAGATATAATACTTTCTTCGCAGACTCCGAATGCTTTGAAACGGCGTTTGAACGGCTGATTTCCCGCCCATCCGCCATTCCAATTCATTCTCCGTCTGCTGTGGGATACCTTCCTACAGCGGCAACAACAGCATAATTCCTTCGGGCGCACGGTAATCCGTGCGCCCGATTTTTTGCGTCAAATTTCCCCTTGCTTCCTATTGACAAATCATATTGATACGTGTAAAATATAACACACGTTACGGTGCAAATGCTTGAAATTGCACCGTTGCAACTGCCGGTTGACAAATTTCCAAGCCTGATTTCTTGCGCGCAACCGGCAAAAATGGTACTTTATCGTCCGAAGTAAACAAACGAAAGGACAAAAACGATATGATATTTGCAGATAAACTTACTTCCCTGCGCAAAAAGGCCGGGTGGTCGCAAGAGGAGCTGGCCGCGCAGCTTAACGTAACGCGGCAGAGCGTTTCCAAGTGGGAAAGCGCGCAATCCGTGCCGGATATTGAGCGCATTCTCATTATGAGCCGCCTTTTCGGCGTGTCAACCGATTACTTATTAAAAGATGAGCTGGGCGAGCCGGAGTATATCGCCCCCGCGGACGAGGTTTCGGACGCAGACAGCGTCCGCCGTGTGACAATGGAGCAAGCGTCCGATTATCTCAAGCGCACTCTTGACATTGCGCCGAAAATGGCCTTGGGCGTATTCTTGTGCGTGGTGTCCCCCGTGTGCCTTATGATGCTCGCAGTGCTCAGTGACATTAACCGCATTTCCGTGAGCGAGGATCTTGCCGCCGGTGTCGGCGTTACGGTTTTGCTGGTGCTGGTGGCTGTCGCCGTGGCGCTTTTCATCGCGTCCATGGCCAAGGTGAAAGAGTACGAGTTTCTCGAAAAAGAGAACATCGAAACCGAATACGGCGTGCGCGGCATGGTGAAAGAGCGCTTGAACGCGGTCAATGACCGTAACACCCGCATGACTATTATCGCCGTGGCGCTGTGCATTCTCGCCGCCGTTCCCATACTGCTTGCGGACGCTTTGGGCTTGGGAGATGTGGCTGCCGTGGGCGCGGTGTGCGTGCTGCTTGTCCTTGTCGGGCTTGCGGCGGCTATCTTCACCCGCTTCGGTATGTACACCGTGGCGATCCACAAGCTTTTGGAGGAAGAGGACTACACCCGCGAGAAAAAGGCGAAGAAAAACGTTGTCGGCACGGTCAGCGGGATATATTGGCTTGTTGTGACAGCGGTATATCTTGTCTGCACCTTTGCCCCCATCGGCAACGCCAAGCCGAGCAACACCTGGATAATTTGGGCTGTCGGCGGGGTGCTGTTCGCGGTGGTGATTGGCATAACGGAGCTTATTCAAAACCGCAAATAGCGCATACATATTAATAGGCATTTTCAACAGGAGGTTTATATAAATGAAAAAGCTTGCGAAAAACACATCTTTTCTCGTTATCGCATTAATTTTAGTTTCCCTTTTCGGCGCGGCGGCATATGCCGACAACGGCGATTATACCAACGAGCCCGCCGAGTACACCTATGACGGCTCGCACTTCGTTTCCGGGCAGACGGTGAGCGAAAGCGATTCCGTAAAGGGTATGCTTGCCGCCGCCGGGTACGATGTCAACCTCGCGGGCGTGAGCCAGTACACCGCGGGCGCAGGGTACAATGTCCGCTCTGCGGGCAAGACGCTCAACGATGCGTTCTTGGCCGGGTACAATGTCAGCATTGACGGCGTAACCGCGCGCGACCTCTACGCCGCCGGTAACAGCGTCACGGTTTCGGGCGTTGTCAGCCGCAGTGCGTACTTAGCAGGTAACACGGTTTCCGTCTCCGGCAAGATAGGCGGTGATTTGTACATTGACGCGCAGAATGTCACCATCGCCGACACTGCCAAAATCAACGGCACGCTACACATCCCCGACAGCGCAAGCGTTACTGCGGCAGAGAGCACGGAGAAGAGCATAGAATGGTATAAATCCGAGGTAAACGAACAGGCGGAGAGCATAAGCGAAGCCGTGCAGACGGCGAGCACCGCGCGCAGAATCGGCTCTTGGGTGGTTTCCCTCGCGGGGCTTATCATCGTTGCGCTTGTTCTCTTGTGGCTCACGCCGCTTTGGGAAACCGTTGATAAGCGCTATTACGGCGCGCCGTTCTCGGCCTATGCGCGCGCATTCGGCATCGGCTTCGGCGTGCTCGCGGGTGTGCCCGTGGCGGCTGTGCTGCTTATGATTACGCGCGTGGGCGTGAGCCTTGCGCTGGTGCTTGTGTTTGCCTATGTTGCGGCGCTTTTCGCGGCCAAGGCGTTCATCTGCTTCGTGCTCGGCGCGCTCATATGGCGCAATGTGCTCAAGAAAGCACCGAAGTACCTTGCCGAGCTTCCGATAGGCGCGCTTGCCGTGTGCCTTGCCGAGCTCGTTCCGGGCTTGGACTTCGCCGTGGGCTTTGTGGCCGTGCCGCTCGGCCTCGGCATGATAACCCTGCTCCTCGGCAAGAAGAAAGCCTCTGCCGCCGACCCCGCCGCTCTCCCCGCTTCCGTTGCGGAG
>CAYRPD010000158.1:0-2730 GCA_964426095.1 uncultured Oscillospiraceae bacterium | reverse complement strand
GGGCACGTTGCTTCCCTCCTTCATTAAAAAATGGAATCACAGGTACTCGAACGCGCTTATCGCGTCCGTTGCGCCCCGAGGTTTATCCACGTGAATATATAGATAAACGACAGGGCTGATTGAGCAGCCTTTAACGGGCGAAACGCCCGGCGCGTGACTGCCCGGTGCCTAAGCTGTCGGAAATTACTTCTTCTTAGCAGCCTTGGGTCTCTTCGCGCCGTACTTGGATCTGGCCTGCATACGACCGTTCACGCCCTGAGCATCGAGGGTACCGCGGATGATGTGGTAACGGACACCGGGAAGGTCCTTCACACGGCCGCCGCGAATCATAACAACAGAGTGCTCCTGCAGGTTATGACCGATACCGGGGATGTAAGCTGTGACTTCGTAACCATTGGTCAGACGTACACGGGCGATTTTACGCAGAGCGGAGTTCGGCTTCTTAGGAGTGGAAGTACGTACTGCGGTGCAAACGCCTCTCTTTTGGGGGGAGCTGAGATCGGTCTCCTTGTTCTTGAGGGTGTTGAGACCCTTCTGCATTGCAGGGGAGTTGGACTTATACGCGACCTTTTCTCTTCCCTTTCTGACAAGCTGGTTAAAGGTTGGCATTGTGTTCTCCTTTCTTTCGTTGTCGCGGACACGCGCCCTTGCGCGGCGCACAAAATACTTGATTTCACAAGATTTTTGAGCGTTTTTGCAAATAGGCGCAGTTATACCCACGCAATTGATGAGTTTAGCATATTTCACAATTATAGTCAAGAATTTTTGTGAAATATAATTGAAAAAATTTCAGAGGACTTTCGCCCTCTGATTTGGTTATTATTTCGGATTTTCGCTTTTTCGGCGCGTTTCCTCTTTTTTAATAGTTCCTCGCGTGAAACACCCCGTCATAGCCTTGGATTCGCGTGTCGGTTTCGGCACGCTCTAAGCGCTGCTGCGCCCAAACGCAATAGCGCTCTTCCCGCTCCACGCCGAGATAATGCCGCCCCAGCTTTTTGGCCGTGACCGCTGTTGTGCCGGAGCCGAGAAAAGGGTCAAACACCGTGTCGCCGGGGTCGGAGCTTGCCAAGACGAGCTTTGCGATGAGCTTTTCGGGCTTTTGGGTGGGATGGGCGGTATTTTCGGCCATTGACCAAAAGGGCACGGTGATATCATCCCAAAAATTCGAGGGGCAGGTATCGCGATAAGCGCCGTTTTCCGCGTCCACCCAGTCCTTGGGCTTGCCGTTGAGCTTATAAGGGGCAAGCACTCTCCGGCGAAGCTTCACCGCGTCAAGGTTAAAGGTATAATCCTCGCCTTTCGTGGCAAACCATATGTCCTCCATGGCGTTTTTCCAGTTGCGCTTTGCGCCGCGCCCCTTTTCCCTCTGCCACGTGATGCGATTGCGCACGGTGAAAAACTCCGAGAGGACGCGGCCTATAACCATGCTCGTTTCCCAGTCGCAGCAGACATAAATGCTGCCGCCCGTGCGCAAAAGCGGCTCAACGGCAGAAAGCCACGCGCGCGTATACTCCTCATATTCGCGCTCATTGCGTTTATTAAAGACTGTCCCATCGTAGCTTTTGCGGAGATTATACGGCGGGTCGGCAATTATAAGGTCGGCGCTCTCGCGCGCTAAAAGCGGGCAGACGGCGAGCGTATCGGCGCAGATGATTTTATCTTTTAACTCTGCGCCCTCTCGTATATCCGCCGCCTTTAAGCACCGGGCAAGGTATTCCCCGCCCTCATTTAGCGGCGTATTTATGGTTTTATTCCGGTTCGACATGGCATTTCACCCTCGGAAAAAGGAGTGTATCGGGTGATACACTCCTTTTTGAAGCATTGATTAAAGTGCGTTGGTCTTGTTGACAAGCGCGGTGAGGTCAACATACTCCTCAGCCTCGGCGGCAACGGATTCATCCGTTTGCTCTTCAAAGTCACGGTAGACTTCAAGGCCGGTACCGGCGGGAATGAGCTTGCCGATAATGACATTCTCTTTCAAGCCGACAAGGTGATCCTTCTTGCCCTTGATAGCCGCGTCCGTGAGCACCTTGGTGGTCTCCTGGAAGGAGGCTGCCGACATCCAGCTGTCGGTAGCAAGAGAAGCCTTGGTGATACCCATGAGAAGCTGAGTGTAGGTGGCGAGGGTGAGCCCCTCTTCGCCCGCGTCAATGCGCTCCTGGATAGCCTTGTTCGCGTCCTTAATAACGCTGATATCCACGGTAGAGCCGGAGAGAAGATCGGTAGAACCGGCTTCGTCAACCTTGCCCTTGCGCATCATCTGACGGACAATGACTTCGATGTGCTTATCGTTAATGTCAACGCCCTGCTGACGGTAAACCTTCTGAACCTCGCTCGTGATGTAGCTGCGCACACCCTGACGGCCGAATTCATCGTCATTCGTGCCGCGAATGCGGAGAACATCATGCGGGTTGAGCGCGCCGGAGGTAAGCTCCTGGCCGCGATCGACATGGTCGCCGTTGTGAACGAGGATACCGGCAGAGTGAGGCACGGTGTAAACAACCGTCTCGCCCTCGGCCTCGTTGGTAACGGTGATAGAGTACATAACGCCTTTCTTGGCCTCGTCAATCGTGACCGTGCCGGAGATTTCGGCGAGGATGGCCATCTTCTTAGGCTTGCGAGCCTCGAACAGCTCTTCAACTCTCGGAAGACCCTGCGTAATATCGTCACCCGCAACGCCGCCGGTGTGGAAGGTACGCATGGTGAGCTGAGTGCCCGGCTCGCCGATGG
>CAYRPD010000157.1:0-2761 GCA_964426095.1 uncultured Oscillospiraceae bacterium | reverse complement strand
CTCCTCATATTAAGCAGCACAACGGCGGCGAGGATGAGGAGCACGCCGAGGGCGGAGAGGAGCGTAATGCTCTCGCCGAACACCACAGCGCCGAGGAGCGTAGCCACCATAGGCTCAACCGTGGCGAGAATCGCCGCGCGCCCCGGCTCTGTATATTTAAGGCCGACGGTATACGCGGCAAAGGGAATGACCGCCGTGATAAGCCCCGTCACAAGCACCAGCAGCAAAAGCGCGCCGACATCGCCGCACTCCGCGACTATCCCGACAAGCTCGCCCGGCGCGCACACGCACCACGCGCCCAGCGCTGCGACAACGAATGTGCCCGCCGTAACCGTGAGCGGAGTGTACTTTCTCAGCGCTACAGAGCCGAGAATGCTGTAAAGCCCGTAGCCCAAGCCAGAACACAGCCCGATTGCCAGCCCCGCCGCGCTTATATTCCCGCCGCCGATGCCGCAAACGAGCATACACCCGCCGAAAGCGCACGCAAGCGCCGCAAGCTTCTTCACGGAGAGGCGTTCTTTAAAGAAAATGCAGGACATGAGCATAACCCAAATGGGCGAGGTATAAAGCAATATCGCGGCCATGGAAAGAGTCATCATGCTGATAGCCGTGAAGTAGCAGACAGTGAAGAACAGTATGCTCCCCAAGCCGAGGCCGAGGAAAAGCGGGATATCCCGCGCGGCAATGCGCCCTTTCCTGCCGCCGAGGCATACACTCAGCAGCGTAAACGCTACCGCCGCCACCGTCAGGCGCAGGGCAACTATCTGAATGGAGTTAAAGCCGTACTCCGTCAACGCGCGCACGAATATCCCCATACTGCCCCAAAATATGCCCGCCGTGATTATCAGCACACTGCCGAGAAGCGCGCCGTTTCCTTTCAATTTGCTCATTTCCGTATCTCCGTTTCTTCTTTTTCACGGCTGATACTAATACACGATGCACGGAATGTCAACAAAAATGCTCGCCGCGCGGAACAAACTGCGCTTCGAGCGCGTCTAACAACGGCACGGAGGTTTTTGCTCAAATTCACAGATTTACATAATTCCCTCTTCCCTTTTTTGCGCAAATGCTGTATAATAGATTTTGTAACAAAGAAAACTCCGCAAACTGATAATCGGGAGGCTGTATGCCATGAATAAAACCTTAAGAATTTTGCTTATCGCGCTGTGCGTTGTCTGCCTGGGCGTGTTCTGCTTCAGCGGATATAAGCTTTTTTCCACGCTCAATGAATATAAAGTTGCCCAGCGCACCTATAACGAGCTGAGCGAGCAATTTGTTTCCACCGAAGTCCCCGCCGCCACGGACGCGCCCGTTACCGAGGCCGAACCCGTTGAGGATAAGGAGACTTCGCCCATTACGGTTGACTTTGAAAAGCTCATTGCGCAAAACGAGGATGTGTGCGGCTGGCTTTACAGCGAGGGCACCGTGATTAATTACCCCGTGGCACAGGGCAGCGACAACAATGAGTATCTGCACCACCTGCTTGACGGTACATATAACTCCAGCGGCACCTTGTTTGTTGACTGCGAGTGCGGCCCGGAGTTTTCCGGCACGAACACCGTCATTTACGGCCACAACATGAAAGACGGCTCCATGTTCAACTCGCTCCTCAACTACAAGGAGCAGAGCTACTACGAAGAGCACCCCGTAATCTACCTCAACACCCCCAAGCAGAATTATAAGATTGAAGTGTTCTCCGCCTACATCTGCAATTACGATTCCGACACCTACACCCGCGATTTCTACTCTGCCGAGGATTACGCGGCTTGGGTTGCCAAAATGCAGGGGCAGAGCGACTTTAGCTCCGATGTGGAAGTGACGGCGAATGACCGCGTCATCACCCTTTCCACCTGCACCTACGAATACGACAATGCCCGCTTTGTCGTACAGGGCAAGCTCGTTGCGCTTGATGCGTGAGAGCGCCGGCGTTAAGACTGTATATTAACGTAAAGGAAGTATATATTATGCGTATTGTCACTGTCAGCCGTGAATTCGGCAGCGGCGGGCGCGAAGTCGGCAAGCGGCTTGCCGATGCGCTCGGTATAGCGTACTATGACCGCGAGATAATCGCCGCAATCGCCGAGGAAGCGGAAATGGACGCGGGCTACGTTGAGCATATTCTCGACAACAGCCTGCATTACAGCACCCCGCTGACCTTTTCCCACACGCTTTCCCTCAACTATTTTGTCAACAGCAGCGCCCCTCAGCTTTTGGGCTTGCAGCACAAAATAATTCGCAGTCTCGCCGAAAAGGGCGATTGCGTGATAGTCGGCCGCGGTGCGGACGCTATATTGGAAGCCTACAAGCCGTTTCGCATCTTCGTTTATGCCGACATGGACGCGAAGCTTGCCCGCTGCCGCGCCCGCGCAACCGCTGACGAGCATTTGACCGATCGCGAGCTTGAGCGCAAGATACGCCAAATCGACAAGAACAGAGCGGATAACCACGACCTTATTTCTTCCGCGCGCTGGGGCGACCGCGAGGGTTATGACCTCTGCGTCAACACCACGAATGTGGTGATTAAGGACGTTGTGCCGCACATTGCCGAGTATGCCAAGGCGTATTTCGATGCGAGCAAGGCGGAGTAAAGCAAAATTGCGCAGTGCCGACCTTTCGGCGCTGGATACAGCAAAAGAGAGTGTAACGGAAAAGTGCCGTTACACTCTCTTTGGTTTTATGTCGCTCATCCGGTACGTTACATTTCAACGGTGTGAACCGTGCAGCCGTGCTCGGTGAGAATGGCTATCAAATCCTCGGTTTT
>CAYRPD010000156.1:0-2860 GCA_964426095.1 uncultured Oscillospiraceae bacterium | reverse complement strand
CGCCTAAACGTGAGGTACGCCGAGGCGCGGCGCGTGGAGCGCCCTACGCGCCCGCGTATTTGGTGCAGCTGCGCAAGGCCGAGGTGGTCTGCGTCCTCTATGATGAGGGTGTTGACATTGGGGATATCTATGCCGGTTTCGATAATCGTGGTGCAGACTAGAATCTGCACCTCGCCCGAGGACATACTCTCCATTACCGAGGCCAGCATCGCCTTATCCATCTTCCCGTGCGCCACCGCCACGCTCACCTCTTCATCGAAAAGGTTGCGGATTCTCACGGCGGTGCGGTCAATATCGTCTACGCGGTTGTGGAGATAATAAACCTGCCCGCCGCGCTGTAGCTCACGGCGCATAGCGTCGGCCAGCACACCCCAGTCGTGCTCCAAAACAAAGGTCTGCACGGGGAGACGGTTTTCGGGCGGCTCATCAATTGTTGACATATCGCGTATGCCGGACATCGCCATATTCAGCGTGCGCGGAATGGGCGTGGCCGAGAGCGTCAGCACATCCACGCCTTGGCTCAGCTCTTTAATGTGCTCCTTGTGCGTCACGCCGAAGCGCTGCTCCTCGTCCACGACTAAGAGGCCGAGGTTTTTAAAATGCACATCCTTGGATAAGAGCCGGTGCGTGCCTATGACAAGGTCACACTGCCCGTTCGCGATTGCGGCGAGCGCCTTTGTCGATTGCGCCCCGGTTTTGAACCGGCTCAAAACCTCTATGTTCACCGGGAAGCCGAAAAAGCGCTGGAGCGCGGTTTGGTAATGCTGCTGGGCGAGCACCGTTGTGGGGACGAGTATCGCCGCTTGCTTGCCGTCCAGCACGCACTTCATCACCGCGCGCATCGCCACCTCGGTTTTGCCGAAGCCCACATCGCCGCACAGTAGCCTATCCATCGGCACGGCGCGCTCCATGTCGGCCTTAATCTCGTTTATGCACCGAAGCTGGTCATCGGTTTCGGTGTAGCCGAAGTTATCTTCAAATTCGCGCTGCCACTCGCTGTCCGGCGAGAAAGCATATCCCGGCAAACGCTGCCGCTGGGCGTAAAGCGCGATGAGCTTTTGCGCCATGTCCTTGGCGGCGGACTTTGCCCGCGAGCGGGTTTTCGCCCAGTCCGTGCCGCCCATTTTCGACAGCTTCACCACCCGCTCTTCCCCGCCGCCGGTGTACTTGCTGACGAGGTCAAGCTGCGTGGCGGGGACATACAGCGTATCCGACCCCGCGTAGGCCAGCTTTATATAGTCCTTTTCAAAGCCGTCCACCTGCATTTTCACAATGCCCGCGAAGCGCCCTATCCCGTGGTTTTCGTGCACCACGTAGTCACCCACGGCCAAGTCCGCGCAGGAGTTTATTCTTTCACGCCCGGCGGGCAGCTTCTTTGCGGCGGCTTTTTTCTTCTTCGCTCCGGCGCGCAAAAGCTGCGCGTCCGTGAGTATGGCAAGGCGCAAGCCGGGGTACTCTATCCCGGCGGAAATCGCGCCGAGCGTGATTATGCATTTGCCCTCTTCGGGTATCGCTTCCGCTTGCGGGGTGAATGCGGCCTTTATTCCGTTGTTGGTGAAGAAATCCTCCAGCACACGCGCGCGCCGCTCGTCCGAGGCGAGCACGACAACGCGGTATTTGTCCTTTAGATAGAGCTTCACATCCTCTGCCGCGGCCTGTGCGCTCCCGGCGTATGAGGGGAGCTGCTTTGCCGGTATGCTGACTATGGTTTTCGGCTCTATGGGTACGCGCGAGAGCGTAAACGCGTCCGTCATGTACAGCGGCCAATCCGCAAGGCGCGTCATCAGCGCGTCAAAGCCGAAGTAGTACCCCTCCGCCGTCATGGCAAGCTCGCCGCGCCGTTGCTGCTCGGCTACATCCGCCGCCAGCTCCTTTGCGTATTCGCGCGCGTGCTCGCCGCAACGGGTGGGTCTGTCCATTATAATCACCGCGTCCGGCGGCAGATAGTCCAAGGCCGTGGCAAAGGGGTATATCACGGGCAGGTATCTGTCCGCGTCCGGCATTATGACGTTGTTCTTTATCCGCTCCGCGTCCGCGCGCAGTGTAGCGGCGAGGGTTTTGGCGTTTTCGCTTGTGCGTTTGCGGGCGTATTTTTCCGCAAACGCTTCTATCTCGCGCGCGAGCGCGTCAACGCCGCCTTGCGTAAGCTGCGGCAGGGTCTCGGCGGCGGGAAGAATGGTGCAGGAAGTAATCTGCTCATCGCGGCGCTGAGTGTCGGGGTCAAAGCAGCCCATGGAATCAATATCATCGCCCCAAAACTCCACGCGCACCGGCTGGATAGCGCCGGGGGAGAAAAAGTCCAGTATTCCGCCGCGGCGGGCAAACTGCCCCTGCCCCTCAACTTGCTCCGAGCGGGTGTAGCCGCAGTTTATGAGCGCGCGCTCCGCGTCCTCTATCGCGCAGGGGACGGACATATCCAGTGTAAGCGCTGCCGCTTTCAGCGTGTCGGCGGGCATGGTGCGCTGAGTAAGGCCGGACACGGACGCGGTTATTACGCTTGCCCTGCCCTCGGCGAGCTTATGGAGCGCGGCGATGCGCCGCTGCTCATTTTGGCGCGAGGCCGCTTCGGATGCATAAAAGGTGAAGTCGCGCGTGATGAGGGTTTCGACCTGCTCGCCCAGCATCGCGGCAAGATCCTTTGCCATGCCCTCGGCAGAGGTGTCGTCCGGGCAGATTACCACCAGCGGGCGGTCAAGCTTGAGGCGAAGCGCGGCGGCGAGGTTTGCCCTGTGCACCGCCGACAGCCCTGAAACGAGCGCAGGAAGCCCGCCGCGCTCCGCCAGCTCCGGGAGCGCCGCTGCTTCCTTGTTATTAAATATTTGCTCAACGAGTAATTTCATGTGGTGAATAGTATAGGGGA
>CAYRPD010000155.1:0-2877 GCA_964426095.1 uncultured Oscillospiraceae bacterium | reverse complement strand
CTATCTGCTTGCGCGTCAAGGCGCAGTCGGAAACGGCAACGGCCTTGACAACGGCGTTTTCAGCATTAAAGGGGGCAAATTCCGTGTCGCGCGTGAGGGCGGTGATGTCCTCAACGTGCAAATCAATGCGCAGATCCGGCTTATCCGAGCCGTAGCGCTCCATAGCTTCAACGTAGCCTATGCGTTTAAAGGGCGCGGAAGAAGCGACATTATACGTGCCGAACTTCGCGAAAATCGGGGGCAAAACATCCTCAAGCACGGCAAAAACATCATTTTGCGTTGCAAATGCCATTTCCATGTCAAGCTGATAAAATTCGCCGGGGGAACGGTCGCCGCGCGCGTCCTCATCGCGGAAGCACGGGGCAATCTGAAAATAACGGTCAAAGCCGGAGGTCATAAGAAGCTGCTTAAACTGCTGGGGCGCTTGGGGGAGAGCGTAGAACTTGCCGGGGTGCTTGCGCGCCGGGACAAGATAGTCACGCGCACCCTCGGGAGAGGACGCGGTGAGGATAGGGGTGGTAATCTCCAAAAAGCCGTGCTCGGTCATGGCTTGGCGCAGGGCGGCGATGACATTGCAGCGGAGAATGATGTTCTGCTTCACAGCGGGGTTTCTCAGGTCAAGATAGCGATACTTCAATCTCGCGGTCTCGTCGGCCTCGCGGCTGCGGTTGATTTCAAAGGGCAGCTCGTTATAGCGGCACTTGCCGAGAATCTCTATCTTTTCCGGCACAACTTCCACATCGCCCGTATCCTGCTTGGGGTTTTTGCTCGCGCGCTCGCGCACGGTGCCCTCAACGGAAATGGTGGACTCCTTGTTGACGGACTTGACTATCTTCATCATGTCCTCGCTCTCGATGACAATCTGCGTAGTGCCGTAAAAATCGCGCAGAACAACGAAAGCAAAGTTGCTGCCCACCTCGCGGACATTCTCCATCCAGCCGACAAGCTTCACCTTTTCACCGGCGTTTGCCAAGCGAAGCTCATTGCAGGTATGTGTACGTGACTGAAACATAATAATTGCCTCTCTTCTATCTCAAAATAAACGGAAACCTTAATCAACTATGAGCGGATACGCCGCGCGCTCGTCAAGCTCGGAAGCGATATCATCGGCGGCCTGCTGCACCGTGAGCTTTCTTTGCTCGCCGGTTTTCATATCCTTTACGGAAAGCACATTTTCGCGTATCTCGTCCTCGCCGACAAATATGACATACGGCACATTGAGCTTGTCGGCATAGCTCATTTTGGCCTTGAATTTCTTCTTCTCGCTGTAAAGCTGGGTGCGTATCCCGCTCGCACGAAGCTGCGCGGCGGCGGAAATGGCGTAGCCGAGCTCTTCCGTCATGGGAATGACGAGGACATCGCACGGCGCGCTCACGCATTCATCGGACAGCAACCCCTGCTCGCCCAAAACGTAGAAAAGCCTTGTCAGCCCTATCGAAATGCCAACGCCGGGCAGGGTTTTGTCCGTGTAATACTCGGCAAGGCTGTCATAGCGCCCGCCGGAGCAGACAGAGCCTATCTCCGGGTGCTCGGTCATTTCGGTTTCATAAACCGTGCCGGTGTAGTAGTCAAGCCCTCTTGCTATCGTGAGGTCAACGGCAAAATTCTCTTCCGGCACGCCGAAATCGGCCAAATACTTCGTGACGGTTATAAGCTCGTCAAGGCCGGTGTCAAAGGTTTCGTCCATGCCGCGATAGCGCTCAAGCGCAGCGATAACCTCGGCGTTCGTGCCCTTTATCGCCATGAAGTCGAGCACGTTTTCCGCCTTGCAGGGCAGCATTTTCACTTCATCTATAAGAAGCTGCTTGACCTTTTCCGCGCCTATCTTGTCAAGCTTATCGACAGTGCGCATAATGTCCCCGGCGCGCTCGCTCATGCCGTTCATGGCATAAAAGCCGTTCAAAAGCTTGCGGTTATTCACGCGGATTTTGAACTTTTTAAGGCCGAGGGCGGTAAAGGTATCATAGATAATGGCGGGGATTTCCGCCTCGTTGATTATATCCAGCTTCCCGTCGCCGATAATGTCAATATCCGCTTGGTAAAACTCGCGGAAACGCCCACGCTGGGCGCGCTCGCCGCGATAAACCTTGCCTATCTGATAGCGGCGGAAGGGGAAAGTAAGCTCGCCGTAGTGCGCGGCGACATACTTTGCCAAGGGCACGGTCAAGTCAAAGCGCAAGGCCAAATCACTGTCGCCCTTATTAAAGCGGTAGATTTGCTTTTCCGTGTCGCCGCCGCCCTTTGCCAAAAGCACCTCGGCAGACTCGATAACGGGCGTATCAAGGGGGGCAAAGCCGTAAGAGGCATAACAGCGGCGGAGCGTTTCTTTCATGCGCTCCATTTTCTGCTGCTGCGCGGGCAGAAGCTCCATAAAGCCGGACAATGTGCGCGGAGAAACCTTTGCCATATCACATAATTCCTTTCATCTCATTCAATCAAATAAACGGCGCACAGCCCCCTACCGTGGGGGCTGAGTATGCGGCATGAGCCGCCGGGGTGTTCACCCCGTTTTGCTTGCTTTGTGCCGTGCGTAGAGAGCGATGGGGGTTATCCCTCTGCTCGCTTGTACGTTGGTACGGTGTAGGGCGATGGGGGTTGTCCCCATGTTGCCTACGTACTGCCTACGTCTTATACGTACAATGTAAGAAACCTGCCATGCGCTATCACACTGTCGCACTAAACCCAAAACTGCCGCAATGATACCGGCCTACAGGCAACCATGGGGGACAACCCCCATCGTCCTTTACGCTCAGTCTAGGCGAGCATAGGGATAACCCCCGGTGGCCTGAAACTCCACAGGAAGCCCCCCAACACCTCTCAAACGCGGTGCGTCAGCGCTTTGTGGCGGGGTTTACGATGTTGCGCCAGTCAAGGTCG
>CAYRPD010000154.1:0-2882 GCA_964426095.1 uncultured Oscillospiraceae bacterium | reverse complement strand
GCGTTATCCGTAAGCGCGGAGAGAATGTCGCACAAGGGCGCATTCGCGCAAAGCGCCGCAGTGGGCGCGGCTTCGTCAAGGCGCATAAGCTCCAAAATGCGGTTATAGCAATATGCGCTGTCGCAGGGGGCTATAAGCTCTTTTTCAAGGGCATAGTTTATAAGCGCGTCAATGTAATTTTTCATACTTCCCTCCATTATTCGCCTAAGATTTCGCCTATCATCGTGTCGCACATGATGAGGCTGCGCGGCAGGTGGAACGGGCCTTTAAACGTAGAGCCTTTAACGGGCGGCTCGGTGGGTTTGCCGTCACGGCGGAGATAGCCGTACCATTCGCCGTGCTCGGTATCGACAAAGTGCGCGCGGCAGTAGTCAAGCACCGTGTAAAACCAATCGAGGTATTTTTCCTTGCCCGTATCTCTATAGAGCATGAGCGCGGAGATAAGCATTTCATTATGCGGCCACCAAAGCTTCATGTCGTGCTCATAAGCTTCCATGGGCTTATTGAGCGCATCGCACATGAATAAAAGCCCGCCGTATTCCTTATCCCAGCCCATTTCAGCCGCCCAGTCGAACACATTTTCCGTTGCGGCTAAAAGGTCAGTGTCATTGGTGCGCTTGGCGTGCTCCAAGATAAACCAAACGCCCTCCATGTCATGCCCGGGAATGACGGTGCGCCCGTCGGTATACTCCAAGCGCGCTTCCCCGTCCGGCGCGACATTTTCCAGCACGCATTTAAGCTCCGGGTGTACATTATATTTAAACATTTCCTCCACGCACGCTTCGGCGCGCTTTTCATAGAGGGCTTTGTTCTCCTTGTCCACGCGAAGCATCACTTCCGTAAGGTTAAGGCATATCATCGGCGCGCCGAACGAGCGGCCGGGGCGCGTGGCGGGATCAACTTTCGGCGGTAGATTAAGAGGGTCGGGCATAGTGCCGTGGTTCAAGCCCCAAAAGACTTCATAGCCGAAGCGGGCGCGGCGAAGATACTCCTCTTCGCCCGTCAGGCCGTAATACTCGGCATTTGCCAAGGCATAGTGAAGCTCGGACGTGCAGTAGCGCCGCTGGCGCAGGGGCTTACCGTCCGCCGTGACGGTGAAGTACATTCGATTGCCCGCCGCGCGGTTTATGCAATGGCGCTCCATAAAGTCAATGCAGCTTTTGCTCGCGTTCAGCCACTCTTCACGCACGCCGTAAACACTGCACAAATATGCAAATATCCAGCCCGCGCGCCCTTGCATCCACACGCTTTTATCCGTGGAGTAAACCTTGCCCTCGCGGTCTAAGCAGGTGTAAATACCGCCGTTGACGCTGTCCATGCCGTTTTTGAGCCAAAAGTTAACGGACGTTTCCAGCTCGGAGCGTATCCATTCGCGCGTTTGGCGAAGCTTATTTCTATCCATAGTTCGTTAAGTCTCCCTTCGACGAGGCTTTATAAACACATACTAACATCGGCGCATACGTTTTTCAACACTTTTTTCACAAGAAGTTTCAGCTTGGAGTAGTGACAAGGACGAAAGGACATGATATAATATTTCCAGTCGATGAGACAGACATATAAATTTACTCGGAGGAAGCTAACATGAATTATCTCGGTATTGAGGCAAAGGTTAAAAACCTGCCGGAGCTTGACAAAGATTTCTTCCCGCTTTATTTGTTCAATCAGGCGTTTCTCGCCACGGCGAAAGAGCCGATAGGCGTGGCCGTGGAACGCGCGAACGGCGAAATGGCATCTATCAACACCTTTATTCACGGCACACCCGATATGCGCGAGGCAGACAGATATTATATCCGCCGCCTTGTCAAGTCAGTGCTGTGGATGAAAGGCGGCTGGCGCGTATACATCAGCGGCAACCGCGATATATACGATTATATTAAGGACTGCTTCTCCCCCACCGGGTGCCAAGCCTTTGATGAAAACTTCTTCTCGAATATATACGAGCGCCCCTTTGAAGTGTGCTATACCGACAAGCTCCCCGCGGCCAAGGATTCGCCCAAGCCCGCAGGCGGCCACTTTGACGGCTGCCGCATCGGTTTTGACGCGGGCGGAAGCGACCGCAAGGTTTCCGCCGTGATTGACGGTGAAACAGTTTACTCAGAAGAGGTTGTTTGGTTCCCGAAAACGAACCCCGACCCCGATTATCACTATGACGGCATAGTTTCCGCGCTCAAGGCGGCGGCGGAGCATATGCCGCGCGTGGACGCGGTGGGCGTTTCCTCCGCCGGTATTTATATAAATGACCGCACCATGAGCGCTTCCCTCTTCCTCAAAGTGCCGGAAGAGCTTTACGAAAAGAAAGTTAAGGACATTTACATCCGCGCCATTACCGACACTTTCGGCAATGTGCCGTTCAATGTATTTAATGACGGCGATGTGACCGCGCTTGCAGGGGCAATAAGCCTTGAGGACACGAACATTCTCGGCATCGCAATGGGCACGAGCGAGGCCGGCGGCTATGTGGACGAAAACGGCTGTGTTACCGGCTGGCTCAACGAGCTTGCTTTCATCCCCGTGGACGCAAACCCCGGCGCTATGCAGGATGAATGGTCGCTGGATATCGGGTGCGGCGTGAAATACTTCTCGCAGGACGGCGTTATTAAGCTTGCCCCCCGCGCGGGCATTGAGCTGGACGCGGCGCTGTCCCCGGCGGAGAAGCTGAAAGTGGTGCAGGGCTTGATGAACGAGGGCGATGAGCGCGCCGCCGCCGTTTACCGCAGCATAGGCGTGTACCTTGCGCACTCTCTCGTGCAGTATCACAGTATGTACAGCTTCCGCCACGTGCTGCTGCTCGGCCGCGTGATGAGCGGCAAGGGCGGTGACCTTATAATCGCCGAGTGCGAGCGCGTGCTGAAAGACGAATACAGCGAGCTTGCGGATAAAAT
>CAYRPD010000153.1:0-2883 GCA_964426095.1 uncultured Oscillospiraceae bacterium | reverse complement strand
CGGCTCATCATGGAGTATCTGGGCTGGTGGATGAGCATGGGCGTGCCAAGCTCGCGAAGGGTTTTAATCGCGGTGCGGGCTTGCTCTGCATTATAATAGTTGGAGATACCGACATAAAGCGCCTTGCCGCTGCGGACTATCTGATCAAGCGCGCCCATAGTCTCTTCAATAGGCGTGTCGGGGTCGGGGCGGTGGTGATAGAAGATATCAACATAGTCAAGGTGCATACGCTTCAAGGACTGGTCGAGCGAAGCAATGAGGTACTTTTTGCTGCCGTGGTCGCCGTAAGGGCCGGGCCACATATCGTAACCGGCTTTGGTGGAGATGATAAGCTCATCACGGTGGGTGTGCCAGTCGCGGTCGTAGTGGATGCCGAAGTTGCGCTCGGCTTCACCGTAGGGAGGGCCGTAGTTATTGGCAAGGTCAAAGTGCGTAATGCCGAGGTCGAAGGCCTTGCGGAGTATGGCTTGCTGATTGCCAAAAGGTGTTATGTTACCAAAATTGTGCCACATCCCCAAAGAGAGGGAGGGCAGGAGAATTCCGCTTTTGCCGCAACGGCGGTAAGGGATTTGTTCATAACGATTCTCGGCAGGTACGTAACTCATAATATGCCTCCTTATACACGGTGAGTATATGCTGACGGAATATTTATTCCCGTATTTTGTCACACCAAGTGAAACTTTAGTATAATTTTATCCTCTAATTAGGCTTTTGGGAAATCCGCAAAACGAATGAACCTACATATAGCTCTATGCATAGCTCTATAAGCATTTATTATTGATTTTATATCCCACTTATGGCACATAAAGTCACGCAAAAGCAGTGCCAAACAGGGTGTTTGGCACTGTAGAGCGTAAAAAGTCAGACATATACGGACTTTTGTATATATTTTAACAACTTATTAATTACTTTACAGAATAGGACAAACGTTTGCGCCGAATTTGCGAATTTTTATGCGGAAATATTCTTTTTTATTTGATTTATGGCATTCTTTTCAAGGCGCGAGACCTGCGCCTGCGATATCCCCACGGCTTTGGCGACTTCCATTTGGGTGCGTCCGTCATAAAAGCGCAATGCCAAAATGTGTTTTTCGCGGCGGCTGAGGCGGCGCATGGCCTCTTCCAGCGCTATCTGCTCGATCCAATGCTCATCGGTGTTGCGCGTGTCGCCTATCTGATCCATCACGGTGGCGCTCTCCCCGGCATCGGAGAAAACCGGCTCATAGAGCGAGACGGGGTCGCATATGGCTTCCATGGCAAAAACCACATCCTGCCGGGGTATGCCCAGCTCCTTGGCGATAGTCTCCACATCCGGCTCGCGGCCATTGTCGTTTGTGAGCTTTTCTTTCACCTGCAAAACTTTATAAGCCGTGTCGCGCATGGAACGGGAGACGCGAATGGCGCTGTGGTCGCGCAGAAAGCGGCGCAGCTCCCCCGCTATCATCGGCACGCCGTAGGTCGAAAACTGCACGTTTTGCGTTAAATCAAAGCAGTCAATGGCCTTTATAAGCCCGATACAGCCGACTTGAAAAAGGTCGTCCATGCTCTCGCCGCGGTTTGCAAACTTCTGCACCACGCTTAAAACCAAGCGGAGATTGCCCGATATAAGCTCCTCACGCGCAGCCTTGTCCCCGCCTTGGGCGCGCTGCAAAAGCCTTTTCGTTTCCTCACCGCGCAATACCGGGAGCTTTGCCGTGTTCACGCCGCATATCTCGACTTTTCCCTGCATTCTCTTCTCCGTTCCCCGTCACGCGAAAAAGCGCGCGGCGGTGGTTTTAGTTTGAGCTATTATTATTTCCCGGAGAAAGATTTTTCATGCAAAAACGAGAGTTGCGTAAATCGGCAAGTCGGTATATAATACGCCGTGACGCGAGAAAAGGACGTGATTATGATTAAAAGCTCAACCAAAAAGCTGATAGTGTCGGCGCTGCTTGTGGCGCTGGATGTGCTTTTCGCGCGAGTACTGGCGATTAACACGCCGATAATGAAGCTCGGCCTTGGGTTTGCCGCCGTTGCCGTGTGCGCGATGGCCTACGGCCCTGCGTGGGCGGCTTTAATCGCCGCACTGGGCGATTTGCTGGGAAGCGTGCTTTTCCCCACGGGGGCATATTTCCCGCCCTTTACGCTCTCCGCCGCGCTGACGGGCGTGATATTCGGCTTTGCTTTATATAATAGAAGGGCGAGCTTCAAAAATGCCTTTTTCGCAGGCGCAGGGAACACGGTGCTGGTTTCTTATTTAATAAACAGCTTTCTTATATCGTGGCTTTCGGGCACGGAGTACACGACGCTGCTAGCCACACGCGCGGTGCAGCTTGCGGTGATGCTGCCGGTGCAGTGCGGCGTGATATACTTTTTGGTTAAATCCGAGTACGTACAAAAGACGGTGAAAAATTTTTCCCAAAAGGGCAAAGAAAAGCCTTGACAGGGGAGAAAATATAGTGTATATTATTTGAGCGCTCCGAAGACAGCAGGTGGCTTAGGCCGTAAATCCTGCCGAGGACATCAACAATATCTTGATTGTTTTTGTGTCCTTGCGTTTATGCGCAGGGGCTTTCTTTATGAGCGTGACCATCGTTACGGAGGTGAAATCACACATGCCAAACGCAAAGGTTCTTAGCGAAAAGCAGGCAATAGTCGAAGCACTTGCCGAGCGTATAAAGGGCGCAAGCGCCGGCATCCTCGTTGATTACAAGGGTATCACCGTGAGCGAGGACACCGCACTTCGTACCGAGCTGCGCAAGGAAGGCATCGAGTACACTGTTGTCAAGAACACCCTGACCAGAAAGGCTCTGGACAAGCTGGGCATGAACGAGCTTGATGACGTTCTGAACGGCACCACCTCTCTGGCAACCGCCGAGAATGATCCCATCGCTCCTTTCCGCAT
>CAYRPD010000152.1:0-3032 GCA_964426095.1 uncultured Oscillospiraceae bacterium | reverse complement strand
GAATCTAACGTATCCTACTACTTTCTGTGCCATTTACAGCACCTCTTTCTTATTAATCTTTTATAAGCTCGACTTGGTCAAGCTCCAGATCCACGGGAGTCTCTCTTCCGAACATGGAAACGACGACGCGAACCCTGTTCTTATCGGGTTCAAGCTCATCGACAATGCCGTTGAACCCGGCCAAAGGCCCGTCATTGACCTTGACCTCATCGCCCAGGGCGTACCCTACGACGATTTCTCTGCGTTCAACGCCGAGAGCGTAGATCTCCTGCTCCGTCAGGGGGATGGCCTTGCCGTCCGAGCCTACGAAGCCCGTTGCACCGCGGACATTGTGAATAAGGTGCCAGCTGTCGTCCGTAAGGATCATCTTCACGAGCACGTAGCCCGGGAACACCTTGCGGTCAACCGTCTTTTCCTTGCCGTCCACTATCTCCGTGACGGTTTCCAACGGAATGCTGACCTCTTTAATCAGGTCTGTCATTTTGCGGTTTTCGGCGGCTTTCATCACTGCGGCCGCCACTGCGTTTTCATAACCGGAGTACGTATGAACAACGTACCATTTCGCTTCTTCAGCCATCTTCTTTAACCCGCCAGCATGAACAGCGCTCTGACAAGCATTTGTGCCAGCTCGTCAAAGCCCCAAATAACCACTGCGGAAGCCACCATCATAACGAGGGAAACGAGAGTGTTGTTGAAAAGGGTTTTCTTCGTGGGCCATATAACCTTTTTCAGCTCGCTTTTCATTTCGCGGAACCACTTGCCGATTCTCTTGAAGAAACCGGGCTTGGCATCGTCCTTCTTGACGGCGGTGACAGGCTTTGCAGGAGCGGAGTTAGTCTTCTTTTCGTCAGCCATTTTCACGCATCCTTTCAGAATTACTTGGTTTCCACGTGCTTGGTGTGCTTTCTGCAGAAGGGGCAATACTTGTTGCGCTCCAGACGGTCAGAAGTGTTCTTTTTATTCTTAACCGTGTTGTAGTTTCTCTGCTTGCATTCTTCGCACCTGAGTGTGATTTTGATTCTTGCGTCAGCAGCCATATTTTCGGCACCTCCTATTTTATTTACTCAGCCACAGGCCGAGCATTGCCTCCCTGTGAAAGACTTGTCCGCCTCGCGCGCCGGATAAAAAAGCGCGCAAAAACTGACCTCTCTATCGACAGGTAATACATAATATAGCACAGCTTGCTTGCGCAGTCAACAGTTTTTTGGCGATTTTTCAAAGCTTTTTCGGCACAAATTCGCCGCAAAAGGGCAACACTTCTCTTGCGGACGGGGTATAATCGTGATATAGTATCTCACGGACAAAATAAGGCACAATATAGTGAGGCAAAGAGGTAAGATTATGGACTATAATGAGGCTCTTAATTATATACACGGCACGGAGCGCTTCGGCTCAAAGCCGGGGCTGGAGCGCATAAGCGAGCTTATGCACCGCTTGGGCGACCCGCAGGACAAGCTCAAGTATGTCCACGTGGCCGGGACGAACGGCAAGGGCAGCGCCTCGGCGATGCTCGCTTCGATAATGAAAGCGGCGGGGTACAAAACCGGGCTTTTCACCTCGCCCTACCTTGCCCGCTTTACCGAGCGTATGCGCATAAACGGCAAGGAGATAGAGGGCGATGTGCTGGCCGATATCGTCACGCGCATTGCGCCCCTTGCCGACGCGATGGACGAGCACCCTACGGAGTTTGAGCTGATGACGGCGGCGGCGCTGGTGTGGTACGCCGAGGAAAAGTGCGACATTGTGGTGCTGGAAGTCGGCCTCGGCGGGCGGTATGACGCGACAAACGTGATAAAAACGCCGGAAGCGGCCGTGATTATGAACATCGGCCTTGACCATACCGCCGTGCTCGGTGACACGGTGGAAAAAATCGCGTGGGAAAAGGCCGGGATAATAAAGCCGGGGTGCGACACCGTTATCTACGAGCAGAGCGAGAGCGTGGCGGCGGTTATACGCGCCGAGTGCGAAAAGCAGGGCGCAAAGCTCCACACGGCGGACTTTACAAAGATAGAAAGCGAATTTGACAGCCTTGACGGGCAGGTGTTCTCTTACAAGGGCAGCGCCTACGCCCTGCCGCTTTTGGGCGCGCATCAGCTCAAAAATGCTGCCGTTGCGGCAGAGACGGTGGAGATTCTTCGCGCGCGCGGCTGGGCGCTGGACGAGAGCGATGTGGAGCACGGGATGTACGCCGTGAGCTGGCCTGCGCGCTTTGAGCTTGTGGGCGAGGAGCCGTATTTTATAGTAGACGGCGGGCATAACCCCCAGTGCGCTCAGACCGTGGCGGAGAATTTGGAGCACTACTTCCCCGGCCAAAAGCACGTGCTGCTTATTGGTGTGCTTGCGGATAAGGATTATATGAGCCTGACCGATATATTGAACAGAGAAGCGGACGAGTATGTCTGCATTGCGCCGAACAGCCCCCGCGCGCTTTCTGCGGCGGACTTGGGTGCGGCGCTCGGGCGCTTCGGAAAGCCCGTCACCGTGGCGGAGACTATCCCCGAGGCCGTGGCCGCCGCGCAGGACGCGGCCGGGCGCGACGGCGTTGTGTGCGCTGTCGGCTCGCTCTACTCTGCGGGCGAAATCCGCGCCTGCTTCGGGCTGAAGTGAAGAGGTGAGAGTATGCGTATAATGGCGATTGATTACGGCGATGCGCGGATTGGCTTGGCTGTGTCGGATTTGACGGGGCTTATCTGCGGCGAAGCGTGGACGATGCAGGAATGGGATCGCGCGCGGGCGGTGGAGCGCATTTGCGCCGAGGCTTCTTCGCGCGATGTGGGGCAGCTCGTGCTGGGGCTGCCGAAGAACATGGACGGCACGGAGGGCGAGCGCGCCGCGATATCGCGGGAGCTTGCCAAGGAGCTGGAAGCGGCAAGCGGCTTGCCGGTTGCGCTGTGGGATGAGCGCCGGTCGAGCATAGAGGCGCACGCCATTCTCCACGCCACGGGCAAAAAAGAACGCGCCCACCGCCGCACGGTGGACGCAGTCGCCGCAAGCCTCATTTTAGAGGGCTACTTGGGCAGCGTGAGATAAAA
>CAYRPD010000151.1:1645-3037 GCA_964426095.1 uncultured Oscillospiraceae bacterium | reverse complement strand
GCAACGCGGACAATCTCCTGCTCCTCAATCATGGCCTTGGACTTTTCCTCGGCGCTCTTGCGCATGGCCTCGGCCTCGCGCTTGGCGTTGCCGATAAACTCATCGCGCGCGGAAACAAGGCGCTTGGCTTCGGCAAGCGCGCTGGGAAGATTGGCCTTAATCTCATTGATAATATCAACTGCCTTTTCGCGCTCAATTATACACTTGTCGTTGCCGAGGGGAACGCCCCAAGCCTCGGTAACCATGCCGTAAAGGATATCAAGAAGCTCAATAATATCTGTGCTGTTATCCATTAACCATTCCTCCATTGCAAAGCTTTGTTTTGAATGTCGCCTATTATTTCATCCGGCACCAAGCCGGTTAAGTCCGCATTGTACTTTGCCATTTCGCGCACCATGGACGAGCTTAAAAACGTAAACTTCGCGCTCGCCGTGAGAAACATGGTTTCCATTTCGGGGTTAATCTTCTTGTTGAGAAGATCCATTTGAAATTCATAGTCGAAATCGGAAGCCGCCCGAAGCCCTTTCACAACGGTGCAACCCTTATAGTTCTTGGCATACTCGGCCAAAAGCCCGTCCGGGGTCTCCACACGGACATTCGGATAATTCGCCGTGACGCGGCGAACCATATCCGCGCGCTCCTCAACGCTGAACATCGGCGAAGTTTTGGATGCGTTTTTCATCACGCAAACAACAACCTCATCAAATATCTTTGCCGCACGGGATATAATATCAAGATGCCCAAGCGTAATCGGGTCGAAGCTACCCGGACAAATAGCAGTTCTCATGCTGTGTCTCCCAATTAAGAAGCTTTAACGTATTTACAAAGCTTGACCTTGCCGTAAACGTATTCACGTACTTTTTTATAAGGTTCGGCAAGCTCCGGAAGCTCTTTATCTCGGCGAGCTTCAACTATTATTATACCACCATCCGACAATATGTCAACCAAATTGATGGTTTTCAGCACTTCTTCATACAAAGGCGAATCATAGGGCGGGTCAATAAGAATAACATCGAATTTTTGCCCGCTGCGCAAAAAAGCAAGCGCGTCCGTCTGCAAAACCTTGGCCGTCAGGCCGCAGGTTTTGAGGTTTTCTTTTATTATCTTCACTGCCGCGCTGCTCTCGTCCGTGAATATGACTTCCGCCGCGCCTCGGCTGAGGCATTCTATACCGAGTTGCCCCGTCCCGGCGAACAAATCCAGCACGCGCCGCCCCTCAACATCAAACTGAATGATATTGAAAAGCGCTTCCTTTACATTGTCCGTTGTCGGGCGAATGTCGTAATTATCCGGGGTTTTTAAGCGTCTGCCGCGCGCCGAGCCTGTAATAACTCTCATTTATTTATCTCCTGTTTCGCTGTGAAAATAATCGTATATCGCAAGAGCCGTGTT
>CAYRPD010000151.1:0-1545 GCA_964426095.1 uncultured Oscillospiraceae bacterium | reverse complement strand
GGGGGAAAAGCTCTCGTCCCCGTCCACATAGTGCTTAAAGCGCCTGTAAACCGCTTGGTGCATACTGGCGTAGTCATCGCGTATCGGCATATCCTTAATGCGAAACTTCTTATATGCGCGCTTAAGGGGCTTTCCGTCCACGTGAACTGTCATCGCCGCGACTATGCCCGTATCGCCGAGGTTTGAAACGTCAAAGGCTTCTATGCGCTTGGGGAACACATCAAGTTCCAAGGCTTTTTGAAGCCATTCAAGGGTCTTGCTCGTGCGCTGGGCGGCGGTCGTGCGGCGCTGTATCTCCTCGCGCGCATTCAAGCGTGCGCTTTCAATAAGCCTCATGCGCTCGCCGCGTTTGGGGGTATCAATATATATGCGCCGTCCGCTCTCCTCGCTCAAAAGCTCTTCCAGAGCTTCGCGCGCGTCGATTTCACACGGAAGCAGCACGGACTTAGGCCAGCCGCCCCTATGGGCGGTATAGTACTGCAAAACCAAATCCGCCACGGCCTCGCTATCATCCTCTAAGGGCTCATCAAGCATTATAACATCTTTCCCAACAAGGTCGCCGTTTACAAAGTGCAGCACGGCAAAGCAGCTCTTCGCCCCGCGCACAAAGCCGACAGCGTCCGTATCGGCAAAGGCGGTGGATATAACGCGCTGTTTATTTGCAAGGCTTTCCACGGCGCGAAGTCTGTCGCGAAGCTCGGCGGCGTATTCAAAGCGCAGCTCCTCTGCCGCAAGCTCCATTTTCTCTTTAAGCTCGGCGGTCAGCTCCTCGCTTTTGCCCTCTAATATCAGCACAGCCTGTGCAATTCTGCGGCGGTATTCTTCCGCATCCGGGTCTCCCCTGCACCACCCGGCGCAAACGCCCATTTGATAGTTAAGGCAGGGGCGCTCCTTGCCGATATCGCGGGGAAAGGTTTTATTACACTGCGGCAGCAAAAGCGCCTTTTGTATGGTTTCTATTATCTCGTAGGTTTGGCTTCTCCCGCCGAACGGCCCGAAATAGCGCGCACCGTCCTTTGTTTGTCTGCCGACAAGCTTTAAGCGCGGGTATTCTGTTCTTATATCCAAGCGGACAAAGGGATAGCCCTTATCATCTTTGAGAAGAATATTATATTTCGGCTTGTGTCGCTTAATGAGGGAGTTTTCAAGCACTAATGCTTCAAACTCGCTTCCCGCAACAATAACATTGAAATCGCGCACCTTTTCCACCATAGCCGCGACTTTAGGCAAATGCTCGCCGTGGAAATAGCTTGATACGCGGTTTTTAAGCTTCTTAGCCTTGCCTACGTATATGACTTCTCCGTGCTCGTCAAGCATGATGTACACGCCCGGCAAAAGCGGCAGATTATTGGCTTTTTCGCTGAGAGTGTCAAGCATTTATTATGCCTCGCTTTTTGTTTCGGTTTTATTCTCGCCGCGTTGCCCTAAAAGCGTCCACAAGGTTATGGAGACTATGACGATAACCCCGCCGATAAGGGCAAACACGCCGGGGCGCTCCCCGTCAAAGATGAGCACCCAAACGGGGTTTAAAAGCGGCTCAAGCGC
>CAYRPD010000150.1:0-3049 GCA_964426095.1 uncultured Oscillospiraceae bacterium | reverse complement strand
CGGCGGCCAGATGGTCAAGAAGATGATCGAGTCCTACGAAAACGGCATGAAGTAAAGCATCGCAAGGGCGATAAAAAGAATCAGGAGAGCTTTTACTCTCCCGATTCTTTTTTACTGTTCCCTACCGATTGCGGCAGAAGAAGCGATTATGAAAAATCAATCCTTATACTCAAACATAAGGTCGTACATACTCACGGTGTCCCCGTCCTTAACGCCCATTTGCTCCATGCGCTCAAATACGCCGGATTCACGCAAAACGCGGTCAAAGTACATACGGCTTTCGTAGTCATCAAAATTGACCGTGGCGACAAGGCGCTGAAGCCAAGGCCCTTCGACAATCCACATATCGTCAAAGTGGCGAATATCCAAGTCGCCGGAAGTGTCGATAACAGGTTCGGGCGGGACATAGTCCGCTTCAAAGCTGAGTATGGGCGGAAGCTCGGAAAGGCGGCGGGCGCATTCTTTGACAAGCTCGCGCGTTCCCATATGGGTAACGGCGCTCAACTCAAAAAATTCGTATCCCGCTTCTTCCACGCGCGCTTTCAGGCGCTCAATATTGTCGCTCCCCTCTTCAACAAGATCGCACTTATTGGCCGCGACAATCTGCGTGCGCGACGCAAGCTCGCCGCTGTACTCGCGAAGCTCGGCGCAAATCGCGTCAAAGTCCTCAACCGGGTCGCGTCCCTCAGAGCCGGACACATCCACAAGATGAACAAGCAGACGGCAACGGTCAATATGGCGCAAGAAGTCATGCCCAAGCCCTGCACCCTCGGACGCGCCCTCGATTATGCCTGGGATATCGGCCATGACAAAGGAAACGCCCTCATCAACATACACAACGCCCAAGTTGGGAAAGAGCGTAGTAAAATGATAGTTTGCTATCTTCGGATGCGCCTTGCTGACGACGGAAAGGAGCGTGGATTTGCCGACATTGGGGAAGCCAACAAGGCCGACATCGGCCAAGAGCTTAAGCTCCAAGGTGATATCGTGGCTCTCACCGGGCAGGCCGGGCTTTGCAAAGCGCGGCACTTGACGGGTAGGCGTGGCAAAGTGCATATTGCCCCAGCCGCCGCGGCCGCCGCGCGCGGCAACCCAATCCTCGCCCGTAGACATATCGTGCATTATCGCGCCGCTTTCGGTGTCGCGCACTATCGTGCCGCGAGGGACTTTGATATAAAGCGTCTCCCCGTCCTTACCGTAGCAGCGCTTGCCCATGCCGTTCGCGCCGTTACCGGCGGAATACTTGCGTTTATAGCGAAAGTCCATAAGCGTGGACATATTATCATCAACCGTGAAAACGATATTGCCGCCGCGACCGCCGTCCCCGCCGTCTGGGCCACCCGCCGCAACGTATTTTTCCCTGTGAAAGCTGACAGCACCGTCCCCGCCCTTACCGGCGTGGATGCTTATTCTCGCTTTATCTACAAATGCGGATGCCATATAATAAACCTCCGTAGAAATTCCATAAGAAAAGGCCGGACAAGCGTCCGGCCTATAAGTCACATTTACTGGGCGATTTCTTCGTAAACAGAGACCTTTTTGCGGTCCTTGCCCATGCGCTCGAACTTCACCTTGCCGTCTACGAGAGCGAACAGAGTGTCGTCCTTACCCTTACCAACGTTGGTACCGGGGTGGATCTTAGTTCCGCGCTGTCTGACAAGGATGTTGCCGGCCAGAACAAACTGTCCGTCGGCTCTCTTGGCGCCAAGACGCTTAGACTCACTGTCGCGGCCGTTCTTGGTGGAACCCATACCTTTTTTATGTGCCATTCAGGTTTTCCCTCCTCTTAGTCAATATCAGTTGCGGAATAAATTAAGCGTTGATGGTTTCAATCTGAACCTTGGTGTAGGGCTGTCTGTGACCCTGAGTTCTGCGGTAGCCCTTTTTGGGCTTCATCTTGTAGACGCGGATTTTGGCGCTCTTGCCGTTCTTAACGACATTTGCGGAAACGCTTGCGCCTTCGATGCAGGGTGCGCCGAAAACGGCAGTCTCGCCGTCGATAACGGCAAGAACCTGATCGAACTTAACAGCCTCGCCCGCCGCAACGTCCATCTTCTCGACAAAGATAACGTCACCCTCGGCGACACGGTACTGCTTACCGCCGGTCACGATGATTGCGTGCTTCATTTAGATATCCTCCCTCTTTACAGGTCTCGCTCTTGAGGTGCGGGCGCAGCCCAACTTAAAACCCCTTCAATGCGGCTTGAATAGAATAACACGTCCGCAAAGCATTGTCAAGCAAAATCAACGGATTTTTTGATATTTTTTCACGTTTTTTCTTAGTATATCAGCCTACCGCCGCGATATCGGCCTCATTCATGAGTATATACGCGCCGTTCTCGCCGCTTTGCGTCAAAAGAAGCTTTGTCAGCACACCGTTTGCATCGCGATAGCTCACCATGAGCTTGGGCAGCCCATCGGGTACGAGCGTTTCAAGCTGCAACACGCAATCGCTCATATAGCTTGCCGCCCAAAGGCGCGCCGTTTCATAAAAGCTCTCGATGTAATCAACCTGAGAAAAGCGCAAATCGTACACTGTGCCGACAGCCTCTAAGCAAAGTGCCTCGCCGTTTTCGTCCACGGTGAGCTTATCTATTATTTCAATAGATCCGTCCTCTACTTCGCTCTGCGCTTTCAGTTTAAGCGCGCCCGGCTCGGTATCATGCTCCAGCGGGAGATATTTATCGTCTATCACGCCCGCAAGCTCCGTATAGGGTACGTTAAACTCAACTATCCCGGAAGCATACGGCCCGATTTCGTAAGGCTGGGCAAAGAACACTATCCCTTCATTATTAAAATACCATGCGCCATCGCGCACAAGAGCGGCAATGGGGCTATCCTCGCCCTCAACGACCAAATCCGGGTAGAGACGCTCGGAATAATAAGTGTTTTCCTCTTCGTTATAAATCTTGACAATATTAATAAGATAGTCGGAGAAAAACTTGATAAGCTGCGCGGAATCGGCGGAGAGCGATTCAAGCGTAATGCGCTCACCGCTTTCGGTGTCGAAATTATAAGCTAAATCCGAGTAATTCCCGTGCGCGCCGCC
>CAYRPD010000149.1:1325-3164 GCA_964426095.1 uncultured Oscillospiraceae bacterium | reverse complement strand
TTTCAGTCTCCTGCATTCGTAGCTTCTTTTTCCGTTTGAAATATGTATTTCCAGCGCGTAGTCAAATATTTCATCGTTCAATAATGCGCGATACAGCGCCCTCTTGTTCATCGCTTCCGCCGTCTGCGTGTGCGCTGTTGCGAGTATCCCCACGCCGCAGCCCGCAATCTCCCGCATAACGGCAAGATCCGCGCTTTGGGTAATCTCGTCTACGGCTATATAATCGGGGTTCATGGTTCTCAGCATCATAATGGCTGCGCGGCGCTTATCCGCATTTATCATTACATCGCTTCTCCGCCCAAGGTCAAAGCCCATGCCGTCAGTCACCCCGCCCGATATTTCGCCGCGCTCGTCCACTACGCTTACACGGTAGCCCTCATTTGCTTTGCGCCTTATTATCTCGCGCAAAGCCGTGGTTTTCCCCCCGCCCGGCGGGGAGATAATAAGAACGCTTGCCCCTTTTTCGCGGGAAAGGTCGCGGTACGCTGTTTCCATATCGCCCGTAAATCCAGCCGGGATTCGTATGTTGAGCGAGGTTAGGCGCTTAAATGAAACAATTTCTCCGTTTTTCACGGCGGCCACTCCGCACACGCCGATTCTCAAGCCCTTGAAGCTTATATAGCCGCAGGATAGCTCGTCCATATATGAATGAAGCGATGCGCCCGTGGCGCGCTCCAACACGGCAGATAAATCCGCTTCACGCACGGCGCGGTCGGATATAATATGCTCTTTTCCCGCTGTAAATGCGGTCAATCTCTCCCCCGTGCGCAGTCTCAGCTCTTCGGGCTTTGAAGAGATACAGCACTCTTCGCTCATCGCCAGCCCCGCCGGGAGCAGGTCAAAAGCCGTTTTAACATAGTCCATAATCTGCTTCTCCTCAGCTTGTTTACTAATATCTATGCCCGACTTGTACAAATATTCTTGAAACCCGGCGCAAGATGTGTTATTATTTAACGCAGAATTAACACCCGAATTTTGTCGGGCTTATGATTGGAGTTGTTTTTATGGAAATGAAGATATTGTGGGCAGGTGCTCTCTTCTTGGGCGGCTGGCTGTGGTTCTTCCTTTTTGTCAGGCAGTTTTTGTTTAACTTCACCGTGGCTTTCCCCATGATTAAAAACATGAACCGCACGAGCGAGGGGCTTATGCACAAGTCCGCCACAAGATACACCGTTATTTCGGCCATAATTTGCGGGGTGTTTATAGCCATAGTGCTGTTTGTGGTAATTCGCTTTTGCGCAAAGTATCTTATGATAAGCTTCTTTGCGGGCGGTGTTGTGGGGATAGTTCTTTATCTCAACAAGTTCACGCCGAAAAACCGCCAAATGTTCGATGCTTTCTGCGCGACATATTATCAGTTTGTCCCCGATGACGAGCTACGCACGGCAATGTACAACAAAAAACCCAGTCAGATGAAAGTGCGTTTGCACGCGATGGAGCTGGGAACGGATTTTATCCCCTCTTTTAAGGATTAATACATAATGCGTATAAAAGAGCCTCACCGTTTGCTTCGGTGAGGCTCTTTTTATGTATGGGCTTAAATACTTTTACTTAATCCGCTGATTTTTAAGAGATATTTTTTCTTTTTCATGCAACCTTTTGCGCAATTTTGTTGTCTTTAATTATGTAAGGCCTTAACAACATAAAAGGAGGTCAGTATGGAAGATAACGCTATTGTGGATCTGTTTTGGCAAAGGTCAGACACCGCCATATCCGAAACGGAAAAGAAATACGGCGCATATTGCCATAAGATTGCCTACAATATTTGCGGCAACAGCCATGACGCTGAAGAATGTGTAAACGATATGCTTTTTCGCGCGTGGAATCTCATGCCGGATA
>CAYRPD010000149.1:0-1225 GCA_964426095.1 uncultured Oscillospiraceae bacterium | reverse complement strand
GCTGAAGAATGTGTAAACGATATGCTTTTTCGCGCGTGGAATCTCATGCCGGATAAACGCCCGACAGCGCTGGGCGCGTTTATCGGCAGAATAACGCGAAACCTCGCTTTGAATCTCGTCAAAGCGGAAAACCGCATTAAACGCGGCAGCGGTGAAACGCTTCTTGCGCTTGATGAACTGTCTGAATGTGTGCCCTCGGCGTTCTCAGTGGAGCGCGAGGTGGAACAGCACGAGCTGCAAGCGCTTATTGCCCGCTTTGTTGCGGAGCTTTCGCCCCAAGAACGGCACATTTTCATCCTGCGCTATTGGTACCTTGCGCCCGTGAGGGAAATCTGCGATGTACTGGGGTTTTCCCAGGCAAAGGTTAAAAGCGCGCTCTTTCGCACGCGAAATAAGCTCAAAAAATACATTGAGGAGGAGAAAGTATGGTAGATTCTATTGCACTTTTGCGCGCAATGGACGGGATAAGCGACAGCGACATTATTAATACGGGAAAATTATATATTAACGCATCTACGGCGCGCCGCATTAACAAGAAAAAGCTCTTGTCTTTTGCCCTTGCCGCGGCGCTTATCCTTTCACTCGGTACAGCGGCTTACGCCTTTGTTCGCCGCGCCGCCGTTCACACCGAAGAAATCTATTTTGACGGCGAGAAACACCCCGCCGTGGGTTTTGAAAGCCTTGACAAAGCGCCTGTTCGCTTGGGCGTTTGGTCGCTCGGCGAGCTCCCCGAGGATTTCACCCTCTCTAAAAGCTACTATCGAGGCAATGAAGCGCGCACCGATTACCAAAATCCAGCCGGAGACATTATCAGCTTAATCTATCAAAAGCCCGGCAACTCAACGGAAAGCTATTTTAATGCGGAAATATTAAAACGCGAAGAAGTAAGTATAAACGGAAACAGTGGATTATATTACCTCACAGATAACGGCTGGCAGTATGTCTTTTGGACGGTGGAAGAACGCGGCATAGGTATGCGGCTTTCGGTGAAAGGCGATTATAACGCTTTAGCACTTGCAAACGCCGTATATGAAGCGGATGAACACCCGCCCATTGACGCGGACACCGCCGCTGCCCTCACCGAGCTTGGCACTTGGCAAATTGCACTGCCGTCCGGGTACAGTGAGCTTGTTACCTACGGTGTGCCGGGCGAATATGGCTATATTTACCGCGTCTATGCAAACTCAGAAAATAATGAAATTGTCCTTAATTATGAGCGCTCCGT
>CAYRPD010000148.1:0-3175 GCA_964426095.1 uncultured Oscillospiraceae bacterium | reverse complement strand
GAAAAGGTGCTCCCGCAGTACCTGACCGAGGACGAAATCGCCCGCATTGAGTTTGTCAACGTCGGCGACTCCAGCATCTATCAGGAAAAGATAGACGCTATCCTTGCAGACCCCACCAACGAGCAGTACCCCGACATCATGCTTCTTGAAGTCGGCTACGTGCAGAAGTATGTTCAGTCCGGCCTTTTGAAGAACGTCAAGGAGCTCGGCATTACCGATGAGGATATGGCCAATATGTATGAGTATAACCTCTCCCTCGGCACCGATGCCGCTTCCGGTGACACTTACGCCCTCTTCTGGCAGGCCACTCCCGGCGGATGGCAGATCCGCACCGACCTTGCCGAGAAGTACCTTGGCACGACCGACCCTGCAGAGCTTCAGGAAATGCTCGGCACTTGGGACAAGGTTGTTGAAGTTTCCGCCGCTGTCAACGAAGCTTCCGGCGGCAAGGTTAAGCTCCTCTCCGGCGCAGACGACCTCAAGTACGTTTTCTGCAACGGCGCTCGTTCCACTGCATGGTACGATGAAAATGACAACATCGTTGTTGACGATGCAATCAAAGAATACTTCGAGCTTTCTAAGAAGCTTGACGGTCTGACCTTCAACGCCAAGATGTGGGGCACTGACTGGGCCGCACTCAAGGACGGCGACGGCGAGACGACCGAAGCTTGCATAGCCTTCACCGGCTGCCCGTGGTACACCTACTGGTGCCTCACCGATACCTGGTCCGGCAACTGCGTTCTCATCCAGGGACCTCAGGCTTACTACTGGGGCGGCACCGGCCTTGCGGCCACTGCCGACTGCTCCGATGTTGAGCTTGCTCAGAAGATCCTTTACTACACCACCTGCAACAGCGAATCCATGATCGCCATCAACTCCGCAAACGGTGACTTCGTCAACAACAAGGAAGCCATTGCTTACATCGAGGAGAACGGCTCCGGCACGACCAGCACCTTCAAGTGCTCCAACGATCAGGACATCGTCAAGTTCTTTGCCGATAAGTGCGAGGGCATAAACGTTCTTGCTGTCGGCGAGGATCAGAAGATTTGCGAAAACCTGCTCCCCGCGGCTGTTGACGCATACGTAGCCGGCGGCGACCTTGATGCTGCCGTTGCATCCTTCGTCAACTCCATCCACGACACGTTCTCCTACCTGAACGTTGCATAACCCTTAATAAGCATTAACTAATCTAAACTTGGCAAAGCGCCCTCCCGTTATGGGCGGGAGGGCGCTTTTTAAGGATTTTTAAGGATGTGAAAGCCTTGAAACAAAGAAAAAATAAACCGCCGCGCTCCGTCAGCTACAGCCGCTACGGGTATTATTTCATTCTGCCGTTTTTCATCGTGTACGCGGTCTTTTCCTTGTGGCCGCTTTTGAGCACGTTTTACTACAGCCTTTTTGAATACACCACGCGAAATTTGAAAGAAACAGTCTCCTTTGCGGGGCTGATGAATTATAAAAAGCTCCTCGGCATTGTCGAGGGGGAAACGCCGTATTTCCTCAAGTATTTGGGGAACACCGTGCGCATTTGGTTTTTCAACTTCGTCCCTCAGATTCTTTTGAGCTTACTGCTTGCCGCATGGCTGACGGATAACCGCAAAAAGCTTAAAGCTCGCGGGCTTTATAAGATAATGATATATATGCCCAATATCATCACTGCGGCATCCATATCTATGCTCTTTTACGCTTTTCTCAACCAGTTCGGCCCTGTTATGACCGCTTTACGCAATCTCGGCTGGATAGCGCAGGACGCGAATATAATGACAAGCAAGTGGGGGACAAGCCTTGCCATTTCCTTTATCCTTTTTTGGATGTGGTACGGCAATACCACGCTTTTGCTCATCTCCGGTATGCTCGGCATTAACAGCTCTCTTTATGAAGCTGCCGACATTGACGGGGCAAACGGCTGGCAGAAGTTCACGCGCATTACAATTCCGCTTTTGAAGCCTGTTTTGATGTACGTGCTTGTCACTTCCGCTATCGGCGGCTTGCAGCTTTACGATATCCCGGCGCTGTTCAACGTCTCCGGCAGCATCGGTATGCCCGATGACACGAGCACCACTGTCACCATGTACATCATGCGCCTTTACACTACGGATTTGGGGCGCGCTTCGGCTGTGTCGATACTTCTCTTTATCGTCACCATGCTTGTAAGCCTTGTCTTGCTTTACACCATGCGCCAAACCGATGGCTTGCCCCGCCGCCGCAGGCACGGGGCGTTGAAAGGGGGCAGCGGCAATGACTGAGAATAGATTATCCGACCGTGCGCGTTTGGCGCGCAGCAAGCGCATCCGCAGTGCAGTCTTTATCATCCTTTGCCTTATCAGCCTTTTGCCTTTCTACCTCATGTTTGTAAACGCCACGCGCTCTTCAAACGAGGTTAAGTCCGGCATATCCTTTGTGTTCGGCGATTATCTTTCCCGTAATATCGCCACCTTTAATCAAAAGCAGCAGGGCTTGGGCGTTACAGCGTATAAAAGTATGCTCAACTCCCTGTTGGTTTCCCTGCCGTATACGGCGCTTTCCGTTTACTTCTCCGCGCTCACCGCTTACGGCATCCATGCGTATGAGTTCAAGGCCAAGAAGCTCGCTTGGGCGTTTATCCTCGGCGTTATGATGGTGCCTACTCAGGTTTACGCTGTCGGCTATTATAAATTCATGATAAAGCTCGGCCTAATCGACACGTTTTGGCCGCTCATTCTCCCCGGTATCACCACGCCCGCCGTTGTGTTTTTCATGCGGCAGTATCTTCTCGGCGCGTTGCCGTTGGAAGTGGTGGAAGCTGCGCGCATTGACGGGTCAAGTGAATTTCATACGTTTAACAGCGTTGTTTTGCCTATCATGAAGCCCGCGCTTGCCACCCAAGCGATATTTCAGTTTGTCGCAAGCTGGAATAACCTCTTCCTCCCCAGCCTTATCATCAACTCCACCGGCAAAAAGACGCTCACCATGTTCGTGCAAATGCTCATGGGCGAATCGTTCCGCACGGATTACGGCGTTATCTTCCTTTCGCTTTCGATCACCATTTTGCCGATGTTCGTCATGTACTTCATCCTCTCGCACTATATCGTTGAGGGTGTGTCGATGGGCAGCGTAAAAGAATAATCAACAGCTTTTGCAGACGCGTTTTGCCGCGTCTGCAAATTTTATCTCAAAAGCATTGACACAGCCGCCC
>CAYRPD010000147.1:0-3187 GCA_964426095.1 uncultured Oscillospiraceae bacterium | reverse complement strand
AGGAAGCCGAGCGCGCCTACTGCGCGCTGAAAGACAGAGTAGGCTTTTGTTGTGTCGCCGTGCCGGTGGGTGCGGAGAAACTGTGAGGTGACGATATGCAAAACACAGAAATTGATAAGGCGATACCGTGGAACCCGTGGCACGGGTGCAAGAGGGCAAGCCCGGGGTGCAAAAACTGCTTCGTATACAAACAGGATAAGCGCTACGGGAGAGACACTACCCAAATCACAAAGGGCAAGACCACTTACGAGCTGAAAGACAAGGACTGCCCGCCGGGGTCGCTGGTGAAGCTGTGCTTTTCGTCCGACTTCTTTATAGAAGAGGCCGACGCGTGGAGAGACGGCTGCTGGGACACGATAAGACGGCGCAAGGACTGCACCTTCGTGCTGACGACAAAGCGGCCGGAGCGCATAAAGGACTGCCTGCCGCCCGACTGGGGCGAGGGCTGGGAGCACTTTCATCTGAGCATCTCAATAGAAAACCAAGAAATGGCTGACAAACGTCTGCCGCCGTTTCTGGAAGCGCCGCTGAAACACCGCGAGGTGTTCTGCTCGCCGCTGATTGCGCCGATAACGCTGGGCAAATACCTCGACACGGGACTTATAAAATGCGTGAACGTGGGCGGCGAAATGGCACCGAAAGCCGATGTGCGCCCGATAAGATACGAATGGGTCAAGGCGCTCTTCTTGGAAGCCAAGGAGCGCGGAATAGAATTTTACTTCCACCAGTGCGGCTCAATGTTCATAAAAGACGGTGAAAACATCGGCAAATGGAACTTAAATGAGCAAATAAAGCGTGCAGAGGAAATCCAACACGCGCTGGAAGAGCTGTACGGCTGAACGGCAAAGAAAACTCCGTATAATACGACAAACACCGAGGAAACGTTTGCTTCCTCGGTGTTTTTATGCCGTTTTTTTGATTGTCGGGCGCGGCTTTTGCTACTTACTCCGCTTTTGCCATTGTGTGCAACACCGCTTCGGCGCAGCGCATACCGTCTACGGCGGCGGAGCTTATCCCGCCGGCATAGCCCGCGCCCTCGCCGCAGGGGTAGACCCCCAAGAGCGAGGCTTGGAGCGTGGCATCGCGCACGATGCGCACGGGGGACGAGGAACGGGTTTCGGGAGCAGTCATGACGGCATCGGGCGCGTCAAAGCCCGTGAGCTTTTTGCCGAGTGCGGGGAGCGCATTTTCCAGCACGGAAGTAATGCGCGCGGGGTAAAGCGCATGAAGATCGCACCAAGTGACCCCGGGACGGTAGGAGGGCGTAACCGAGCCTTGGCCGGTGCTTGCCCGGTGGGCAAGAAAATCGCCGACTGTCTGCGCCGGGGCATGGTAGTTACCCCCGCCGAGGGCGAACGCAGCGCGCTCTATCTCGCGCTGCCAATACATCCCGCCGAGGGTGGATTTATCGGGGAAATCCTCCGGGGAGAGCGTGACGAGGAGAGCGGAGTTTGCGTTTTCGCCGTCACGGGCAGAGTAGCTCATCCCGTTTGTGACAACCCCGCCCGTCTCGGACGCGGCGGCGAACACCTCGCCCCCCGGACACATACAAAACGTGTAGGCGCTTGTGCCGTCAGGCAAATGGACGGAGAGGGAGTAATCCGCCGCAGGGAGCGCGAGCGGGCAATTATCGCCGTACTGCGCCGCGTTCACGGCGTTTTGAGCGTGCTCAATGCGCACGCCCATGGAAAAGGGCTTGGGCTGCATTTCAATTCCCTGTGCAAAGAGCGCTTCAAACGTATCGCGCGCGGAGTGGCCGAGGGCGAGAATGAGCGCGGAGCAGGGAATGGTATACTCCCCAGTGGGGCTACTTACCCGTGCGCCGGTGAGCGCGCCGTTTTCGCACTCAAGCGCTTCAAGGCGCGTTTCAAAACGCACCTCGCCCCCGTGGGCTATCACATCGCGGCGAATATTTTGGACTATATCAATGAGCACATCCGTGCCGATATGGGGCTTTGCGTCATACAGCACGCTCTCGCTCGCCCCGTGCTCAAAAAACTGGCGCAAGACCCATGCCATACGCTTATCGTGCGTGCCGGTGTTGAGCTTGCCGTCGGAAAAAGTGCCCGCGCCGCCCTCGCCGAATTGCACGTTGCACTCCGGGTCGAGCGCGCCGCCGGAGCGGAAAGCGTCCACGGCGGCTTTGCGGGAGAGGGCATCGCGCCCGCGTTCTATAACGATGGGGCAAGCCCCGGCATAGCTCAAAACGAGCGCGGCGAACATACCCGCAGGGCCGAAGCCCACGATGACCGGGCGCTTATCCTGCGGCAAAACGCGGGGGATTTCATACGTGGGGGGAGTATACGGCGCGGCGTTCGCGCCCTTATTCTTTGCGATGAGCCGCGCTTCATCGCCTGAATAGTCAAAGGCAACGGAGCAGACAAAATGGATATCGTCTTTCTTGCGCGCGTCCAGCGAGCGCTTTATTAAAACGGGGTTCGTCAGGCTGTCCTCGCTCACGCGGAGCTTTTTTGCCGCGCGCGGCGTGAGCCGTGAAATATCCTCGCCCGGGGCGAGACGGAGAGAGCGCACAAGTATCATTTGCCGAGCCTCCCCGCAAGGTGTCCGCTTGCCCAAGCCCACTGGAGATTGTAGCCGCCGCAGTCCGCGTCTATATCCAGCAGCTCACCGCAGACGAAAAGCCCCGGCATAAACCAGCTTTGCAGAGTTTCCGGGTCGAGGCCGGAGGTGCGTATGCCCCCGGCGGTGACTTGGGCGTTGTCAAAGCCCTCGGTGCCCGTGACGGTGAGAGTAAAGCGCTTGGCGGCAGATGCGGCAGAGGCGATGTTGCCTTTAGTGAGCGAAGAGAGCGGGCGGGCAGCATCCAGCGCGGCGTATTTAACCAGCATACGCCCTAAGCGGTTATGGAGAATGCCCGTAAAAAGCTCCGCCACGGGAAGAGCGGGGAAGCGGGCAACGCGGGCAGTGAGAAGCGCTTCAACCTCGGCAAGCGTATAATCGCGCAGGAAGTCGGCGCACAGGGTCAGCCCCTCTCCGCCGAGAGAGGCGGCGCGGGAGATATCGAAAACCGCAGGGCCGGACACGCCGTTATCCGTAAACTGCACCTCGCCCGCGCTGGCGGCCAAGGCTTCACCCCCGGCAAGAAGCGAGAGCGCGGCATCAGCGCGAACACCCTTTAATGCGCGCGGATAGTCCCCGGCCGTGATGAGCTGGACGAGGGCGGGAT
>CAYRPD010000146.1:0-3376 GCA_964426095.1 uncultured Oscillospiraceae bacterium | reverse complement strand
AGCCGCGCATCATCAGCGAAGCGTCATCATTGGGCAACGCCCAACATCATTTGCCCGTCAGGGCAAACATCATTCCACCAAATGACAAAAAGACATCCTAAAAGGATGTCTTTTTGTCATTTGGTGGAAGCGAGGGGAGTTGAACCCCTGTCCGAAAGCACTTTGACAGCAACTTCTCCGGGCGCAGACGGTTATTTACATTCCCTTATCCCGGCGCGAGCCGTCACGCTTCGGGGCTTGGTAGCTTCATTATGCATGGCGCGCTCAAAGCTTTGCGCGCTCACGTTCACCACTAGTCGACGCTCCGTCCCGAGCCGTGGTACTCTCAGGCGGAACGCTCGCTAATTAAGCAGCGAGAAGAACAGTATCGTTGTTGTTCTTTAATTTATAGAAGTTTGCCCGTTTTAAGGATGTCAGGCGCATCCGCCCGCTGTTCCTGCCTCCGCACCCCCGTCGAAACCGTTACGCCCCCATGAGGCAGACCGCGCGAGCTTGCGCGATCTGCGGAGTAGGATAAATTATAAGCTTATGCCTTGGTGGGTTCGGGGTATTCAACGCCGAAGGTTTCCACCGTGACCTTTTTCATGACCTGCGGCACTTTGGGGCGGTCATTATAATCCGTGCGCACGGCGCAGACATTGTCAACCGTCTCTATGCCCTCGATGACCTTGCCGAAAGCGGCATACTGCCCGTCAAGGTGCGGGGAATTTTCGTGCATGACGAAAAACTGGCTGCCGGCGGAGTTGGGCGCCATTGCGCGCGCCATGGAGAGCACACCGCGCTCATGCTTCAAGTCGTTCTTCACGCCGTTTGCGGCAAACTCGCCCTTAATGGAGTAGCCCGGGCCGCCGATGCCGGTGCCCTTGGGGTCGCCGCCCTGAATCATAAAGCCGGGGATGACGCGGTGGAAGATAAGGCCGTCATAAAAGCCCTTGTTGACGAGAGAGATAAAGTTATTGACGGTGTTCGGGGCGATTTCTGGGTAAAGCTCCGCTTTCATAACATCGCCGTTTTCCATTTCAAAGGTGACAATAGGATTGCTCATTGGTAGTTCCTTTCTTTCATTACTCTGTCTATATCGCGCTTGGTTTGGCGGTCGGCCTCGCTGTCGCGCTTATCGTGCAGCTTTTTACCCTTGCACAAGCCCAGCTCCAGCTTGACGCGGCTGTCCTTAAAATAAAGCGAGAGCGGAATGAGCGCAACACCGTCCTGCATGATGCGCGCGTTGAGCTTGAGTATCTCGCGCTTGTGCATAAGCAGACGGCGCGGCCGCATAGGGTCGCGGTTGAAGATGTTCCCCTGCTCGTATGGCGAAATGTGCATCCCGCGCACAAAAAGCTCGCCGTTTTTCACCGTGCAAAAGGAATCCTTCAAATTGACGTTGCCCGCGCGGATGGACTTAACCTCTGTCCCGGCAAGCTCAATGCCGGCTTCAAAGCGCTCAAGCACAAAGTATTCATGAAAAGCCTTGCGGTTCGCGGCAATTTCCTTTACGCCCTGCTGCTTCGGCATACCGGCTCACTCCCTTTCTTTGCGATATTCTACCACATCGCAAGGGAAAATAAAAGCACAAATTGTGAACACGACGCAAGGGCGAGGCGCGCACACGCCAACAGGCGCAAAAAAGCATTGCGCGGGGACTTGTAGCTGTGGTACAATTAAGGAAATCACAGACAAAACTACACTGACCGAGGCTTTTGATATGCTTGAAAAGCTGAAAACAACAGACACGAAGAAAAAGACTTTGCTTTTATGCGCGGCGTGGGCGCTTTTTGCCGCGCTGTACATTGCGGCGCGGCTTATTTTGCGGCAGGGGAAGCTTATGCTTTTCCGCTTCAATTTGGGCTTTGCAATTGAGGACGCGGGAATACTCTACGATTTTCAGACGATAATCGTCCTTGCCGTGAGCGCCGTTGTGCTTATCGCGGCGGTGTATCTTCTGCGGCGGGAGCTTCGTTGCGAGGTGTTCTTCCCCGCGCTCGCGCTGGTGTTCGGGCTTTTTTATATGTTCACGATTACGCCGCTTTCCGTGCCGGACGAGGTTACGCACTTTCAGGCGATTATAGAGCTGACAAGCAAGCTCTTTTCCAAGCCCTTTGATGCGTCTGTCGGCGATTTTACGGCGTTTTCAAACCACAACAATGTATGCACGGGGTATCTGCGCGTTATACATGAGCTTTTCGGCAAGGCGGGCGACACTGCGCCGCTCAGCATGAGCATTATGGGCGGTATGTGGACGCTGACATATTCTTTGGAATATGTCCCGCAGATTATCGGATATGCGATAGCGCACATTTTTTCCTTTAACGGCGTGACGGCGTTCATGCTCGGAAGATTCTGCAACCTATTATTCTACGTTGCCTGTGTTTACCTTGCGCTCAGGCTCGCCCCGCGCTTTAAGCTTACGCTTGGGCTGTGCTCGCTCATGCCTATGGCGCTTCAACAGGCTGCCTCGCTTTCTTACGATAACTTCATAAACGCCCTGTGCCTTGTGCTGTTCGCCGCGCTTTTGCGCCTTATCTTCGGCGAGGGTGAAAGCAGCGCCGAAACGCTGAACAAGAGCAAGGGCGCGGAGTACAAAACCTATTTCGCGGCGCTTATCGCGGCAATGCTGCTTGCCCCGGCAAAGGGGATTTACACAAGCTTCATTCTCCTCTTTCTCTTCGTCCCGCAGGAGCGTTTCACGGACAGGGTGAAAAAGAGGGGCTGTTTTCTCATCATGCTTGGGCTGTGCGTTGGTTTTTTTGCGGCGGTGTCCGTGCCGTCAATGATTCGCATTCTTAGCTCCACCCCGCCGAGCTTTGCCGCCGAGGGCGGCGAGCAGTACACGCTCCGCTTCTTCCTCACGAACCCCGGAGATGCCCTCGGCATATTCCAGGATAGCTTCAACCTCTATTTTTCCACATGGCTGACACAGGCGGTCGGGCAAAGCCTGAGCACGTGCAACCTTGAAATCCCATCGTGGATTGTGCCCGCATTGCTGGCAATTCTCGTGCTGTCGGCGCAGAATGTTGAGGGGCGCGAAACGGATTTGCCGCGCGGAATGCGCACGGCACTTATCGCGCTATGCGCGCTCGTGGTGCTGACATTTATGATGACAATGTTCCTCACCTGGATAAGCACGCGCGACAAAATCATCCTCGGCGTACAGGGGCGGTACTTCACGCCCATTATCCCGCTGCTGCTCGCGGCGCTCAACAACCGCACATTGGTGCTGAAAAAGGACATAGGCAAGGGGCTTTCAATGCTCAGTGTTCTTTTATCGGCGCGGGTGGTGCTGGCAATACTGGATTACACAATGTTCAATGTGTAAAATAGGCGTAACCCCCACGGGAGAGGCGAAAATCTTCGTCTCTCCCGTGGGGGTTTTATATTC
>CAYRPD010000145.1:1704-3403 GCA_964426095.1 uncultured Oscillospiraceae bacterium | reverse complement strand
CTCCAGCACCCGCTCCGAAGCGGGAAGCCGCACCGACTTCGTATGTTGCGCCTGCTCCGGCTGTCGCGTCTGCGCCCTCTGCGCCCGTTGCGGCGGGGGAGAGTGAGCCGACATGGCAAGCCATTTGTGCCGAAGTTTCCTCTCAGCTCCCGCCGGATCTGCGTTATACGATTTCAGACCCGTCCAAGCTTCGCGGTTCACTTGAGGGCAACACCTTGAAAATCGAGTGCGTTCCGGGCTTTGTTTACGGGCGCTTTAACCGCCCCGAGGTTTTACAGCGCTTTTCCCAAGCGGCCGGGCGCGTCTGCGCTCGCGATATCCGCGTCACGCTCTCCGAGCTTTCCGATAAGCCCGGCGGCGCGCGCAGCGTGGAAGAGCTGAAGCAGTTTAAAGAAGTACACTTTATATAAAAATAATTATTTGGAGGATATTATTATGGCAAAAGGCGGATTCCGCGGCTATCCCGGCGGCGGTCAGATGAACATGATGAAGCAGGCTCAGAAAATGCAGCAGGAATTTATGAAAATGCAGCAGGAGCTTGAATCTACCAAGTTTGAGTTCACTTCCGGCGGCGGCGCGGTCAAAGCCACGATAGTCGGCACGCGCGAATTTCAGTCTATCGAGATAAACCCCGAGGTGGTAGATCCCGAAGATGTCGAAATGCTTCAGGATATGGTGCTTGCCGCCGTCAACGGCGCGCTCAAGCTCGCCGATGATAAAACCAGTCAGTCCATGGCAAAGCTCAACGGCGGTTTGCCCAACTTCCCCGGAATGTTCTGACGGTATACTAAAACGGCTCGGACGAGGCTTTGTCCGAGCCGTTTAAAATATCTTGCTTTGGAGAATGTAATGCGCTTCAAAAAAGTATATTTGGAAATCACGAATGTTTGCAACCTCAATTGCGCCTTTTGTCCCGGCACGGCGCGCCCGCCGCGCTTCATGTCGAAAGACGAGTTTACGCATTTGGCCTCGCGTCTCAGACCGTATACGGATTATCTGTACTTTCACCTCATGGGCGAGCCGCTTATGCACCCCGAGCTTCCCGCGCTCTTGGATATCGCGGGCGCGCTCGGCTTTCGCGTGATTATCACCACGAACGGTACGCTCCTGCCCTCGCGCGGCGATGCGCTTTTAAATAGCGAGTGCGTACATAAGGTTAATATCTCGCTCCAATCCTTTGAGGCGAACGAGGGCGGAAAGCTGATTGATTATGTAAACCAATGCGCCGCCTTTGCCGCCGCTGCGAGCGCCAAGGGTAAGCTGTGCGTGTTGCGCTTGTGGAATAAAAACGGGCTTGATGCTTTGAATGCGGACATTGAAGCCGCGCTCGCCGCGCATTTCCCGCCGCCGTGGCGCGTCAGCCGCCGCAGCCGCGCCTTGGCCGAGCGCGTGTATCTTGAACCCGGCGAAAAGTTTGATTGGCCTGCGCCCGATGCGCCGGATGGGGGAGAGCGCGTATTTTGCTACGCCCTGCGCGATCAGCTCGGTGTGCTCGTTGACGGCACGGCTGTCCCGTGCTGCCTTGACGGTAACGGCCGTTTGTCCCTCGGCAACCTCTTTGAAAGCTCCGTGGATGATATTTTGTCGTCCGAGCGCGCGCAGAGAATCTATAACGGCTTTTCCGCGCACACCGCCGCCGAACCCCTTTGCCGCCGCTGCGGCTACGCCCGCAGGTTTGGCTAACAGCCCTCTCCGTCAC
>CAYRPD010000145.1:0-1604 GCA_964426095.1 uncultured Oscillospiraceae bacterium | reverse complement strand
GCGGCAAGCCCCTGCTCGCGCGCGGGGAATATCTCGCGCTCAAACAGCTTCTTGTATGCCGCGTACAGCGCCTCGCGTGTTTTGAACCCGCGATAGCCAAACTCCGCCTTGTTCCACGTGTGCCCCGCGACACTCAGCTTGTACCCGCCGAACTCCGACAGCACAACAGCGCGCCCGTGCTTATCCTTTTCAAAGCGGTACGGGTAAAAATAAACGTGCAGGCTCTTTACATCGCTTATCCCTTGGTCGTGCCAGCCGCTTGCGTGGTCAATCGTGCGTGTGGTGTCTATTGCGCGTATTCGCCGTACGGCCTCGGCGGCATCAAACTGCCCCCAGCCCTCGTTAAACGGCACCCACATCGCAATGCACGGGAAGGAGTAAAGCTGTGTTATCATGGCGGTAAGCTCGCTGTAGTATTGCTCACGCCCGGCAGCGTCTGTGCGCGCAAAGCGCTTATAATCGCTGTCCTTTTTATGCCGCTTCGTGAAAAGCGGCGCGGTAATCGTCACGGGGTTATATGCCCCGCCGCCGTTTATCATGTCCTGCCACACCAGCATACCGAGCCTGTCGCAATGGTAGTACCAGCGCATAGGCTCTATTTTTATGTGCTTTCTCAGCATATTAAAGCCCATTGACTTCATCAGCTCAATGTCGTATATCATCGCCTCGTCACTCGGCGCGGTGTACAGCCCGTCCGGCCAGTAGCCTTGATCCAGCACCCCGGAATGAAAATACGGCTTGCCGTTTAGCGTAAGGCACGGTCTCCCCGCGCTGTTCTTTCCCACGCCGACAGAACGCAGCGCGAAGTAGCTTTCCACCTCGTCCTCGCCGAATTTCACCGTGAAAGAGTATAGCTTCGGATTCTCCGGCGACCATAGCTCGGCGTTTTCCGCGCTTACGCTTATCGCCGTGTTCGTCTCGCCCTCGTATTCGCGGCCATCGTATATCACGGCGCACTTGCCCTGCGCTTCGCTCTGCACTTCGATTTCCACGCGCTTTTCATCGGCAAACGGCGTTATACGCAGTGCCTTTATGTGCTCTCTCGGTACCCATTCCGCCCACACACTCTGCCATATGCCGCTCTGTGGGGTGTACCATATGCCGCCGCGCTTGGTGCGCTGTTTGCCGCGGGCGTAAGCGTTCGTGTCCGTGCCGTCATGCACGCGCACGGTCAGCGCACTGTCGGCATCGGCAAGGAGATAATCAGTTATGTCAACCTCAAAAGCCGTGTAACCGCCTAAATGTTCGCACACTAAGCGATGATTTATGTAAACCGCAGCTTCCTGATCCACCGCGCCGAAATGCAGTATCAGTCGCGCATTATCCCTTGCGCGCTCCGCGATTTTTCGCCTGTACCACAGCGTTTCATCCGGCTGTACCGCCCGTTCCACGCCCGACAGCGGCGCTTCCGGCGAAAACGGCACAATTATCTCGCCCTCATACTCGCCGGGCGCATCGTCCGTTTTCGTGATGGCGTACTCCCAGCGCCCGTTGAGGTTAATGTAGCTTCCGCGCACCATCTGCGGCCTCGGATATTCCGGCAGAACCTTGTCCTTATCCAGCCCTTTTCCCCACCGTGTCAGCATTGTCAATTTCTCCTTTGT
>CAYRPD010000144.1:0-3413 GCA_964426095.1 uncultured Oscillospiraceae bacterium | reverse complement strand
CTGCCGCAGACCTTGCCACTGTCCTTGCCATTGCGTCCAGCTACTTGGATAGACCTCTGGGCGCGGATCTCGCCGCGATAGGCGAAGTGGGGCTTTCGGGCGAAATCCGTTCCGTCAGCGCGCTCAATCAGCGCCTTACGGAGATTTACCGCCTCGGCTTCAAGCGCTGTGTCATACCCGCGCACGTGCGGGACGATGTGAAAACCTTTGACGGGATGAAGCTTATCCCCGTCAACTCCGTGCGCGAGGCTGTTCGCGCCGTCCTCGGCAAAAATGGCTGAGTTTGTTGTAGCTCCGTATCTGCCGAAGCGCGCCAAAACTGTTCTAATCGGCGAAAATTATGCCGATTTACTCGCAAAATCTCTTGAAAAGTTCGGAATTACCCCGCTTTTTGTGTCTGATAATCCGTTTGTTGATTCGCGCCTTGCGGGGCATACGGACTTATCCTGCTTTCATGCGAGAGGGGAGAGGGTATGGCTTGCGCCGCATTTACGCGATACGCCCTTTGTAAGTGCTCTTGAAAAGCTCGGCGCAAACTTAGCCCTTGCTGACATTGTTCAGGATAAAAGCTACCCGCACGATGCACAGCTTAACATTGCGCCGGTCGGTTCGGCGGTTATCTATAACCCCAAAGTATCATATTTACCCGCTGTCGATTTTTTAACAAGCGAGTGTGGCTGTGCCGCAGTTGAAGTGCGGCAGGGCTACGCGAAGTGCTCCGTTTTAACGGTGGACGAGCATTCAATAATTACGCCCGATGCGGGTATTGCCCGCGCGGCAAGGGGCGCGGGGCTTGATGTGCTTGAAATCGCCCCCGGCGGTCTTGCGCTTGACGGGTTTGAGTACGGCTTTTTGGGCGGCGCGGGCTTTAAGCTTTCTACAACACAGCTTGCCTTTACCGGCGTATTAGATTATCACCCGGATAAAGAACGGATTTTATCCTTTCTCGCCGCGCGCGGCATAGAACCCGTTTACCTCACAAATAAACCAGTATTCGATATCGGCAGCGCGATTGCGCTGACCGAGAGATAAAACATCGTCCTCGGAAATGGTATTCTCCGGGGACGATGTTTTTTAAAAATCTTCTTTTTTCTTGCGGCCAATCGGGTTTGCCATTGCAGCTTCGTGAAGCTGTGCATTATCCAAATGTGTGTAAATCTGCGTGGTGTTGAGGTTGCTGTGGCCTAAAACCTCTTGCAAGGCGCGGGTATCAACGCCGTTTTTGAGCATGAGCGTGGCCGCCGTGTGGCGTAGCTTATGAGGGGAATACCTTGATGCGTCCAGCCCTGCGATTAAAAGCTTCTTTTCCACCATTTGCTCCACGCCGCGCGCGGTAATGCGGCGGTTGACGGAGCTGATAAAGAGCGCATTTTTGTCCTCTTCGCGTATTTTGCCGTTATCGCGCACGGCAAGATAATCGTCCAGCGCTTCGCGACAGCCATCGGCGAAAAACACCACGCGCTCCTTATTGCCCTTGCCGAGCACACGCACATGGTCATCATATACATCCGTGAGATTGAGCGAAACAAGCTCCGACACGCGCAAGCCGCACGAGAGAAACAGCATCAAAATAGCATAGTCCCGATACTCAAATTTGCCCTCACAAGCGTTTAGAAGCCTCTCGCATTCGCTCTCTTCCAAATATTTCGGCAGGGAAGCCTGACGCTTCGGCATATCCAGCTCTTGGCAAACATCTTTTTCCAGCAAGTGCCGTTTCACAGTCAAATAGCTGAAAAAGGACTTGACGGAAGAGGTGCGGCGGCAGCGGCTGGCAGGAGAGAGGGATGCATAGGATTCCGGCGAAAAGCTTTGGTATCTATATAGCTCTTCAATTTTAATCGCCTTAATAAAATCTAAATCGACATCGGTTATATCTATTTCATTGAAAGGCACATCAGCCGCAACCAAATGCCGCCGACGCTTGAGATATCGAAAAAGAATCTTCAAATCAGTATAATAAGCGAACACGGTTCTGTCAGAATGCCCGCGCACGGTTGAATGATATTCTAAAAACTCCATGAGTATATCAGGAACATCATTTATAGCATCGAGATTCATAAATTAAGCCTCCGAGAGAGATTAAGCCTCAAAACCCTTGAAAACACGGCCTTGACGGCGTAAATTACGTAAATAACTTATGTCTACCATAATTATATGTCAACCGAGTTAAAAAATCAAGCACAAACTTCGTTAAATTGATATTATGCGAAGTTGTGTATTTGTCTCGGTTACATAATTTACGGGGATTTATGGATTAAGGGTTCATGTTCTAGGCTTAAATTTAGGGCTACAGTAATACGCCTGTCGGCGTACTTCCCTACACGTAAACCCCTGCGGAATTTCCGCAGGGGTTTACGTAATTATATTGTAACCAATTCAGCGTTGGCCGGTTTTATAAAGAAACATACTGATAAGCGATTCTCTTGTGACACGAATCGTATTTAATATAGTCGCGATTGCGGCGGCAGTGTCAATGAACACCGCGAACCACACATTGCAAATGCCGACTATGCTTAAAAACACGAGAATCATTTTCACGACAAAGGCAAACACTGCGTTCTCTATTGCAATCTCCCTCACGCGCTTGCAAATCTGCACGGCAAACGGAATGTTCGCCACGTATTCCGGCATGATGAGCGCATCGGCGTATCTTCCTCTCATGCCTACGCGCAAATCCACATCCGCATTGCTGTGCATATCAAAGCCGTGCGAATAGATGAACATGACCGAGCCTTTAGCGCCGGTTTTCAGCTCCTGCACAATGCGGAGCTTTTTTTCGGTGTCGCACTCGCCGTAGACCTCGCTGAAGTCCATTTCCTCGGCGATTCTGCGGCTTTGGGCGTTGCCTTCTTCGGTGAGCAACACGCAGCGTTTAATTCCGCATTCTCTAAACCCCGCCGACAGCTCCTGCGCCTGCTCGTTAAACTCAGACGAGATTTGAAGCTTGCCGACATACCTGTCGGCCACGGTCATAAAGAAGGTTTGCGCGTCCTCGCCCTTGTCGTTCGGGAGCTTTACTCCCCTGCCGACAAAAAGCTCACGGTTGGCAACCACAACGTGCGCGTTTCCTATATCTACCTCAACACCGTAGCCCGGAATATCCGTAAAGTTGGATACAAGCTCCAGCCTGTGCTCGCCGTTATAAAATTCCGCAACGGCCTTTGCTACGGGCTGCTCGGAGTAATAAAGCGCGTGGGCGGCAAAGGTGAGAAAGGTGTTTTTGTCGATAATATCGGAATAAACGCCGATTATCTGCGGGCATTGCTCGCAAAATACCCCCGCCGTATCAAATACAGCGATTTCCGCGTCTCCGGCAGTCTCCATTTCGGAAGCCCCGGCAAAGTATACGCCGTTTCGCGCGCTCAGGCACATTCCGATTATCCCCGCAAGCGGCATTGACACCACAACCGACA
>CAYRPD010000143.1:0-3420 GCA_964426095.1 uncultured Oscillospiraceae bacterium | reverse complement strand
AGCTGGTCGGAGATGACGAAATACTGAAACTCCTCCATCGTCACGCAGTCGCCGAACGGCTTTATCCCAAAGCCGGAAATAAGCTCGGTCGCAGTTTCGGGAATAATCAGGACGCGCCAGCCGTCCTCGGTTTTGAACTCCTTGAGAATGCGGCTTATAAGGGTGGTTTTCCCGGCTGCGGGGCCGCCGGTGAGCACAATGCGGGTTATATTCTTAGCCATAACATAAGCTCCGTTTCTTAAAACAGCTTTATTTCTGATTATATTTTACCATTGCCGTGCGCATTTTTCAATATCCGTAATGAAAAGGGCAAAATTTATTGTGCGCGAGTGGTGGACATTTCGCGCTGTCGGTGCAAATTTGCTCCGTTTCGCCGCCTTATTATTGAAAATCAGCTCATAACTGGGGGCTGAGTGGGGAAAAACGGTCAAAAAAGCAGTCAAAATCAAGCGTAAGTGCACCTCAAGGCTTGACTAAAAGGCCAATAAGATGTATTATAAGGTGGTTCTATAGCTACATAGAATTGAGGAGGAACTTGTAAATGAGCATGATTCCTGAAGTTAAATGCCGTCGATGCGGGGAAACCTTTTCCTCCATGCGCAGCCGCTGCCCGAATTGCGGCACGCGCAGGGTAACGCAGAGCACGCGCACTCCCGGCACCACCCCCGGAACAGTCAAAGGCACTGTCTCCTACGAGCGGGCTGAGACGAACACTAAATGGCAAATGATTTTCGGTTTGATATTGGTTGTTGCGGTCATCCTTGCCGTCATAGTAATGGTGTCCACCAGCCTTGACAGCGCGGATACTGTCGTATCCAAAGCCACAGCGCCCATCGCCGTGACGAACAATGTGCCGCAGATTGAAGCGGCTCCCACTCCGTCCCCCACGCCTACCCCCACCTTGGAGCGAATCGAAATTAAGAATTACGAGAACACGCTTACCGAATTCTCTATGCGTTTGAGCAATAACGAGGTCGTCAAACTCACCGCAGTGCCGTACCCGATGACCGTTGAGGGCGTTAAGTTCACATGGTCCGTCAGCGATGACACCGTTTTGCAGCTCACCCCCAGCGAAGATACGCAAAGCTGTGATGTTGCCATTATCGGCACTATCAACGGCGGCGTAAGGCTGACCGTTTCCGCGTTCGGCGTGGAGCAGACTATCCCGGTCTACTGTCTTAACTGATCTCCTGCCGTGAGCGGGCGTTAGCTCTGTCCGCCGTTCGCGGACGAAAAGGCGGGTCTGTCTGCCGCCATATAGGCCGCCGCGTGAACCAGCGCGAATAATCGCTTTGCAAAAAACGACATTTAACTTTCAACCGAAAAGAATCCGCTGAACCGGCGGGTTCTTTTTGGTTGTGTTGGGGACAGGGGCGGAGCAAGATTTGACGCGTTTTCAATTATTAACGGATTATGAGAAAAAAACTCTTGACATTTAGCGCCGTATAGGGTAGAATACCCCTTGCTTGAAGAAAAGGACGATTGGCGCAGCTGGTAGCGCATCCGCTTGACGTGCGGGAGGTCACAAGTTCGAGTCTTGTATCGTCCACCATATTAAAAGAATCCTGTAATCGTTGAGATTGCAGGATTCTTCTTTGTTATCAATGTTTTCGGGTTTTTGCCCCTGTTCAGATTTGAATAATTCAATCACTATTTGATTGAATTATATCTGTATTTAACACACATTTTTACGAACGGATTTACGAATGAAAACGAGCCGGAGAAGTTCTCCGCTCTTCTTATTAATGCTCTACGATATAACCATAGTATGCGGTAAGCTTATCGTATACAGCGTCCTCGTCCTCAAGAAACGCTTTTGCCATACAGGCGAAGAAATCAATAACAGCCACGCCCGTATTTCTCGGCTACAGCACAGTAATCACTGTAGAGCATATTCATTGTAATCCAAAACTCGCATTCATCACAGTCAATGTTATTCTTATGCATTGCAATATTAGTTTGGTCTATGCTCCAATGCGCGCCTGTGCTGGCGCAACCACTCTTTAGGCAAATCCTTTAGCTCCGTTTCGTTCACCTTGAGCTTATGCGTCTTGATGTAATCGGCAAGCTCACCGAGCTGTTCTTCCATGCCGCTTTCCACTTCAACCTCGGAATTGCTCAACAGAATATCCGCCGTCTCGCTTGCCATGGTGTGAAGCGTGTCATAGTCTAAGGTCTCACTGTCGCTTTGCACGATGTAATTGCCCATGTGCTGCGCCGCGTCTTCAAACTCAGCCACGGCCTCACGGTTCTTTACATCAAGCTTTTCCGCCATGTCGCGGGCAAACTTGTGCGTGTCCGTATTGCGCACGGTCTTTTCTTTGGTAAGCTGGGTTTGCCCTTTCCAATACTCCGCGCGTTGTCTCAACGCTTCGTTTTCCCGCAACAGCTCCGCACGGCTTATCTGCTGTTCCCGCGCTTGTTCCTTTGTCATTGTATCATCTGACGCACGGCGGGAAAACTTACTGTTGACTTCTTCACCCGGCTGTGATATATTAGCAATATTAGAGCTGTTCATTTCTCCCACCGTGGCCGAGTAGCCGTAGGTGCGGAAAAATGCTTCGGCTCTTTTTTATCAAACGAATAAAACTCCTTTCCTGCGTCTGTTTGATTCTTCATCCATGCTGTTACATTATCCAGCCCGTATATACTCGCAATGCTGTTTACGGAGCGGTTATCCATACGTTATTTGTTCATCGCCCAATTATGTATTGTGCCTCTTTAGGGTATTATTGCTGCGAACAAAATAGGCGCAAAAGGAGATCCATCAGGAAAACCGCTTAGTAATGTTTCTGTTGTTATTCTCGCTTTATCTATCGTAATGTCTGCATACATGGGTAAGCTTCTTGGCAGTCAGCGCACGGAGCTGGAAGAGGAGCTTATAAAATTCATGGCCGAGACAGATGCTTTGCAGTGGAAGCTGCTGCTCGAAATAATCCGCCCGCTCGCCGAGAAGATAACCGAGATTGATAAACCTCCCGACACATAATGTGTCGAGGGGTTTATTTCCTGGATTGACTTTTTTATTCGATTGTGCATATAATATATATGCAAGCTGACTTTGCTTGCGCAGGACAAAGAACTTTTGTTCCGTGTCTGTGCTAAAGAGGAAAACTCATGCCTTGAGTTGGGACAAAAAAAAGCGGTGAACCCTTACCGCCAAGTAGGGACTGAAAGATAGGGTTCCCCCCCTGTCTCGCCTATTTCTAACAGAGAATTTCATTATGCTACAGATAGTCGGAGAGTATATAGAGAAGTTTAATTCTTTAACCGGGCAACATATTCCTTGCGGTGACATATACCAATCAAGCGGTCTTTCCAAACACATTTTGAAGCGACACCCTGCACACATTGGTGATATAGACCTTATTCCTACCATCATTGCCGAGCCTGACTACATTGGCAAAAACCCCAAAGAAC
>CAYRPD010000142.1:0-3468 GCA_964426095.1 uncultured Oscillospiraceae bacterium | reverse complement strand
GCATCCTCGGCCTTGCCCTTGCCTGCGGCGTGGCCGACACCCATGTGGGCAAACCCGGCATCGCGCATGATGCAGGAAACGTCGGCAAAGTCAAGATTGATAAAGCCGGTGTTCTTGATAAGGTCGGAAATGCTGGTAACAGCCTGGTGAAGAACATCATCGGCTATTTCAAAAGCGTTAGCAAGAGTGACCTTTTGGTCGGTGGCATACTTCAAGCGGTCATTCGGGATAATCAAAAGAGAATCGACACGGCCGAGGAGCTCTTTAATGCCCATGTTGGCCTGATCCATGCGGCGCTTACCCTCAAACTTAAAGGGCTTGGTGACAACGCCGACAGTGAGTATACCGGCTTCGCGCGCTATTTCGGCCACAACGGGAGCTGCGCCCGTGCCCGTACCGCCGCCCATACCGGCGGTGATAAACACCATGTCCGCATCCTCGATTGCCTTGGCAATGTTGTTGCGGCTTTCCTCGGCGGAGCGCTTACCCACTTCGGGATCGGAGCCTGCGCCCTGTCCGCGGGTCATCTTCTCGCCTATCTGTATTTTCTGATTGGCATTGGAGACTGCGAGAGCCTGCTTATCGGTGTTAACGGCGATAAACTCAACGCCCTGCGTCCCGGCCTTAACCATTCTGTTAACGACATTATTGCCCGCGCCGCCGACGCCGACCACCTTTATAGTGACTACATTTTCAGGCCCTGTTTCGGCTTTGAAATCCATACTTCTGCCTCCTGTTTTTATCTTATCACAAAAATGTGAGATCTTTTTATTTGATACCGTGCTCTATATAATATTACATTTTCCGCTCTAGGTCAATAGATTTTTTTGTTTTTCAGAAATTTTTTGTTATCAAATTGTAATTACGCGTGTTATTCTGACATAAAGTGCGCGGTTGCGCCGTCTGATAAGTCAAGATAGCCGACATCTTCAAGACTAAGCTTGTCCAAAACGGCGGCAAACATTCCAAATTTATACTCTGTGTTGGTGTTTGCGCCTATTTTCACGGTCAAGCGCCCGCCGTAGTAGAAAGTAACGGCAGATAAATCTTCAAAGTCAATTTGGCTCACGCTTGAAGCAAAGCCGCGTTGTTCAATTTGGTACAAAACCTCGGCCAAGTACTCAACCGTGTCGGTTTCGCCGCTTTCGGTTTGCATGGTTTCGCCGATTAAAAGCGTACCGGGCTTAATACCACGCACGGCGATAAGGTTTGAAAGCTCCTCTTCCGCCGCTTTACCGAGCACCTTGCAGTTATGGTCAATCGTCCAATTCTCGCCGCCGAGAGAGAGATACGCAAGGGCGGTGCTTTCCGTGACCTCGATAATAACCTTGTCCGGCAGCTTTCTTTCAACCGTGACTTCCTCGATATACGGAAGCTTTGCGAAAACACGGCTGAGCGCAGCAAAACGGTCAAAGAAGAAAAGGTTATCGCCCTCTTCAATGTCTATGGCGCGGATTATCTCGCTGTCGGTATAGTGGGTGTTGCCGTTGACCTCAATGTCGTTCACGCGGAAAAATACGCTCATCACGAATATTAGGGCAACCTCGACAATCACGAACATAAGCGGCGCACTGAATGAGCTGTGGCGACGCGGCTTCATGTATTCCGAATGCTTGTCGGCAGGCGGCTGATTTGAATGTGTATACGCCATACTGTGCTGTCCTTTCGGGGCGAACACGCGCTTGCTTTCGCGCATGAACGCCCTAAGAATAGAAATTAATACTCAAGATAAATATCCGCGCCGAGAGAGCGCAAGCGAACATCAAAATGCTCATATCCGCGCGTAATATGCCCGTCATCAAATATAACGGTCTCACCCTGTGCGGCAAGCCCTGCCACTATCATGGCCGCTCCGCCGCGCAAATCCGTGGCGTTGAGCGCTGTACCGTTTAAGCACTCCACACCCCATATCTCCGCGCGCCGCTCTTCCGTGACAATGTCCGCGCCCAAGCGGCGAAGCTCCGGCACTTGCCTGTAGCGGTTTTCAAAAATGTTTTCGGTAATCACCGTGCAGCCCTCGGCCTTGAGAAGCGCCGCCATTAAAACGGGCTGCGCATCCGTTGGAAAGCCGGGGTACGGCTCTGTCGCGATTTCGCCGGGAGATATCAACTTGCCCGTGGAGCGAATGCGCACGGCGCGATTATTGCTTATTATATCACAGCCTGCTTGATTTAGGAAGTAGAGAACAGTAGAAAAATGTTCGGGTGATACGCCGCGCATTTCAACATTTCCACCAACGGCGGCAACGGCGCAAGCGATTGTAGAGGCCACTATCCTGTCCGGGATAATGCGGCACACGGCGCGCTTTGCCGCGCGAAAGGCCGTTATTTCGACGCAGTCCGTTCCCGCACCCGTGATTTCAGCGCCCATGGAGCGAAGATAATCCTGCAAGGCAACGATTTCCGGCTCTCTCGCCGCGCCGTGGATGACTGTCTTACCCTTTGCCGAGCACGCGGCAAGCATAATGTTCTCCGTAGCGCCGACACTGGGAAAGGGCAAGGTAATCTCCGCGCCGACAAGGTTATGCGCACGGCACACTATCTCGCTTCCCTCTTCTTCAATCTCCGCGCCCATGGCGCGAAGTGCGCTCAAGTGCAAATCTATCGGGCGCTTACCGAGCTGACACCCGCCGGGCAGGGATAAACGCGCCTCGCCGCAGCGGGCAATGAGCGCGCCCATAAAGATAACAGATGAACGCATTTCTTCCATGAGTTCATGCGGAATGGCAGAGCTTGAAAGATATGTAGAGTCTATAAACACCTCGTTGCGGCGCTGCTCAGCAGTACAGCCGAGATGGCGCAGTATCCTAAGCGCCGCGTCAACATCCCGCAGTTGGGGGACATTGAAAAGCTCCGAGCGCGCCGGGCTTATTATAGATGCCGCTATGATAGGCAGTGTTGCGTTTTTCGACCCCTGCACAAAGCACGCGCCCAAAAGCTGTTTTCCGCCGCGAATATGCCATATATCCATACCGAACCTCCCCGTGCTTATCAATCCACACTCTGCGACAAATCACACTTATACTATGCTCACGGGGAGACTTTGGTTATCTTATTTTTTTACAAGCTCCAAGATTATATCTACTATTTTGTCCGTTGCATCGGGCACGGCGAGCGAGCGCATAGCCGCGCTCATTGCGGCAAGCTCGGCTTCGTTACCCAAAAGCTCATTAAGCTGCGCCAAGAGAGAGGCAGCGTCAAATTCGCCCTCTAAAAGCACCTTCGCCCCGCCCGCTTTTTCAAGCAAGCGCGCATTTTTTTCCTGATGATTATTGGTTACATTCGGCGAGGGTACGATTATAACGGGCTTGCCCATGTACGCAAGCTCCGAGAGGGTGGACGCACCCGCGCGGCACATGATTACATCCGCCGCCGCCATAACGCGCGGCATATCGTAGATATACTTGCGCACATCCACACCGCGCTGAAGATAATCGGGCGCGGTTTCGTTGAGCTTTTCCATAAAGCG
>CAYRPD010000141.1:0-3476 GCA_964426095.1 uncultured Oscillospiraceae bacterium | reverse complement strand
AAGAGGTGGTTTCCGCCTTTACAAAGGAAGCGGATTTGCACGCTTTGAAAAGCGATAGCGAGAGCGTACAGCGCGCGCTTATGCAATACTGCTTTGCCAAAGTCGGCGAGAGCCGGGCGGCGCTTATCGTGAACAGGGAAACGGTTTTCTCCCGGCTCCCCTTTGCGCCGGATGAGTACGCAACGCCGGGCGATAACGGGCAGCGGGCGGAATACATCGGCATAATAAACGGCAAGGAATACTACATCACGGCAAGCAAAACGCATATTGCAAACTTCCCGGATAAAGAATGCCGAGTGTATTTTGCAGAGGACATAAGCCCCATACATGAAAGCATACGCGCGATGACGGGCGTTTTCGCGCTCGTAGGGCTGGCTTTCTCCGCCGTGGGGGTGGGGCTGATAATACTGCTTGTGCGCCGGTCGATGACCCCGCTTTTGAAGCTTCAGGCCACGGCGGGCAGCATAGCCGCCGGAAACTACGCCGAGCGTGCGCAAATCGCCGCGCCGGACGAAATCGGCGCGCTTGCGGAAAGCTTCAACCACATGGCCGAGTGCGTACAGCGCCATATAAGCGCGCTCACCGAGACTGCCGAGCGGCAAAAGCTTTTTATCGGCGCGGTGACGCACGAATTCAAAACGCCGCTGACCGCGATACTTTTAAGCGCCGACACTCTGCAAAATACATACATGACGGAAAGCGAACAACTGGCGGCCTTACAGGGAATCGAAGCGCAGGGCAGGTGGCTTGAAAGGCTTGTGCAAAAAATGCTGAAGCTTTTGACAATTGACCGCGAAATTGAGCTTCACGAGTTTCCGGCTGCGATGCTTGCGGAAAGAGTGCGGGAGAGCACGGAAAGCCCGCTTCGCGAAAGAGGGATAGGGCTTACTGTTGATTGCACGGCGGAGACGCTTTGCGGGGACATTGACCTACTGCAATCGGCGGTTGTGAACTTGGTGGATAACGCGGGCAAGGCCTCAGAGCCGGGGCAAGAAGTGCGCGTAACGATAAGCGAAAGCGCAATTGAGGTTACGGACAGCGGGAAAGGCATATCCCCCGCCGCGCTTGAGCACATAAAAGAGCCGTTTTTCACGGCGGATAAATCCCGCAGTAAAAGGCTCGGCGGAGTAGGACTGGGGCTTGCGCTGGCGGATGAAATTGCGCGCTCGCACGGGGCAAGGCTTGAAATAGAAAGCGAAGAGGGGCGCGGGACAAGGGCGAAAATAATAAAACGGTAATGCTTCGGTAACGACATTTCGCTCACTGTGCGCGATAATGATGTCACACTGAAGAATCGAGGTAAAAAAACAGATGAAAAAGAAATGCTTATTAATCCCCGCGCTTTCGGCGCTTTTGCTGCTCTGCGCCTGTCAAAAGCCCGAAGCCGCGCCCGAAGCGCTCACCAAGGGGCAGGAAGCCCTGCTGGAGACGGCGCAAAGCGGCCAAAGCTCCGCCCTGCTTTCGGATTTGGAGCTGCCGGAGAGCTTCAGCGGCGAATGGAGCGGCGTGGAGGGGTACGTGGTTGTAAAGGCGGATGCCGAAATCGCGCTCCCGGAGAACATCAGGTCCGTTCCCACGGCCACGGTGGAGCGAAAGAGCTTTACCCAAGCGGACGCAGATAAAATGCTCGCTGTACTCACAAAAGGCAGCACGCTTTATCAGGAAAAGGGCATAACGAAGCAGGAAGCGCAGACACAGCTTGAACACTACGAGGCTATAGCGCGCGGCGAAATCCCATATGAGCACGACGGGAGCATAGAGGATGTGCCGAGGCTGATTGAGCACTACAAGGAGCTTGTAGACACCGCGCCCGATGAGGGCGAGCGCACCGCCGCGCCCACGGTTTTCACCGCCCTTGACAATTGGAACGATGAAAGCATAGGCGGCTATTGCGAAGCGGACGGAAAGCTTATGCACGTGAAGCTTTTCAACGATGCAGACGGCAAAACGGGGGCATATTTCTATCTTGACGGGTACGGGGATATTAATAACTGCTCGTTTCAGGAAAACGAAGCCGACCCCGGCTTTACAGCAAGCGAGGCCGTGACCTTAGGCGATGCTCTCCTGCGCGAAATCGGCAACGGGAGCTTTGTTTGCAGTCAAATAACCACCGGCATATTCTATGAGAGTGAAAGCGCAGAAGAAGCGGGCTATAAGCTTGAATACGTGCGCACGGTGAACGGCTTTCCCATCGCCTATTGCAACGGCTTTGAGCTGACCCCCGAGGGCGAGAGCTTCGCGTTCCCCGCCCCTGACGGCACAGCCGTGGCGGACAACGAATCCGGCGAGGCAACCTGGGGCTATGAGCGCATTACGGTTTACGCCGGTAAAGACGGGATAGTTTATTTCTCATGGCAGAACCCCTACTCTGAGCCCGAAATCAAAACCACCGACAGCCGCCTTATGAAGTTTGCGGACATCGGCGATATCTTCGGCAAGATGATTATGGTGAAAAACAGCGATGTGGCCTTAATCAATGAGAAAAACGGCTTCAACGTGATAGACAACATTGATATAGACAAGGTAACATTAAACCTAATGCGCATACGCGATAAGGAAAACTTCACGCAGGGGCTTATCGTGCCCGTGTGGGACTTTTGGGGAAAGATAAGCTACGAGCTTGAGGACGAGGGGTATAAGGATGTGGTATACAGCGGTGAATACTACGACATACACTTAACCCTCAACGCCTTGGACGGCACTGTAATAGACCGCGAGACGGGATATTGATTTGTCTTTTTTACCTTTATACCAAGTGTAGGGCAATATGGGGATTTTCCCGTCGTCAAGGGTTTTCTTCGCTATCCACGGGGTCTTGTATCCGGCGTCCATTGTTACGAACTCAACTTCATACTTGCCTGTTACGCTGTCATATAGCTTGTCCCATGCCACGCTGTCGTGCACATTCCCTGCCGTCACTTCTACATCTAACACGAATCCTTTGCTGTCACAGGCCGTGTGCGCTTCATATTTCCGCCCGTCCTTTTTCCATTGTTCCATAATTACGCCCCCGTTTCTTTCATCATACCAGAAACGGGGGTTTGTGGCACTATTTTGACGGGTCGAGAAATAACCTGTCGATTCGACAGGTTATTTCTATATTATTTTATATTACTTGCTCTTTTTCTTGAAAATCTGCTTCCTGAACAATATCACGTTCATCACGAGGAAGAAGGCCACGAGAATCGCGAAGGTCAGGATGGGTTTGACCGGGGCGAGGGTGGCGAGGAGCATGAGGGGGAAGCCGAAGACTATTGCGGGGAAGTTTTGATAGACAAGGTTATCCGAAACCGGGGTTTTGAAGTCGCCGTCTATCTCGCGGAGGAGGATAATGCCGGTGCTGGCCGTGCCGGTGAGCATGCCGTACATGGCCAAAAACTGCTCCTGCGCATACTCCGGGAACAGCACCTTGGCGATCCAGAGGTTATAAACATAAGTAATCACAAGGCCGACGACGCCCATGATGAGGATGACGC
>CAYRPD010000140.1:0-3518 GCA_964426095.1 uncultured Oscillospiraceae bacterium | reverse complement strand
GTCGAAAGCACACGAATAAAAGAGAAAACGCACGAAAAATAATGCAAGCGCACGAAAAAGCGCGAGGAAAGAAGAATAACAGCGAAATAACGCGAGAAAAACGTGCAATAAAACTAAAATCCGTGCGAACGCAGGAATAAATCCAACGTTCGCACGGAAAATGATTTGAATATATTATTTAGTTTACCAGCCGTACATTGCGGCTGCGGCGGCCATGTCGGCCTCGGCCGCGCCGATATAGTACCAGCCGCCCTGCACCTCGCGCGTACAGCCGTAGCCGTAAATGTCGTTATACATTACGTTGAGGTCTGCGGCGGTTATCTCCTGCGTGTAGGGGTTGAGATAATCGTTTATCATTTCAAGCCAATTATAAAGCACAATAACTGCGTAGCTGTAGCCGCCGATGTTCTTCGCGGCGGCGGGCATGGTGTTGAGGGTGATATCCTCTGTTTTGCACATGAGCGCCTGGCGCATGAAATAGGCGATATTCTTGGCGGACAAATCGGTATCGAGCGAGGAAGAGAGAATATCCAGCACCTTGCCGACATTGGGGATGTTGCCGAGGGAGATAAACTGCTCAAAGCAGGCTTTTATAAACTTGTGCTGCACCTCAATGCGCCCCAAGTCCGCGCTTGCATAGCCGGAGCGGTAGCGCACAAGCGCCATGGCCTCAAGCCCGCTCAAATGTGCCCACCCGGCGGGGTAATCTATGTACATATCCTGCCATATATCGTCATAGAAAAGCGGCTCGTCAAAGTAATAGTCTATGCCGCCCACAGCGTCTATGATTTCGACAAAGGCATCAAGGTCAATAAGCGCGTAGCAGTCAAGCTCGAAGCCGATAAGCTCCTCAACGCGCGCCTTGAGCGCTTGCATACCGTCCTTTTCAAGCTGGGTGGCCTGATAATAAACGGCGTTTATCTTGCGCATATCCCCGTCCATGTTCAAAAGCGTGTCGCGCGGGATGCTGACAAAGTCCATTTTGTGCGCCTTGGTGTCAACGCGGCCTACCAAAATCGTGTCGGTATGGTCGGTGTACATATCCACGCCCGCTAAAAGCACGGTGTATATCCCGTCTGCACGGGCGTTCTCCGGGGCTACGCCGCTGTCGAGCACGGGGGTGGGCGTGGGTGTCGGTGTCGGCGTGGGGGTTACGGTGTCGGTAAGGGCAGTGTCGGGGGCGATGTCGCCCTTTTCGCCGGCGATTGCGGGCGCTTGCTCCCACGAAAAGTAGGCGATGAGCGCGCCTATAATCAAAACGGCGAGCACCGCCAGCACAATCAGCGCGATTTTGCCCGCGCCGGATTTTTCTTTCTCTTTATAATGCTTAGAATTGTTGTTCATGTATTTCACGGCCTTTGGTATCGTTTGTCGTTGGCATAATAGCACAAGGGCGCTAAATAATCAAGCGCATCACAGCCCCAGTGCACCGATGAGCGCGGCGAGCGAGCGCGTGAGCGCGCGGGCAAAGGTTAAATCGGGCGAGAAAACCGAGACGCGCACGGCGCTTGCAGATTCCACGGGCGAGATATGTACGCGGTAGCTGTCCCTTGCCAGCGTCAGTCCGTTTTCAAAGCTTGCGCCGAGGTCGAGCGAGGCCGAGGAGAGCGCGCGCATCACGGCGGCGCGGTCACGGCAGGGGCAGATTAAATGCGCGCCCTCTTCGCCGCCGCAGTCATGCACCGGTACGGCGGCGGGTGCGGGGGTTGGGATAAATGCGCTTGCGGGGGAAAGCGTGAGCTTTCCTGTGAGCGCGTCGAGGGACGCGCGGTAGTAGCTCTCCGGCGTGCCGATATCGCGCCAGTACCCGGGGAGCGTGAGCGCGAAAATGCGCTCGGAGCGGGCTAGAAGCAGGGGAAAAAGGTCACGGCCAAAGTCAAAGGGCGCGCCGCTGGGCACGTAATCGAGTGCGCGCGGGGAGAGGACATATATCCCGGTGTTGACGAGGTTTGTCACAACCTGCGGCCAGGCGGGCTTTTCCGTGAATGCGCGCACGTACCCGGTGCTGTCCGCGATGACAAGGCCGTAGCCGAGCGGCGCGGGGGCTTCGGCCACGGCGAGCGTGACGAGGCTTCCTTTCTCGCGGTGGGCGCGCATAAGCGCGGCGAGGTCGAAATCACAGGCGGCATCCCCGCTTATCACGAGAAAATCGTCATTCCCGTAAAAATCCGCGCAGTTTTTCACCGCGCCCGCCGTGCCGAGGGGTTCATTCTCTGTGCGGTATTGAAGCTTCACGCCGAGCGCGTCCCCCGTGCCGAAGTAGGCTTTTATATCCTCCGCGCGGTATTTGAGCGCCGCGCAGATATCGCAAAAGTCGTGCTTTTTCAAAAGGAGTATGATGTGCTCCATGATAGGCCGCCCCAAAAGCGGCACCATCGGCTTTGCGCCCCTGCCCGTCACGCCGCGCAGCCGCGTTCCCTCGCCCCCGGCCATTATCACAGCTTTCATATAAATCCCCTCACATCCATATTAAAATTATAGAAATTATTTGTTGTAAACACGAGGCATATTTGATATAATGTTATATTGCTATAGGAATACCCAAAAATAGATTGTATTGCATCCGTCCGATGTGACGGTGGAGGTGCAGGAGTGAACAAAAATCTTAAACGGCTGGCCGAGCCGGGAGCAAGGTTATATTTAGTTTTCCTTGTGCTGTTCGCGGCGGCGGCGCTGTTTTTCAAGATGTACGAGCTGGCGGCGGCCGAAGCGGGGGTTATACTGCTGCTTTTGGTGTACGGGCTTTTCTCGCGCAAGAGAAGGGAAAAGCAGCTTGCGGAGTATATCGAATCCGTCACGTATGACACGGAAAACGCCAAGAACAATACCCTGATGAATTTCCCCCTGCCTATCGCGGTGTTCCGCGTGTCCGATTCGCGCATTATTTGGGGCAATGAGCATTTCTTTGCCATGTGCGGTGCGACCGGCACGAGGCTGGATGCGCGCATTGCGGACATGGTGCCGCAGTTTACGGGCAAGTGGCTTTTGGAAGGGAAAACGCAGTACCCGGAGCTTTTGGAGATAGGCGAGAAGAAATTCTGCCTGCACGGGAAGATAATCCACTCCGAGTCCGAGAACACCTCTTCCCTCATGGGTATAACATATTGGGTGGACGTGACCGAATATGACAATATCCGCGTAAAATACGAAAATACCCGTCCCGTGGCGGGCGTTGTGGTTATAGATAACCTTGACGAGCTTTGCAAAAACCAGCCCGACCGCGCCAAGAACGACATACGCGATGCGGTAGAGGATAGGCTGAGACAATGGTGCGATGAGTACGGCGGGATTTTGCGCCGCTACGATAGGGACAGATACCTCGTCCTATTTGAAAAGCAGGATATCGAGCATATGAAGCTTGATAAGTTCAAAATAACCGAGGAAATGCACCAGGTGGAAAGCCCGAACGGGATAAACGCTTCCGTCAGCATCGGCTTCGGCGTGGACGGGGAGACCTTGGGCGAGGCGCTGCAATTTGCCGATATCGGCATTGAGCTTGCCATTTCCCGCGGCGGCGA
>CAYRPD010000139.1:1848-3521 GCA_964426095.1 uncultured Oscillospiraceae bacterium | reverse complement strand
TCTCGAACGGATTAGATTATAAACCCGCCGTCCACGCCGAGCACCTGACCCGTGACGTATTCGGCGCGCGCAAGGTACAGTATGCTCTCTGCTATCTCCTCGGCGCGCCCCAAGCGGCCGAGGGGGATTACATCCTCGGCGAGCGAGGTTAGGGTTTCTTCGCCCAGCACCTTTACCATGTCCGTGTCGATAACGCCGGGGGCGACTGCGTTCACGCGAATCCCCGTGGGCGCAAGCTCCGCCGCGAGGGAGCGCGTAAGGCCGATAATGGCGTGCTTTGTCGCGGAATACGCCGATTCGCACGATGCGCCGTGGCTGCCCCAAATGGAGCTTACGTTGATGATGCACCCGGCGTGCTCGTGCAGCATATTGCCCAGCACGGCTTGCGTGGCGTTAAAGCACCCGCCGAGGTTCACCGCGAAAATGCGCTGCCAATATTCGCTCGTGATGTCCTGAAACTGTTGCTGGCGCGCCACGCCCGCATTGTTCACAAGCAGCGTCACCTTGCCCATGCGCGCCTCGATTTCGTGCACCATCGCGTCCACGGCCTCCCGGTCGGAAACATCCGCACGGTAGCTCATGGCCTCGAAGCCCGCCGAGCTTAGCGCGCTTTCAAGCTCGCGCGCCTTGTCCTCGCGTTCTATATAGTTGATGCAAACGCTGTACCCGTTTTTCGCGAGCAGAGCGGCGGTTGCCGCGCCTATGCCGCGCGAAGAGCCGGTGATAAGAGCCACGTTTTTCATCTTGCCAACTCCTTTTTCATTCGCCCGCTTCGGTCAAATGCTGCTTTATGAGACTGCGGCAATGCTCGGCCAAATCGTGCGTGTTTTCGGCCTTGACCTCGTCTGCGGGGATAGTCTCCAGTATGTCGATATAAACATTCTTCGTGCGCAGAAAGCCCTTTGTGATTTTTTCGCTCCCGCGTATTGAAGTCACCACGATAGGCACATTTGCCTTTTGCGCGATTTTGAAGCTTCCTGCGTGAAACTCCAAGAGCTTATCCGAGTGGCTGCGCGTCCCCTCAGGGTAAATGCCGATGGAGCAAACGTCATTTTTGAGGTAGTTTGCCGCTGTGATGATGGTTTTCAGGGCGTTGCGGTCGTTGTCGCGGTCGATGCCGAGGCAGCCCGCCCCGTGCGCCACGCGCCCCACAACCGGCAGCTTCATGTTGGATGGCTTTGAGATAAACCCAAGGTCGCAGCAGGCAAGCTTATTGAAAACTATAAGCGGGTCAAAGGCCGAGCGGTGGTTGCTGATGAACACAAACCGCCCCTCCGGAAGCTTTTCCTTGCCCGTTACGTGTACGCGCACATCGAAAAAGTCAATCATCAAGCCCGTTGCGACTTCGATTGCCCAGCGGCACACCTTGTTTTGCTTTTCTATAGGCTTGGGTTTGTCTACTTTCAGCGCCAACAGCCCAATAACGGCCACAAACAAAACCACCAGCGCCGCCAAAATCGTGATAAACATCAAAATTCCCGCCCAAAGCGGCGCGCCTATAACGCACACATATAAAACAGCGCCCACCGCCGCAATCGCGAGAAACACATTATAAAGCATCTTTCGTCACCTTTCACCCTGAAAATTCAGTATCTTATCTTAACATATTTTCCGCCGTTTCCAAGGCCGCTTTTCAAAACTTGACGGAATGTTTACATTTTGCAGGAAACAGC
>CAYRPD010000139.1:0-1748 GCA_964426095.1 uncultured Oscillospiraceae bacterium | reverse complement strand
TGCATGGAGCCGGATATCCGCGTGGGTGAGCGCGTGTTTGTCTGCGCCGATGCCGCGCCCGAGGAAATGGGCGTCGGCGTATTCATGTACGAGGGCAGGGTAGTCTGCCGCAAATGGTGCGAGGATTATTCGGGCGCGGTTCATCTTCTCGTTTCAAACCCCGCACGTGCTGACGCGAATATCACCGTGCCGAAAACGAAGCGCGGCGCGCTCACCTGCTTGGGTAAGGTGCTTTCAAAATAATACTTACCCCGGTGCAGTTCAAAGCGGATGCACCGGGGCTTATACTATATTATATTGTGCGCTATAATGTGCTCTCTGCTGTGTCGGCTTGCGCGAGCGTGTATTCCTCTATCTCGGTCACGGACACCTCATAGGCCGTTTTTTCCACAGCGCCCTCTTCCGTCAGCTTTATGTACTTGCGGCTTTGTATGCGCCCGGCAAGGCGCAGCTGTGTCCCCACGCCCCACTCGGCGCACTCGCGCGCGGTTATCCCCCAGCATATGCACGGCAGATAGTCCGAGCGCCCGTAATGCCGGTTTACGGCCAGCATCAGGTCGCAGATATCCCGCCCCAAGGGCGTGTTTCTCAGGTTCGGGGCTTTGCACAGCGTCCCTGCGAGGATAACCTCGTTTGTGTCCTCTTCGTCCGTGAAGTATATTTGCCGCGCGAACACTGTTATCACAAGCTTTGCGCCCTCGCCCCGGCGGTTATTGAACGTGCGTAGCTCGCCCTCTACGCAGATGTGCGCGCGCTCCTCCGCTTCCACGGCGGAAAGAAGCTCGGGGCGGACGATGATGTTTATAATGTCGCTGTTGCCCGAAAGGCGCACGACTTCCAGCGGAAACGTGTAAAAATCCTGCCCTCGCCCCGAGTGCGAGTAAACCGGGCGCGCGGCCATTGCGCCGCAAAGGCGGGTGTAGTTGGTGGGGGATATCATGTCCATGCAGTGCCGTCCTTTTCGTGTAAGATTATCATGCTAGAATCTATTCACAATCCCTACTTGAATATGACAGGCGAAAAGGATATAATAAGCGCGACAATATTTTTATAAGGAGAAAACAAAATGGATATAAAGGACATCTTGAAAACCTGTGACCATACTCTCTTGCGTGTGGATTGCACGAGCAGCGAGATTCGCGCCCTGTGCGACCAGGCGATAAAATATAACTGCGCCAGCGTTTGTATTCCGCCCTGCCATGTCGCGGGGGCAAAGCGCTATGTCGGCGATAAGCTCGCCATCTGCACGGTTATCGGCTTCCCCAACGGGTATATGACCTCTGCCGCCAAGGCTTACGAGGCCGAGGACGCTGTGAATAACGACGCGGACGAAATCGACATGGTTATTAACCTCTCCATGGTTAAGGACGGCTGCTGGGACGCAGTTAAAAAGGACATTGCCGCCGTTCGCGAGGCTACGCGCGGCCACATTCTCAAGGTTATAATCGAATGCTGCCTTTTGACCGAGGAAGAAAAGGTTAAAATGTGCGAAATCGTCTCCGCTTGCGGCGCGGATTATATCAAGACCTCCACCGGCTTTTCCAAGGGCGGCGCAACGCGCGAGGATGTCAAGCTCATGCGCGCCAATTGCCCGGCAAGCGTGAAGGTCAAGGCCGCCGGCGGCATATCCAGCCTTGCCGATGCCGAGGACTTTATCAATCTCGGCGCGGAGCGTCTCGGCACGAGCCGCATTGTCAAGCTCGCCATGGAGCAGGAAAAGGCCGAGGGCGCACCGAACGAGAATTATT
>CAYRPD010000138.1:0-3533 GCA_964426095.1 uncultured Oscillospiraceae bacterium | reverse complement strand
TGGTGGCCGATGTCAACGACAAGTATCTGCGTCTGGCGGCGGAGTACGACAACTACCGCAAGCGCACCGCCAAGGAGAAGGAGAGCATCTACGGCGACGCAAAGGCCGACACCATCAAGCCTCTGCTGGCGGTGTACGACAATCTGGAGCGGGGCATCGCCCAGTATGACGAGGCGGATGTGCACCGCCAGGGACTGGAGCTGATCCTGCGGCAGTTTGTGGAGATTCTCACCAAGCTGGGTGTCACGGAGATCGAGGCGCTGGGCGCACCCTTCGACCCGGAGAGGCACAACGCCGTGATGCACGTGGAGGATGAAGCGCTGGGCGAGAATACCGTGGCCGAGGTGTTCCAGAAGGGCTTTATGCTGGGCGAAAAGGTGCTGCGCTTCGCCATGGTGAAGGTGGCCAACTGAGCGGCACGGAAAACCGGAAATCAGATCGAAATAAGAAAATAAAATTATAAAGATAAATCTTCAGGAGGCAAGTATTATGTCTAAAGTTATCGGTATCGACCTTGGTACAACCAATTCCTGCGTGGCCGTCATGGAAGGCGGCGAGGCCGTCGTCATCGCCAATGCAGAGGGCAACCGCACCACCCCGTCTGTGGTGGCATTTTCCAAGACCGGCGAGCGTATGGTTGGCCAGGTTGCAAAGCGCCAGGCCATCACCAACCCCGACCGCACCATTTCCTCTATCAAGCGCGAAATGGGCTCTAACTACAAGGTCAACATAGATTCCAAGGCATACACCCCGCAGGAGATTTCCGCAATGGTTCTTCAAAAGCTCAAGAGCGATGCGGAAGCCTACCTCGGCCAGACCGTTACCGAAGCCGTTATCACCGTTCCCGCATACTTCAACGACGCTCAGCGCCAGGCCACCAAGGACGCGGGCAAGATAGCCGGACTTGAAGTCAAGCGTATCATAAATGAGCCGACTGCGGCCGCTCTCGCTTACGGCCTTGATAAGGAACAGGCCGATCAGAAAATCATGGTTTACGACCTCGGCGGCGGCACGTTCGACGTTTCCATTCTCGAAATCGGCGACGGCGTTATTGATGTTCTCGCAACCGCCGGTAATAACCGCCTCGGCGGCGATGACTTCGATGAATGCATCACCAAGTACCTCGTTGAAGAGTTCAAAAAGAGTGACGGCGTTGACCTCAGCGGCGATAAGGTTGCCATGCAGCGTCTGCGCGAGGCCGCCGAAAAGGCCAAGGTTGAGCTTTCCGGCGTGACTACTTCCAACATTAATCTCCCTTACATCACGGCTGACGCAACAGGTCCGAAGCACCTTGATGTAACTCTCTCCCGCGCCAAGTTCAACGAGCTTACCCACCACCTTGTTGAAAAGACCAGCGGCCCTGTCAAGCAGGCGCTGTCCGACTCCGGCCTCCAGCCCAGTGAAATCACCAAGGTTCTGCTTGTCGGCGGCTCAAGCCGTATCCCCGCCGTGCAGGAAATGGTTAAGACCCTTGTCGGCAAAGAGGGCTTTAAGGGCATCAACCCCGATGAATGCGTTGCAATCGGCGCTGCTATCCAGGGCGGCGTTCTCAGCGGCGATGTTGAGGGCATAGTCCTCGTTGACGTTACCCCGCTTTCCCTCGGTATTGAAACCCTCGGCGGCGTATGCACCAAGCTCATCGAGCGCAACACCTCTATCCCCACGAGAAAGAGCCAGGTGTTCTCCACTGCGGCTGATAATCAGACTTCCGTTGAAGTCAACGTTCTCCAGGGTGAGCGCGAAATGGCCGCTTACAATAAGAGCCTCGGCCGCTTCCACCTTGACGGCATTGCCCCGGCTCGCCGCGGCGTGCCTCAGATTGAGGTTACTTTCGATATAGACGCAAACGGTATTGTCAACGTCTCTGCCAAGGATCTCGGCACGGGCAAGGAGCAGCACATCACCATCACCGCTTCCTCCAATATGTCTAAGGAAGACATCGACAAGGCCGTTAAGGAAGCCGAGATGTACGCGGCAGAGGATGCCAAGCGCAAGGAAGAGGTTGACGTGCGCAACCAGGGCGACCAGATGGTTTACCAGACGGAAAAGACCCTTTCCGAAATGGGCGACAAGCTGGACGCTGCCGACAAGAGCGAGGTTGAAGCAAAGCTCGCTTCCCTCAAATCCGCCCTCACCGGCACCGACACCGCTGCCATAAAGGCCGCGACCGAGGAGCTGACCCAGGCGTTCTACAAGGTTTCCGAGAAGATGTATCAGGCCGCAGGCGGCGCACAGGGCGCGGGCTTTGACCCCAGCCAGGCGGGTGCACAGGGCGGCGCACAGTCGAGCCAAGACTACTACGATGCGGATTACACCGTTGTCGATGACGATAACAACAAGTAATCCCCACCGCAACCCGATTTTAGTTTCCATACATTGAGGCGAGGAGCTTTCCCCGCCTCAATGGCGCGTATTATCAGCGCGCATTTGCGCGCGTGACTGCGCGAGAACGGAGTGAATATGGCAGAAAAACGAGATTATTATGAGGTGCTCGGCGTAGCAAAGGACGCGAGCGCGGATGAGATAAAAAAGGCGTATCGCAAGGCCGCAAAGGAAAGCCACCCGGATTTGCACCCCGGCGACAAGGCCTGCGAGGAAAAGTTTAAAGAAGTAAACGAAGCGTATGAGATTCTCTCCGATGAGGATAAGCGCAAAAAGTACGACCAGTTCGGCCACGCGGCCTTTGACCCCAACGCCGGTTACGGTGCGGGCGGCTTCGGCGGCTTTGGGGACTTCGGCGATTTGGGCGATATCTTCGGCAGCTTCGGCGATATTTTCGGCTTCGGCGGCGGCCAGCGCGCCAACCCCAACGCCCCCCGCAAGGGCGACAATGTGCGCGCGAGCGTCAGCATAAGCTTTGAGGAAGCGGCGTTCGGCTGTGAAAAGGAAGTCACGGTTGCGCGCGTTGAATCCTGCCCCGACTGCTCCGGCTCGGGTTGCCAGCCCGGCACAACGCCGGAGGTTTGCCCCGACTGTAAGGGCACAGGCTCTGTGCGCACTACCCAGCGCACGCCGTTCGGCATGGTGCAGTCCACGGCCGCTTGCTCCAAGTGCCGCGGCACGGGCAAGATCATTCATCAGCCGTGCAAAACCTGCAAGGGCATGGGCGCAATACGCCGCCAGCATAAGGTGAACGTAACCGTCCCCGCCGGTATAGACGACGGGCAGGCCATTTCCCAGCGTGGCAAGGGCAACGCCGGTGTAAACGGCGGCCCTGCGGGCGATTTGCTCGTGAGCGTTATCGTGCGTCCGCACGCGCGCCTTGAGCGTGACGGGAACTCCGTCCTCTTGGAGCAGCCCATAAGCTTTGCCCAGGCAACGCTCGGCGCGGAGATAGAAGTGCTCACGCTGGACGGCAAGGTGAAAATGAACATACCCGAGGGCACTCAGCCCGGTGCGACCTTCCGCCTGCGCGGCAAGGGCATTCCGTACCTGCGCGGCTCGGGACGCGGCGACCAATTTGTCACGGTCACGGTTGCCGTGCCGAAGAACCTCACCTCTTCCCAAAAAGAGCTTTTGCGCCAGTATGCGGC
>CAYRPD010000137.1:0-3535 GCA_964426095.1 uncultured Oscillospiraceae bacterium | reverse complement strand
GCGGGCTACACCCCGTGCGTATACTTTAACCGCAATCTCGGCTACTACGGCTATGACCTTACGCGCCTTACGGATTATATGTTTTGGTTCTCCCTGCCCGAAAGCGGCTTCCCTAACTTCTACTATGCTGCGGATATGTGGCAGTACAGCTTCACGGAGACCGTGCCGGGCATCGGCGTGGAAACGGACATGAACCTTTGGTTTATCCCCAAGGTTACGGAAGCAACAGGCGAGAGTAACGGTTAAAAAGCGGACGCAAAGCGCGGGGATTTACCCGCATTTTGCGCCGGGCGAAAAACTTCTTTTGAAAATCGCGATAAAACACTTGAAATTTTCTCTGCAATGATATATACTTTCTGTTACACGCCGGTGTGATGGAATGGTAGACGTAGCGGATTCAAAATCCGCCGGTGGCGACACCGTGTGGGTTCGAGTCCCACCACCGGCACCATATTTTCAAAATCCCGCAGTTGTTGAAACTGCGGGATTTTCTTGTGTTTTCAATGCTTTTCGCCTTTTGCCCGTGTTCATTCTGTTTAACAATTATATCTATTTAAACGCAATTGTTATGTGCTTTAAGCGTCATTTTTACTAACGGATTTACTAACGGTCTTTTTATAGAAATTACTCATCTTTTTTATTTCAGCCTGTTTATCTTTTTCCGCGAGCTTTGTGTAGATATCTCGCATAGTCTGATAGTCAGCCCAGCCGCCAACGTGCATTGTTGCAAGCTCCGACCACTCCAAATGATACGCCAAAGAAGCAAAAGAGCGGCGTAACCCATGCACACCGACAAGCGGAAGCCCCGCCCGGCGACACACTGCATTAATCTGACTGCGCAGAGTATTGGGGCTTGTTGATATCAAAGCCTCGCCCCCGGCCTCTTCAATCGCCAAAGGCAAAAGCTCTCTCAACCTCGGAATCATTATAGGCACATCGCGCCTTGAAGTCGCGTTTTTATTCTGCTGTTTTGTGACAAGGCGGTTATTCTCGTCCAGCACCGCCGCACCGCGCACTTTTATTTTGCCGCCCTTTAGATCTATATCCTTTGCGGTAAGCGCCAGCAACTCAGAAGCTCTCAAGCTGTGCAATGCCATAAGCGCGGCCACTTCGCAAGCCTCGCCCTCAACAGCGGCGAGAAACTCCCCTATCTGCTCATAGTCCAGCCACGGCTGCTCCTTTTTTATTATTTGCGGCAAGGTCACACGCGGAACATCGAAGCCGGAAGCTGCAAGCGCAGCGCTCACAAGCCCCCATGCATTTTTAACGGTTTTCGCGCCGTATTTCGCCGCGTCCTCGTTTATCGCGGCTTGCCAGTCAACCGCCGCTGCTTCATCATCCATTACACCGGCAAACCTCATCTTGCGGATATATTCATAGCCGCGTATCGTAGACGGAGATAAAACCACACGGCGTTTATCTATGTAGCTTTTAAGCATTTCGCTCACCGTCATATTAGGCACGGCTTTCTTTGCCTCTAAAAATCCCGCGCGGATTGCCCTTGCCTTGGCCGTGCAAAGAGCGGCTGTCGGCTCTGTAACGCTCTGCCCCTCGGCGTGAGCATGGACGAGTACACCGGCATGAAAGGACGGTACAACATACCACAATGACATACGAGGAAATATATCACCCCAACATAGCCACAAATTTTTGCTGTAACCAATGCAAAAAAGCCGTTGACGGTTGCGCTTGGGCGAGAGACTTTGAGCCTATCCCCGGTTGGAAAATCAGACGCACAACAAACCGAGACAACGGAGAGGGCATTAAAATCCTCTACTGCCCCGAATTTGAAGAGGGTGACCCGCTTGATAACCGCGAGGCTGACGACAACGGCATAATGCGCCTCGCTTGTGCGCTGTTTGAGCTTGCCGCAAACGATTATAAGGCCGCTATCAAAGCGCAAGCGAAAGGCGCGCGAGATTCGGATACATCGCGAACCATAACGGAGTGCGAAATGCTGTTTGGTAAACACGCCGGGCGGCTCAAACGAGCGGCTTTGAAAGAGCTTGCAAAGAAAAACATATAATCACAAAAGGGAGAGGTTTTCGCCTCTCCCTTTTATGGGTTTTCGTTCAGAATATTCTGCACATTGATTATATCTGCCGGGTGTAGCCGACCGAGCTTGTGAACAAAATCGCTCTCTACAAGATTAAGCCTTTTCCCGCAACGAATAGTAGATTCCTTGCGCAGCCCCGCTTCCGGCCATTTGATAATTGCATACTCGCCCGCAAATTCGGCTCTCGGCTCGTGTGATGTTATCTTGAGAGATAATATATACTGCACTCCGGGCGCAACAACTAACACCGGGCGATTTTTCACTTGCATCAAATCATCTTCAAACTTTACTTTTGCAAGCCATATTTCCCATTTACACGGAGTATTCTTCATCATATTCAGCCGGAAGAACTAACAGCTCGTCTAACGGGTCACGGTAGCCAACCGCTTCCTTTCTCTCTATGCTCCGTGTATCAAACGTGCTTAACGGGCGCTTTTGCGAGAAATAGGCTCTCATGCTGTCGGGGCTTATAACCCGGTGGCTTCCGTCATATACCTTTTGCCACGGCGAACCCTTTTCATGTGTCATATCTACGAGCGTTGACGCTTCATACTTCCCGTACTCTCTTTGTATATCTATCAACAGCTGCAATTCCGCTTCTGAGAAGTTATCAAAAGAAAGCTTCCCGCACGTTTCGGAAATGTTGTCGCGTCCGTAACCTCTGAAAGCATTATACACGCTCGGCACAACGGGCCCGTATTGCCATGCTTCTATATCCTCGTCAAACAAAGGGCAGCCATTTCTGACATAGCTCCACGCTTGGGCAAAGTACAACAGTTTGTTCACTTTGAGATTGGTTATATAGCCCTCTTCTTTAGCGCAAGACAGCTCCACAAAAAAGTTGGCAATGTCAATCGGCTTATGCACAGCAGTCACTTCCTTTCTATATTTTTGTTATTCTATTATATGAGATATAATGCAAAAAATCAATCCCCAAAGTGTACAAATGTGTGCAATATCAATCTATTTCAAGAGCGCACGGCATAACGCCGCGCGCTCTCTTTGGGGTTATCCGACTTTCACGGTTTTTCCGCCGCGGCCTTGCCCGCGTTCTCAATGAGCTGTTGCCAATAGTCGTCTACCATTGTTACTTTCTTTTCGTTGGAAGAATCCTTTTTGTACAAATCATATATCTTGTAGCTGGGATAATCCGGCAACGCTTGAGCCGCCGCATTATAAATGTTCTGCTTGTTATTGCTCGGCTGTGCCGCAACGGCTTCTTCAAGGCGCGTCCAATCATCAAAGGATATCCCATAATTAAGAGCGGCTTCATAACGGCGCACTATTGAGCTTGTTTTGCCTGTGTCGCTGTTGGGAACTGTTTTGCTGTTTGCTGTTTTCAGCATATTAAGCTTCTCTTCGTCATCTCCGGCAAAATACTTACTAACAGCAACAGCCGCGTCAACGCCGCTATCAGCTTGAATATTTTCACGAATATTATACCACGTCTTTGAATCAATACCGAGGTTGTCGGCGTAT
>CAYRPD010000136.1:0-3554 GCA_964426095.1 uncultured Oscillospiraceae bacterium | reverse complement strand
ATTCTTATGCATTGCAATATTAGTTTGGTCTATGCTCCAATGCGCGCCTGTGCTGCCGTCTGCATTGCGCATTTTCTTTGCCCAGCGTTTAGCCTCTTCCCAAGTGAGGGAATCCTCATCGGCATAGTCAGCGTTTCCGCTTTCATAGTTGCCTCCGCTGTAGTGTTCGCTCCCCGTCATGCTCACCATACCCGAACGCCGCGCATAAGGGTATCTTTCAAACCCTATCGGTCTGACTTCCCAGCCCTCGCGCTCGCGGCGCGGCGCACGCGCTGTCGGATACTCCGGCATTCTGTCACGTCTACCACGTTCAAAATCTCTATAACCGTCTCGACCTGGTTCAACACCGCTTCCCGGCATATACATTATTCTTCTGCTCATGTGGCTGTACCTCCCGTCTCGGCGGATATTGCCGCAAGATTATTGCTCGGTGAACAACACGGCTTGCCGATCATTCTGAACGTTGCCCCGGTCGCGCTCGTAACCAAACACGTGCTGTACTTAGTTCTAGTGCGCACCCCGCAAGCCGTCACTGCCGCGCAGTTTCGCGTTACAAGCGGAAAAGTTGTAGTGCCGTCTCCGATTCTAAATACCACCGGCGCGGATATCGTAACCGTGTCGGGTATGCTCTGCGCTAGCACAATACAATATTTTTCGCCGTTGGCATAACTGCCGTTAGGGAGAGTGATAACAAGCGTGTTATCCTCAAACGTTATGGACTGACTGATTATCAGCCTCGCACATAACTGGCATACTGATTTACAAGACATTATTTTTCTCTCCTTTCAGGGGCGGCGTTGCCGCCCCGATTGATGTTGTCAATAGCCACACCCACTGCAAGAGTTGGTATTGCACGTATACTGGTAAGGCGCGGGAACGTTGTACGCAGGGACGGGACGCGGATTGTAATATGCAAACTGCCCGTTCACATAAGATTTGAATTCGTCCGTCTGCTGATTGCGCTGAGCTGCGAACTGCGACAGCAAAAGTGCTCTATCCTGCTCCGCAATTTTCGCGTCTTTGGCCGCCATTTCCTGCATGGTAAGCCGCTGGTCGATACCTCTAAAGCCGCAGTTTACAGCGTCTATGAGGTCACGCGTGTTGTTCTGAATGAGGTTGCGCGTGTCACAGGCCTGTGTCGCCATATCATAGCGCACCTGCGCAATTGCCGCACGATTTTCACAGCAGCAAGCGTCCGCCGCACGCTGCATTTCGTTGAGTTGATTCATTAAGGCGCTCTGCTGGTTACAACGAGCGATTTCAGCGTTGTAAAAACCATTCGTTACTGCCTGCGTCACGTTCGCAAAGCCGTTGAGCATTCCGGTATTCATCGCATAAAACCCGTCACTAAGGCCGTTATTTACGCCGTCAATCTTGCGTTCGATGTTTGCAAAGTCTGTAGCCAATACATACCCTGCCGCCGCGCCGGAAGAACCGCCGCCGCTGTCACAACCGCCGCCATATCCGCCGCGTCCCCAGCCAAAGATGAGCGCAAAGATGATTATCGTCCACCAACCATCGCCGCCAAACGCGCCTCCGTTATTCCCTGCCACATTTACAACAGGGATTGCTTCACCATAAGACATAATAATTCTCCTATCAATTTATTTACAAACAGGCCGCGCGCTCCCGCTTGTATCGAACACAAGCGGTTTTGTTCAAGACCCGCATAAACTGATAGGAGAGGGATTAACTTGTTGAGTTACTTCATTTCAAGGCCAAGCTTTTTTGCAATGTCTTCGACCTTTAGGCCGCGTTCAGCAGCCATGTTCTTTGCCATTTGCTCTAGCTGTGATTCACTTTTCCCCTGCGTCATGCTAAACACCTGCTGCACTTGAGGATTTGTCTGCGCCATTTGCTGAAGCACGGGCGCAAGATTCCCGGTTTTGTACGCACTGACGAGATTCATTAAGTTCTCGGCCTCGGCTGCCATTTGCCCCATTTGCTTCATTCCGCCTATGGCTTGATTAGCCATGCCTTTAATGTTGTTCATCATTTGAGGGGGAATAAGATTTTCTAACATACTATTCTGCATTATCTTCTTTTCTCCTTAATGATTTTTTTGCGGTAAGCTCAGCGCGAAGTGCTTCAAGTTCTTCCACTGTAGCATACCTCGGTTGTTTTTCCGGCTCACTCATGCGGAAATCGTAAAGCTCTGTAGTCCCATTGTTTGGGTTGAACCTCTTGAAATAGATTACCCCATGTGCAAAGTCGGGCATAATAGTGCCTAATCCTAAAAACTCTGTCTGCGCCGCAACCGCTTCTTCGCGGCTTGCCACCGGGCGAACGGTGTAACCGGGTTGCTGTTGCTGGGATTGCTGTATAGGTTGCTGGCTCATAATCGGGTAAGGTATACCCTGTCCCGAATACTGCCCCGGATAATACGGAGAGTTCATGTTATACGCCATTGTCTTCTTCCCCTTTCTGTTTATATTATCGCATAAAAGAAGTACTGCCGAGTGAATCTCAGCAGTACTTATGTGTATGATTGTGCGATTATTGCGGAAGCTTGCTATACCTTTCAGCCGTGCGCCGTACCTGCGGCGTAATCTCTTTCAAGCGGCGCGTTACCGTGGAACGTTCACGCCCTACTATAGCAGCGACATCAGCATGAGGGAGACGATCTATGAAATACCTCATTGCGATTTCTTCATCAAGCTTTCCAAGCCCGGATTGCTTAATAACATCCACCCGCTCATTGAGCATAAGAGTTGCTAATTCTCTTGGTAATTTCCCCTTTGCCACACTGTAGTATTCCATGTTTCACCCCCGGCATCTAAAGTTTATGCATTCATCTTCGTGACCTTGCAAAAATGATTATGTAGCTTTGGCCTTATCGTTCATTTCTTTAACCGCTGCTTCCAAAAGCGTATACAGTTCTTGCTCAGTTATCATAATGTTTTTACTCTCTAATATATCGCTTGCCAGCACCAAAGCTTTTTTGAGCTTTTCCTCGCCGTGAATATCGGAGTATATCTGCTCAACGTACTTCACCGTGGTGTCGGCGACTTTTTTCGCCGTCTCGGTGGTAATATATTTTGCGACAAGATTTTTAATCGCGATGCCGACATACCCGGCTATCATAAGAACAATGGCCTTGAGAATTTCCAGCGCGTAAGTAGTAAATATTTCGTTCATATTTTTCTCCTCTCATTCATGTGCCTTTTGATTAAGGTGTTTATCAATTTTATTGATTGCTTCTGTTACCGGGCCATTGCACCCTTGCTCTTTAAGACCTTTGAGACAGGCGAGCAAACCATAGGTGAGTAGCGTGAGTTCTTCTTTAAGAGCCTTTATGTCACTATCCTGCGCGTTTTGCTTATCCACCCAGTGGAGCGCTTTGTTGTAGTAGCTTAAAATTGCCACGGCGGCAGCTACTACCGCACCCGCCGTGATTAGTGTCTGCCATGTAATATACATCTTTTCTCTCCTCTCTTGTTGTACGCAGTAGATTTGTTAACCCATACCGCATCACCCTTTCAAAAGCGCCGCCCATGTCTGCTTTCCTACTATACCGTCAGCGTCCAAGCCTTGGGTACACTGAAACTCAAGAA
>CAYRPD010000135.1:0-3578 GCA_964426095.1 uncultured Oscillospiraceae bacterium | reverse complement strand
TCAATGGCCATTTCGGCGGTGTAGCCGAGGGCAACCTCGTCAAAGTTCCCGGCGCGGACAACAGCGTCCTGCTCCGGCATGGGGTTTTTAGTCAAGCTCATATTAGCCATTGCGTTTACCTCCTGTCATGCGGCAGATATGCTGCGCCGCCGCGTCCTGCTCGTCCTTATAAAAGGCCGCGCGCTTGAGAAGAGAATCGAAATCGACCTCATGCGCGTCAAAGTCGGGGCCGTCAACACAGGCAAACTTCGTCTCGCCCCCAACGATAACGCGGCAGCCGCCGCACATACCCGTGCCGTCAACCATTATAGGGTCAAGGGAGATTATCGTCTTGATGCCGTAGGGGCGGGTAACATCGGCGAGGAACTTCATCATAATGTCGGGGCCGATAGCGATAACGCGGTCAAACTGCGCCTTACCCTCGGCGATGTTCGCGTCTATCTCCTGCTGGAGATACTTCGTGGTAAAGCCGTGCTCGCCGTAAGAGCCGTCATCGGTGCAAATGATGAGCTTATCGGAGGCCGCTTTCAGCTCATCGGGGAGAATGACGATATCCTTGCTTCTGAAGCCCGCGATAAATGTCACATCAATGCCGAGCTTATGCATTTCCTTTGCAATGGGGTAAGCGATCGCACAGCCTACACCGCCGCCGACAACGCAAACCTTTTTAAGCCCGTCCATCTCCGTGGCCTTGCCGAGAGGGCCGACAATGTCGGATATGACATCGCCCTGCTCCACAGTGTGAAGCATTCTGGTGGTACGCCCTGCGGCCTGCACCATAACGGTGACCGTTCCCTTTTCGCGATCCCAGCCCGCAACGGACACGGGAACGCGCTCGCCCTGCTCATCAAGGCGGAATATTACGAACTGACCGGCCTGTGCGTGCTTGGCTATCAGGGGAGCCTCAATCTCGAACAGGCAGATCGTTTTCGCGTCATTCAAAAAACGCTTGGTTATTACTTTGTACATCTGCACACCTCTGTTTATATAGTTTTTGCTCAATGTGATTTTTATTTTACATCACTGTGCCTACCGTGTCAAATAATATTAATTCTTTGTCAATCCTATACGTTAAAATGCGCCGTTTCACCCGAAAACGGCGCATTTTGCATGAATTATTATGCGGTGTTTTACTCTTTATCCCATGTGCGTTCGCTGATGATATAGCGCGGACGTTGCTTGGTTTCAAGATAGATTTTGCCTATATACTCGCCGATTATGCCAAGGCATATAAGCTGCACACCGCTTACAAAGCAGATTATGCACGTCATACTTGCCCAGCCGGACACGGAATGCCCGCAAAGCGCCGTAATAAGCGCCCAAACGCACCCGATAAAGCTCACGAATGCCACGAAAAGGCCGAAGCCCATTATCATCTGCAAAGGCTTTACGGAAAGGCTTGTAATCCCGTCCACCGCGAGGGCAATCATCTTTTTGAGAGGATAGTGGCTTTCGCCCGCTATACGCTCGGCACGGGAATAGGTCACGCTGGTGCTCTTAAAGCCCACGAGCGGAACGAGGCCGCGCAGGAAGAGGTTGACTTCCTTGAAGCTTGCAAACTCCTGCAACACGCGAGCGCTGATAAGGCGATAGTCGGCATGGTTATATACGACCTCTGCACCCATCATCGCAAGGAACTTATAAAAGCCCTGCGCCGTGAAGCGTTTGAAGAACGTGTCCGTTTCGCGGCTGGAGCGCACACCGTACACCACATCGCACCCGTCATTGTACGCATCTACCATTTCATCCATCGCGTTTATATCGTCCTGCCCGTCGCAGTCAATGGATATGGTGATGTCGCACACGTCCTTGGCTTCCATAAGCCCGGCGAGCACGGCATTTTGGTGGCCGCGGTTGCGGCTTTGGCAAATTCCGATGTAATGCTCATCCTCGGCGGCGAGCCTTTTGATGATGCTCCACGTATCATCGCGGCTGCCGTCATTGACGAACAGGACGCGGCTGTCCTCGCTTATTTTACCGGCTGCGGCAAGGGTTTTAATCTTGTCGAGGAACATCGGCGCGGTTATCGGCAAAACCTCCTGCTCATTGTAGCAGGGAATGACTATATACAGCTTCGGTGCCATAATAATCTCCTTTAGCTTTTCTTATAGTGTGATAAAATGTGGGGCTATTATATCCCCGTGGGTGAAAAAGGTCAATCACATTTCGGGGTAAAGCGGAAAACGCTCACAAAGGGCAATGGTTTCCTGCTTGACGCTTTCCACGGCTTCCTCGCCCTCGCGCATAAGGCGGACTATCATATCGCCGATTTCGCGCATCTCGCCCTGCTTCATGCCGCGCGTTGTAACGGCGGGCGAGCCGAAGCGCATACCGGAGGTTTGGCGCACGGGCAGGGGGTCAAAGGGAATGGCGTTTTTGTTGGCGGTGATGTTGGCCTTGTCCAAAAGCTCCTGCATCTCCGCGCCCGTTTTGCCCATGACGGAAACATCCACATTGATAAGGTGATTGTCCGTGCCGCCGGAGACGAGGCGCAGCCCGTTCGCGGCAAATTCATCGGCCAAGGCTGCAGCGTTGAGAATCACCTGGTGCTGGTATTCCTTAAATTCGGGCTTGAGCGCTTCGCCGAAGCATATCGCCTTACCGGCGATGATGTGCATGAGCGGGCCGCCCTGAGTGCCGGGGAATACGGCGCTGTCTATCTTCTTTGCAAGCTCTTCCTTGCACAGTATCAGCGCGCCGCGCGGACCGCGCAGGGTCTTGTGCGTGGTGGTGGTGACAACATCCGCATACGGCACGGGGCTGGGATGCTCCCCTGCGGCAACAAGCCCGGCGATGTGCGCCATATCCACCATGAGGTATGCGCCCACGCTGTCGGCAATCTCGCGCATCTTGGCAAAGTCGATAACGCGGGAATAGGCGCTCGCCCCCGCGATTATAAGCTTGGGCTTTACCTGCTGCGCCTTTTCCGCGCACGCTTCGTAATCTATAAGCTCGGTTTCCTTGCTCACGCCGTAAAATTCGGCGTTGAAGTATTTGCCGGAGATTGAGGCTTTAGAGCCGTGCGTCAGATGCCCGCCGTGGCTGAGATCCATGCCCAAAATAGTGTCGCCCGGCTTCAAAAGAGCCAAGTACACCGCAACATTTGCCTGCGAGCCGGAGTGGGACTGAACATTGGCGTGCTCGGCGGCGAAAAGGCGCTTTGCCCTGTCGCGGGCAAGCTCTTCTATCTCGTCAACGTATTGGCAGCCGCCGTAGTATCTCGCGTTTGGGTAGCCCTCGGCGTATTTGTTCGTCAGGTGGCTTCCCATCGCTTCCAGCACGGCGCGGCTGACGAAGTTTTCGGACGCGATAAGCTCAATATGGTCGCGCTGGCGGCCAAGCTCGCGCATCATGGAGTCGTAAACCTCTCTGTCCTGCTGCTTTATTATATCGTAGCTCATTTTCATCCTCCGATTAAATGTGTTATGAATATTACAAGGTGATTTATATTTAGTATTATAGCTCAGCTTTGCACCCTTGGCAAGAGCGAGAATCAGTGATAAAATATAAATAATACTATTTACGGAGCGATAGAAATGAAGAAAACTCTTAAAATCCTGCGCAATGTGCTCATAGCG
>CAYRPD010000134.1:0-3653 GCA_964426095.1 uncultured Oscillospiraceae bacterium | reverse complement strand
AAAAATGCGCATATAAGTTCGGCCGCTGGTACAACATGATATACATGGAAAAGGCGCTTTGCACGCTACCCAATGTACCCGGTGAGGTAATCCCGTTTTCTGAATTTGACCGTGAGGCTTTGGCCTCGTTCGGGCTTAAAGTGTAATTTCAAATAGTGTTGAAATATGGCGCGCTATCGTTTATAATAGCGCAAGGAGCAATTTAACAGGAGAAAAGAGTAATGGACGTTAACGCGAGAAATTTTATTGATTCATTTATTATCGAGGATTTATCCGAGGGTCAGCGCTGTGAGGGCATGAAGGTTCACACGCGCTTCCCGCCCGAACCGAACGGCTATCTTCACATCGGCCACTGCAAGGCGCTCACCATTGACTTCGGCACGGCAGAGCACTTTGATGGCATTTGCAATCTCCGCATGGACGACACCAACCCCGCCAAAGAGGACAATGAATTTGTCGAGGCTATCCAGCAGGATATTCACTGGCTGGGCTTTGACTGGGGCGACAGATTTTACTTCGGCTCGGATTATTTTGAAAAGACCTACGAATACGCGATAGAGCTTATCAAAAAGGGCTTGGCCTACGTTTGTGAGCTTACACCGGAGCAGTTTAAGGAATATCGCGGCGATACTACCCACCCGGCAATAAGCCCGTGGCGCGACCGCCCCGTGGAAGAGAGCATTGACCTTTTCGAGCGCATGAAAAACGGCGAATTTGAAGAGGGCAAATACACGCTTCGCGCAAAAATCGACCTTGCAAGCGGCAACTTCAATATGCGCGACCCGGTGCTTTACCGCATCCGCTATATTGAGCATCACCGCCAGGGTACAAAGTGGTGCATCTTCCCGATGTACGATTTTGCCCACCCCATTCAGGACGCGCTTGAGGGCATTACGCACTCTCTCTGCTCGCTGGAGTACGAAGCACACAGGCCGCTTTATGATTGGGTTGTGTCGAATGTATCCATTCCCGGCATTAAGCCGCGCCAGATTGAGTTTGCCCGCTTGGGTATAAACTACACCGTGATGAGCAAACGCAAGCTGAGAAAGCTTGTTGAAGAGGGCTATGTAAGCGGTTGGGATGATCCGCGTATGCCGACCTTGTGCGGCCTGCGCCGCCGCGGCTACACCTCGCGCTCCATTCGCGATTTCTGCGAACGAATCGGCGTTTCCAAGGTTGATTCCACGGTTGAATGGGCGTTCCTTGAAAGCTGCCTGCGCGATGACCTGAACGCAAACGCCAAGCGCGTTATGGCAGTTTTGAACCCGATTAAGCTTATTGTGACGAATTACCCCGAGGGCAAGACCGAGCTTCTTGAAGTGGAGAATAACCCCCTCCGCCCCGAGGACGGTGTGCGTCAGGTCAGCTTCTCGCGCGAGCTTTATATCGAAGCCGAGGACTTTATGGAAGAGCCTGCGCCGAAATACAAACGTATGTACCCCGGCAACGAAGTTAGATTAAAGGGCGCGTACCTTGCCACCTGCACCGGCTGCAAGAAAGACGAGAACGGCAATATCGTGGAAGTCTACTGCGAGTATGACCCCGACAGCCGCGGCGGCGACCCCGCCGACGGGCGCAAGGTAAAGGGCGCAACTATCCACTGGGTAAATGCGCTTGACTGCGCTGAAGCGGAAGTTCGCGTTTACGGTTATCTCTTCACCGATCCCGAGCCTGACGGCCCGGATAAAAACTTCCTTGACTGCCTTAATCCCGACAGCCTTACGATGCTTTCCGGGTGCAAGGTGGAAGCGAGCCTTGCCAACGCCGCAATGCCCGAACCGGGCAAGGACTCCGAGGGCTATCAGTTCATGCGCCAAGGCTATTTCTGCCTTGACAATAAGGACGCAAAGCCCGGCCATCTTGTCTTTAACCGCTCAGTGGCGCTTAAAGACAGCTTCAAAAAGTAAAATCACACAAAACACAGCCCCGACATAAAAAGTCGGGGCTGAAATGTTTATATGGGACTTAAAACAGGCCGTTGAAAAAGTTAACCACGGGGAAATATATAATCGGGATAAAGAGCGCCGGAATCATATCGCCGACCTTTATCCGCTCCGAGCGCAGCTCCAGCATATTAACGGCCATTGCAAGAAACATAGGCCCGCCGACAGCAGACATCTCGGTTATGACCTCTTCCGTTAAATACGGCTGAGCTACCCCGGCTAAAAGCGTTATAGCGCCTTGGTAGACGAAGATAGGCACAGCGGAGAGGATAACCCCCGGTCCGAGCGCGGCAGAGAGCGCCACGGCTGTGACCGCGTCAATAATGCTTTTTGCAAAAAGGGTGCTGTAATCGTGATTAAGCCCCGCTTGAATAGAGCCTAAAATCGCCATAGAGCCGACACAGAAAAGCAAGGACGAGGTAACAAAAGCATCCGAAAACTGCCCGCGGCAAAGGGGCGAATCTTTCAGCTTTTCTTTGACAATATCGCCGGACGCGCTTATACGGTCATCAAGCTTTAAAGCAATGCCGATAATCGTGCCGATAACAATGCAGATTACAACAATTAATATGCTGCTTGTTTTTATCGCGCCCTGTATGCCGATTATCGCAACTATAAAGGCCATTGCGGTAAGAAGAGGCTTTGTAAACCGCTCCCCTATCTTATCCCCAAATACACTGCCGATTAATCCGCCGATGATAATTGCAACGCTGTTTGCGATAGTGCCAAGCATGATAGTATATATCTCCGTTCCTTTGAAATGCCTAGTGATTATAACGCAACGGCGGCAAAGTGTCAACCGAGGGAAAAGCATATACAAAATAAGCAAAGTATGATATACTCAAGAAAAAAAGAAGAGGAATCAGCCTTGGAAAAGCATTTATTCTTAACCGGTGAAAAGGGCGCTGGCAAATCGGCGCTTATTAAATCCGTTCTCGGTGATAAGCTCGGCTACGCCGGGGGCTATGTAACCTATGCGGAAATGGACACTGACGGCGTACTGCTCAGCGTGAATTTCATTCCAGCGGCGGCTTTTGCCGGGATAAGCGGGTATGAAAGCGCACGTATACTCACGGCAAAGGGCGGCAAAATGACTTCCGACAACGAAGTATTTCGCTCCGAGGGCGTTCGCCTATTAAAAGAGAGCGAATATTACCCCTTTACGGTGCTCGATGAATTCGGCGGGTTTGAGCTTATTATCCCGCAGTTTCGCGAAGCGCTGCTTGAAGTATTAAACTCCGATATGCCGTGTATAGGCGTACTTATGACGGAACGCGAGGGCGAAGCGCTACGATCAGCGCTCGGTCTCGGCGAAAAATACAGCGCATATCGCCGCGCATTGCACACTGCGCTTGAAAATGACCCCGACACGCGCATTGTGAAATTAACCGGCGAGGACGATATAAACGCCCGCAACGCCGTAACGCAATGGGCGAATGAATACGCAAAGCTTTGAAAAATGCCCCGCACGACAAAATACCGTGCGGGGCATAAGTATATGTGATTATATTGCATCCAACTCGCGCTTGGTGTCGCGCAGAGCGATGTTTACAGCCGCACCAACATAAATCACCATGCAGCAGGAATAAAGCCACAGCATAAGCAAAATAAGCGAGGCGAGCGACCCGTAAACTAGCGGATATCTTGCCGAACGGCCTATAAACGCAGAAAACATAAGCGTAAAGGCAACGAGGACAACGGTGGTAAAAA
>CAYRPD010000133.1:0-3729 GCA_964426095.1 uncultured Oscillospiraceae bacterium | reverse complement strand
GGGATTTGGTTATTTTATGGGCGGCGGAAAATTGTAAAATGTGTGGATATGGGCGGAATTTACGAACAAATTACGTAACGTTTTAAATCTGACATCGAATTTTCACTTTTATCGCTCAAAATCTGACAAGGTGTTTATGCAATTCGACTATAAAGCTCTTTACTATTGTTAATATTTCAGCGTTTTGCATGAAGTTGTTCGTTTTGCCTAAAAAATCGAAATTTCGGCCTTGCAAAAAGCTTGATTATAGGCTAATATGCACATATCAGCCTACGGCAATTTCACTTTAAGGAGAAAAAATTATGGGATTTTTAACGTGGTTTACTCCCGTGGCGGCGGCGCTGGCGCTGCTGTTCGCGGCATATAAGGCGCATTATGTGCAAAAGGCCGAACCCGGCAATGAGCGTATGCAGGAGATTGCAACTGCTATCGCCGAGGGTGCGGATGCTTTTTTGAAGTCCGAATATAAGATACTGGCGATATTCATCGCTGTACTGTTCGCGCTTATCGCGATATTTATTGACATCGGCACTGCCGTTTGCTTTGTGCTGGGTGCGCTGTGCTCCATTCTCGCGGGCTTCTTCGGCATGAAGGTTGCCACGAAAGCCAACGTGCGCACGGCAAACGCCGCAATGGAGCACGGGATGAACCGCGCTTTGTCTATCGCGTTCTCGGGCGGCTCGGTTATGGGTATGTGCGTTGTCGGCCTCGGGCTTTTGGGGTGCAGCCTTATATACATAATCACGGGCGATTATAACATACTCTTCGGCTTCTCGCTGGGCGCTTCGTCCATTGCGCTGTTTGCGCGCGTGGGCGGCGGCATCTACACCAAGGCCGCCGATGTCGGCGCTGACCTTGTGGGCAAGGTTGAAGCCGGAATCCCCGAAGATGACCCCCGTAACCCCGCCGTTATCGCCGACAACGTGGGCGACAACGTGGGCGATGTGGCCGGTATGGGCGCTGACCTTTTTGAATCCTACGTGGGCGCGCTTGTATCCGCGCTGACGCTGGGCGTGACGGCAAAAGGCGCGCTCTTTGAGGGCGCGGGTGCGCTCTACCCGCTTGTTATCGCGGCAGTGGGCATAATCGCGTCGATTATCGCAACGTTCTTCGTGCGCGGCAAGGATAACTCCAATCCGCACAAGGCGCTGAAAATGGGCTCTTACGTATCGGCGGGCATTGTGGCCGTGGCATCAATCTTCCTCAGCAAGGTTTTCTTCGGGCGGTTTTACTGCTCGGCGGCTATTATCGCGGGCATTGTAGTCGGCCTTGTGATAGGCATTGTGACGGAGATTTACACCTCCGAGGATTATAAATCCGTCAAGCGCATTGCAGACCAGTCCGAAACGGGCTCGGCCACGACCATTATCAGCGGCGTGGCAGTCGGCATGAAGAGCACTTGGGTGCCGATTCTGCTTATCTGCATCGGCATTTACATTTCTTACTCCGTCACCAATGACCTCTACGGCATTGCGCTTGCGGCAGTGGGTATGCTGTGCACGACCGGCATCACCGTGGCCGTTGACGCTTACGGCCCGATTGCCGACAACTCCGGCGGTATCGCCGAGATGAGCGGCCTTGACCCGCGCGTGCGCGAAATCACCGACAAGCTTGACGCTGTCGGCAACACGACCGCCGCAATGGGCAAGGGCTTTGCAATCGGCTCTGCCGCGCTGACGGCGCTGGCGCTGTTCGTTTCCTATGCGACCGAGGTTAACCTCAAAACACTGGATCTGCTCGACCCGTATGTGGTTATAGGCTTGCTCATCGGCGGTATGCTGCCGTTTGCGTTCTCGGCCATGACTATGGACTCCGTTTCCAAGGCCGCTTACAAGATGATTGAAGAAGTGCGCCGCCAGTTCCACGAGATTCCCGGCATACTCGAAGGCAAGGCGCGCCCGGATTACTCTTCCTGCGTCTCCATTTCCACGCGCGCGGCTCTGCGCGAGATGATTGTGCCCGGCATTATGGCCGTGGCCGCTCCCCTGCTCGTCGGCATTCTGTTCGGCGCGGGCGCGCTGGGCGGGCTGCTTGCAGGCTCGCTCGTGACGGGTGTTCTGCTGGCAATATATATGTCCAACTCCGGCGGCGCGTGGGATAACGCGAAGAAGTACATTGAAGAGGGACACCACGGCGGCAAAGGCTCTGCCGCGCACAAGGCCGCCGTTGTCGGCGACACCGTGGGCGACCCGTTCAAGGACACTTCCGGCCCGTCTATAAACATACTCATAAAATTGATGACCGTTGTGGCGCTCGTTTTCGCCCCGATATTCATCAAGTTCGGCGGCTTACTCTAAGCTTTTAACCGCCAATCAGCCACGAGGGCGCGGAAAAATCCGCGCCCTTAACTTTTTAAAATAGTAATAACATTTTTAATATTTAACCGGGAACAAAGGCGGATTTTCGCCGTCTGATTTTTTGCCGCGTCTTGACGGAAAGCGCGGGGGACTGTATAATAGCACAAGCGAGAATAAGGCCGCCCAAACTAAAAAAGGCGGCAAAAGATATGAGGATAAGCGCAAATGAACAAAACCCTTAAAACTGTTTTGCAGGGCGTGCTGCTGGTTATGCTGGCGGCGGCCATGGTATGGATATTCAAGATACGCGGGGACGTGTTGAAAGCGGAAGCGGCCGCGCTGGAAGCGCAGCGCGCCGAGGAAGCCGCCGCCGCGTTGGCCGCGGCGCAAACGCCCGCCCCCACGCCTGAGCCTACGCCCGAACCGACCCCCGAGCCGGAGCCGGAATACTTCACGCTCTCCTGCATAGGCGACTGCACGCTGTGGTCATCCACGCAGTTTGAACGCAGTGATGTGGGCTTGCCGCTGACCGTGGGCGAGGATTACGCCTATCCGTTTTCAAACACGGTGCAGTATTTCGCCGATGATGAATACACGATTGCAAACTTTGAATGCACCCTTTCCGACACGAAGCTGGCTTCTTCCCAGATGTTCTACTTCCTCGCGCCGACAAGCTACGCCAACATCATGACCGAGGGCGGCGTGGACTTTGTGACAACCGCGAACAACCACAGCCTTGACTTCGGCGAGGCCGGTTTGCAAAGCACCGTGGCCGCACTGGAAGCGGCGGGGCTGCCCTACGGCACAGAGCGTCAGGCGCAAATAGTCACGACTAAAAACGGGCTGAAGCTCGGCATTTACACGGCAGGCAACGATATGCGCCCCGACTGGAAGCAGGCCGAAGCCGTGGCGGCGGTGCAGTCCCTGCGCGAAGAGGGCGCGGACTATATAATATGTATGTTCCACTGGGGGCTGGAGCTTTACTACACCCCCAACGACAACCAAACCACGCTCGCCCACGCCGTGGCGGACGCGGGAGCGGACTTGATATACGCTTCTCACCCGCACTGTCTGCAACCGATTGAAGAGTATAACGACAGCTTGATTCTCTATTCGCTGGGCAACTGGGTGTTCGGCGGGAGCACGCGCCCGTCCGACCCCGACACGGCGATAGTGCAAGTGACCCTCAAGCGCGACATAGACGGCACTGTCACCACGGACGGGTTTGATGTTATCCCCTGCTGCGTCAGCAGTGACCTTGACAAAGCCGCGCGCATGGCCGACAACTACAACAACTACTGTCCCACCCCCTACGAAGAGGGCAGCGAAGCCTACGAGCGCGTTATGGCAAAGCTCACCGGTACATACGAGGCCAAGAGCCAAGGCGCGGACTACAGCAGCTGGTACAGCTCTTGGGGCTGATTAAAACGCA
>CAYRPD010000132.1:0-3748 GCA_964426095.1 uncultured Oscillospiraceae bacterium | reverse complement strand
CTCGTCTCGGCAAACTCCGGCATCGCCGTCGGCATGGCAAGCCAAATCTGCGGCTTTAACCTCAACGAAGTCTGCCAAACGACAATTGATTACCTCAAAGACCCGGAGCATGACATAATCTCCACGCTTCCCGCTCCGGACTTTCCCACCGGCGGCGAAATCATCTACGACCGGAGCGAAATGGAAGAGATCTACCGCACCGGGCGCGGGAGCTTTCGCGTGCGCGCCCGCTGGCGGCACTTACCCAAGGAAAACATAATCGAGATTTACGAAATCCCGTACACCACCACATCCGAGGCGATTATAGACAAAGTCGCCGAGCTTATAAAGGCGGGCAAGGTGCGCGAGGTCAACGATATGCGCGATGAAACCGACCTTTCCGGCCTGCGCCTCGCTATCGATCTCAAGCGCGGGGTTGACCCGGATAAGCTCATGCAAAAGCTCTTCAAGCTCACCACGCTTCAAGATAGCTTCCCCTGCAACTTCAACATCCTCGTTGCCGGGAATCCCCGCGTGATGGGCGTGCGCGAGATTTTGGACGAGTGGACGGCTTGGCGCAGTGAATGCATCCGTCGGCGCGTATTTTTCGAGCTGAACAAGAAGCAGGAAAAGCTGCATCTTCTCAAAGGACTTGAAAAGATTCTCCTTGATATCGACAAGGCGATTGACATCATCCGCAACACCGAGCTTGAAGCGGACGTTGTGCCGAATCTCATGATGGGCTTCGGGATAGACAAGGTTCAGGCGGAATACGTTGCCGAAATCAAGCTCAGAAACATCAACCGCGAATATATTCTCAAGCGCACTGCGGAAACGCAAGCACTTGAGGACGAGATAGAAGAGCTTGAAAGCACGGTGAATAACCGCCGCAAGATACGCGCGATAATCATCAGCGAGCTGACGGCGATTTGCAAAAAGTACCCCTCGCCGCGCAAAACCGGCATAGTCTACGCCCGCGAGGTGGAGGAATACGCCGAGGAACAGCAGGTGGAGGATTACCCCGTCACGCTCTTCCTCTCCCGCGAGGGCTATTTCAAGAAGATAACCGCGCAATCTCTTCGCATGAGCAGTGAGCAGAAGTTTAAAGACGGAGACGGCTTAAAGCTCTCCTTTGAATCCTCGAACCGCCGCGAGGTGCTCATACTCACGGATAAGCAGCAGATGTACAAGGCCCGTGTCGCCGATTTTGAGGACTGCAAGGCCTCGGTGCTCGGCACATATCTGCCGACAAAGCTTGCCATGGACGAGGGCGAGAGCGTCATCACCATGCTTGACCCCGGCGATTATCGCGCGCATTTGCTCCTCGCCTTTGAAAACGGCAAGGTGGCGCGCGTGGAAATGAGCGCTTACGAGACCAAAACCAACCGCAAAAAGCTTGTAAACGCTTACTCGGATAAAAGCCCGCTCCGCTCGGTGTTTATGCTGCAAGAGGAGACGGACTTGGTGTGCTATTCAAGCGATGAGCGCGCCTTGGTGTTTAACTCCTCGCTTCTTCAGCCGAAGTCCAGCCGCTCTACGCAGGGCGTGGGCGTGCTGACGATAAAGGGACGCAGAACGCTCAAGAGCCTTGAAAAGCTTGAGGGCACGGCACTTAAGAACATCCCGCGCTATCGTGTGCGCTCGCTCTCGGCAACCGGCGCTCTCATCCATGCGGACGACAAGGAAGAGCAGCAGCTCTCGCTTTTGGAAAGCGACGCGCAGTAATTCGTTTTTTAACCTGACCGAAAGGGGTATTTATTATGAACGGGATTAAAGCACGGCTCATGGCCAAGTCAAGTATGCCTAAGGGCGCTAAGTATTTGCTTATCGTGCTCGGTGCCGCCATAGGCGCGGCAGGGTTTCAGTTTTTCATGTACCCCAACGCCATCGTCTCCGGCGGGCTTACTGGTATCGCGCAAATTATAAACCGCCTTTGCGGCCTGCCTGTCGGCGTACTGAGCATAGTTTTAAATGTCCCCCTCTTCATCTTCGCGTGGAAGCAGTTCGGCAATGCCTTTGTCATAGATTCCTTTATCGGCACGGCGCTGTTCTCCGTTTTCATCGACCTTGCTTCCATGTTCAACCTCACTGCCACCAATGACCCCATGCTCGGCAGCATCATCGGCGGCGTGATAAAGGGCATCGGCCTCGGCGCTATCTACTATGTGGGCGCAACCACCGGGGGCGTGGATATCGTGGCGCGCTTTTTGCGCCGCCGCTATCCCTACATCAATTTCGGCACGTTTATCCTCGTGCTTGACGCGGCGGTTATCTCGGCCTACGCCATTATTTTTCACATTGTCGAGAGCGCGATGTACTCGCTTATCTGTATGTTCGTTGTCAGCAAGGCGGTGGATCTCGTGCTCTACGGCCTTGATAACTCCAGCATTGTCTACATTGTCAGCCACAACACCCAGGACATTGTCAGTGAGATTACCTCCGGCAATCTCCACCGCGGTGTTACGCTTCTCCACGCCGAGGGCGCATATACGCATGAAGAGCGCAACGTGATAATGTGCGTCATAAAGCGCCCGCAGATTGCCGAGATTCGCCGCCTCGTGCGCACGATTGACGACAAGGCGTTCCTTGTCGTCACGGACGCGAAAAACGTGTTTGGCAACGGCTTTGACAGCATAAACGATAATAACTGAGGCTTTTTCGCGATGAAAAAACGTTTTGCCGTCCTTGTCGCGCTCTTGTGCGCAGTCGTTACACTTTGCGGCTGCGGCAGTGTTTTCGACAAGGAATATGTGAAAATCGAAGAATACGTACCCACCGTGCAGGATAGCGCCGCTTCCGACGGGCGTATCACCGTGCGCAATTTTGCCGAGCTTCGGCAGGGTATCCTCTCCCTTGTCTCCAACGGCGACAGCGAGGGCGATATCGTCTTTGACCCGGCCTACGAGGGCGATGCCGCCGAGGATATGGCCTCTGCCTGCTGGCAGGTGCGCACGCAGGACGCGCTGTGCGCCTACTGCGTGGCGAACATCTCCTACGAGCTTTCAAAGATAGTCACGTATTACGAAGCGCGCGTACACGTAAGCTACGCGTCCTTTGTCGAGAACGCCGCGAATATAGTAAAGCTCCCCTACTCCGCCGGTGTCGAGCAGATTATAAAGGGCGCTCTTGACGCGGGGCAGACGAAGCTTGTCGTGCTCATTTCGCGCAGCTCCTACAGCGCCGAGGACATGGAGGGCTTGGTCACCCGCGTTTACCGCGAAAACCCCGCCACAGCGCCCAAAGCGCCCAATGTGAGCGTGAATATGTACTCCGGCGTTAATATGCAACGCCTTTATGAGATAAACCTGCGTTACGGTATGCTCTCCGATGAGCTTGCCGCCAAGAAGCAGCAGCTTTCCTCTTTCCGCCCGTTTAAGGACGTAAACGCCGATGAGCTTGAAGAGGGCGAGCTTGCCCTTAAAGCTTATGAGTATCTTGTGTCCCATTGCGAGATTACTTCCGAGGGCTTGGGCGGGTCGATTTATGCGGCGCTTATTGAGCATTCCTCCGCCGGTGAGGGCGCGGCGCTTGCGTATGTGGAGCTGTGCCGCCAGCTCGGTGTGGACTGTCAGGTGGTGTACGGCCAGCGCAGCTGGCAGGAGCATTGCTGGAACATCGTGCGCGTTGACGGGGATTATTATCACGTGGATGCCGGACTTATCAACTCCGGCGCGGACACGGCGTTTCTCAAGCCCGATCAGAGCTTTTGGGAGGGCTATCGCTGGGATGTAGCGTCTTACCCCGCCTGCACCGGCACCTTGACCTATGA
>CAYRPD010000131.1:0-3868 GCA_964426095.1 uncultured Oscillospiraceae bacterium | reverse complement strand
GCCGTTCCACCCGGCTTTCTCGGCCTCGGCTTTGGTGATGTAGTTATCCGGCAGGTGGCCATAGCTGAGGATAAAGAGGGCAACCTCGTCCTTTGAATCATATGTACCGTGCTCGTCAAGCGCGGGCAAAGCCGCGTCAGGTGCGGCGGCTTCGTCCGCATTATCCGGCAAAGCACCGTCAGCGGGGGATGAGGTAATGCGCTCTGCGTTGATTGTTGTAACGGCAACGGGCTCAAAGTCATTTTCGTCCCCGTGCAAAAACCACGAGCCGAGCACGAGCACCAGCGCCAAAACGAGGATAATCGAGCGCAAAAGCTTGTTATTTTTCATGTGCAGAATCTCCTTGAGATAAAATAAACGGTTTATAATAGGATAATAACACGCTTTCGCGAAAAAATGAAGAAGTATTGCAAGATTATTTACATTAAAACGGTTGACAAGAGGAGAAATGCTGTTATAATAAGCGGCGTAAAAATTAATACCTTATCAAGAGCGGTGGAGGGAACGGCCCTGTGAAACCCGGCAACCTGCGTGTGCAAGGTGCTAAATCCGGCGGTGAAACGAAAGATGAGGCTTTGTCTTTGATATTAACGCGATTCCGCCGGCGGGCGGATTTTTTTGTTGCGCCGAAACAAAGCCGAGCAGTGTACAGAGAGGAGAAACACATATGAAGCATTATCTTTTTACATCAGAATCCGTAACCGAGGGGCATCCCGATAAAATCTGCGACCAGATATCCGATGCCGTGCTGGACGCGATATTGGCCGCCGACCCCGACGGGCGCGTTGCCTGCGAAACTACCGCTTCCACCGGCCTTATCCACATCATGGGCGAGATAAGCACCAAGTGCTACGTGGATATCCCGAAGCTGACGCGCGAAGTCGTGCGCGAGATAGGCTATGACCGCTCCAAATACGGCTTTGACTGCGACACCTGCGGCATTATCACCAATATTGACGAGCAATCCGGCGATATTGCGCTCGGCGTTGACCGCTCGCTCGAAACCAAGTCCGGCGAGGACAGCGAGCTTCAAAACGGCGCGGGCGACCAAGGCATGATGTTCGGCTATGCGTGCGACGAAACACCGGAGCTTATGCCGCTTGCAATCTCCCTTGCGCACAAGCTTGCCAAGCGCCTGACCGATGTGAGAAAGCAGGGGCTTGTGAGCTATCTCCGCCCGGACGGGAAAACCCAAGTCACCGTGGAATACGATGAAAACCGCCGCCCCGTGCGCGTGGATACCGTTGTCATCTCCACGCAGCACGCCCCCGATGCCGAGCTTGAAACCATACGTAACGACATGATAGAGCTTGTTATAAAGCCCATCATCCCCGCCGAGTTTTTGGACGAAAACACCAAGTATTTCGTCAATCCCACCGGCCGCTTCGTGATAGGCGGCCCGCAGGGCGACAGCGGCCTCACCGGGCGCAAGATAATCGTTGACACCTACGGCGGCTCTGCGCCTCACGGCGGCGGCGCGTTCTCCGGCAAAGACCCGACCAAGGTTGACCGCTCTGCGGCATACGCTGCGCGTTATATTGCGAAAAACGTTGTCGCAGCCAAGCTCGCTACACGTTGCCAAGTGCAGCTTGCCTACGCCATAGGCGTGGCAAAGCCCGTGAGCGTGCTTGTAGAGACCTTCGGCACGGGCAAGGTGGACGATTTCACGCTGGCCGAGGCTGTTGAAAAAGTATTTGACCTGCGTCCGACCGCGATAATCCGCGAGCTTGACCTAAAAAAGCCGATTTACCGTCAGCTCGCCGCATACGGCCACATGGGGCGCGAGGATCTCGGCGTGCGCTGGGAGGACACTGACAAGGTAGACGCTCTCTTGGTGGCGCTTGAAGAGCTTGAATAATATAAATAAGTACGCTATAATAACGCCGGGGAGACTTTTCCCCGGCGTTTTCCTTTATATATAGTGTAAAGCGAGGGGCGGAATATGTACAAAATAAGCTACGAGATTCTCTTTGAAAAGAGCGCACCCATGCGCGGCGAGGTTGAGATAATAAGCGGCGAGTGGCGCTTTGCGCCCGTTTTGCCGAGGGACACCATTGTGTCCGCCCGCGCAGAGATACCCGTGAAAACGACAGACGATGAGCGCATATTCATAAACGGCTATCAGACTTGGACATTCTGCCCCGAATATACGCGCGAGGACAAGATTCCCGGCGTGGGGCATTATCCGCGCGCCCTAATTAACCACTACGGCATGGATCGCTACGGCGATTATCACTTTGTAAACTACCCCGAAAAGCGCGGCGTACTGCACGGGGAAAGCTGGTGCTATTTTAGGCGCGGGGATAGCTATCGGCTTATCGCCTCGCTCGATGAGCGCGCGGGGTACACGCTTTTCACCTACAATGTCGAGCAAAACACGCTCAGCGTTGAGCGTGACTGCGCCGGGATAGAGTGTGACGGGGAGTACAAGGTATTTGAGCTGTTCTTTGCCGAGGGCGGCGAGGACGCGGTTTTTGACGCGTGGTTTGACGCGATGAACATTCATAACGGGGCAGCGCCCCGCCTTGTGGGGTATTCAAGCTGGTATAACCGCTATCAGAACATCACCGAGGCCGCAGTGGAAAGTGACCTTGCGGGCTGTGCCGGGCTTTTGGGCGCGGGTGATCTATTCCAAATAGATGACGGCTGGGAACCCTATGTAGGCGATTGGCTTGAAACGGACGAGAAGAAATTCCCGCGTTCGCTTGCACCGCTCACGGAGAAAATCCACGCGCAGGGCTATCTCGCGGGGCTGTGGCTTGCACCGTTCGTGTGCCAAAAGGGGTCAAAAATCATGCGCGAACACCCGAATTGGCTCTTGCGCCACGAGGGCAAGGAGTGGTACTGCGGGTGCAACTGGGGCGGCTTTTACGCGCTGGATATAGATAATCCGGAGTTTGTGGATTACCTTGAGCGGGTGTTTGAGCGGGTGTTTAACGCGTGGCACATCGACCTTGTGAAGCTCGATTTTCTCTACGCCGCCGCGCCGTTCGGCGATTCGCATGAGACGCGCGCGGGGAGAATGATCCGCGGAATGGAGCTCTTGAGAAAGCTCTGCGGCGATAAGCTCATTTTAGGCTGCGGCGTGCCGACAATGCCGGCGTTCGGCCTTGTGGATTACTGCCGCGTGAGCTGCGATGTGGGGCTTGACTGGAATAATAACTTCCTTGTCCGCCGGGCAAACCGCGAAACGGTTTCCACTCGCCGCGCCATACTCAACAGCGTTTTCCGCCGCCAGCTTAACGGCCGGGCGTATTTGAGCGACCCGGATGTGTTCTTCCTGCGTGAAGAGAACATCAAGCTCACGGAAGAGGAAAAATATAAGCTTGCCACGGTCAACAGTCTTTTCGGCGGCGTGCTGCTCACATCGGACGATATGGGCAAATATACGCCCGCCATGCGCGAAAAGTTTGCGCAGCTTTTGAAAAATCGCGGGGCGAAAAATGTGCGCGTTATGAATGACGCGCAGGGGCTTCGCATATCCTATGAGCTGGACGGAGTGCAGGAAATACTCACGATAGAGTAAAAAATATAGTTAAAGGGCGCGCAAAAGTTATTGCGCGCCCTTTTGGCTTCAGCTCCAGTTGCCTGTCACGCCGTCGGGCGCATCGGAAGTGCCTTCAAATTGGCTTCTGTCCGCCGAGCGGCGCTCGGCGCGTTCATCGTGCCCGGTCAGGACGGGCGCGGGTTGCGGCTTTTTCTCTTTGAATTTCTTCTTTGCCATTGTTTTTTCTCCTTTTTCATGCGAGAATGCACAGAATAATCCCGTAAATCGTGCTTGCGCTCACGCCGTAGGCGATTACCGGGCCTGCGATGGTGAACATTTTCACGGCAGTGCCGGTGATAAGCCCCTCGGTTTTGAACTCCA
>CAYRPD010000130.1:0-3930 GCA_964426095.1 uncultured Oscillospiraceae bacterium | reverse complement strand
TGAGGTTTTTGACGAGGGAGAAGAACGGGTGCGTCAGGCGCGAGGCAAGCTCCGCCCCGAATGCGCCCACTATCGCCGTCATCAGGCAGCTTAACAGCGCCGACACGACCACCGCCCACAAAAGCCCGCCCCGCAGGGTGCTGCCCTTATCTTTTTTCAGCGGCGTGAGGAAGCACGCTGCGTACAGCGGCATCGCCGCCACGTCCAGCGCGCTCGCCGCAGCGGAGAGTATACCGGGGAAGTCGAACACCGTCACGGGCAGCAGGTTTTCCCGCCGGACGGAAAAGAGCGCGAACAGCAGCACGATGAACAGCACTCCCAGCACGGCGGAGAGGAAGATGTTCGCCGCGCGCACCAAGGTGCGGGGTGCATCGAGCGCCGAGAGGAGACAAAGCGCGCCCATAGTCACGGTGAAAAGCGCCGCGCCGGAGTCGGGGTACATGGTGGAGATAATGCGCTCGCTCCCGGCGCGCAGAGTGAACGCCCCGTAAAGGCAAAACCACAGCCCGAAAAGCAAAAGCGCCGCCCGCCCCGAACGCTCGCCCAGTGCGCGCAATATAAGCTCCGCCAAGCTCTCGTCCTTTCTTCGCCGCGCGAGAAAGAGGTTTATAAACCCCACATACAGCATAACGCCCGGCAGCGCCAAAATAGGCGCAAGCCACGCGCCGCGCCCGGCGTGCTCGGCGGCTGCGTGCGGTACAAGACGCAGAGCGGGGGAGAGAAATATAACCGTGCACAGCCCCAAAAGCTGGCGGCGGGAAAAGGAGTAGTCTTTATTCATGGTTGTAAACCGTCCTGCGCGTGTCGTTGGAGTGGGTAATCTGCCCGGTCACGCTTATGCGCACCTCAAGCGCGGGCAAAAGCTCATAAAAGGGGCGCTCAAGCCGCGCCCAGCTCTCCGGGGAAGCTTGCTCCACCGCCGCGCCCAGCCCTATAAAGTCCGCCCGCAGTGACCGGGCAAGGCGCAGTATGGCGCTTATCTTTTGCGAAACGAGGCTTTCAAGCTCCCCTGTGAGATAGTCCATGTAAGAGCTGTCGGCAAAGCTTGCCGTGCCGTCCGCTTCCAGCACCGTCGCCCCCACGCGCGCCGCGATGTCTATGCGGCTGAGCGCGCCGTCAGTTGTAAAGCGCGGGGTAATGTCGCACCGGCCTTGGTTAATCTCCAGCGTCACGGCGTTGCCGCGCGCGTCCTCCACCGTCACATCCGTCTGCCGCACCGTGTTTTTAAGAAAGCTTATGCCGAGCGCGTTGTCCGTATCTATATACCCCACAAGCTTCATGTCCTGCATTATCGCGTACCCCGCCCCCGCCGCCGTAAGGCGCGGGGTATCGGCGGGGGTGTCGGCTGACGCGTCAGCGTCCGCAGCGGTGTCAGTGTTTGGGTTTTCCGTGTCGGGGGTGTCGGCTGTGCTGTCCTCGGCGGTTGCGGTTTGGGCGGCGGGGGTCAGCTCCAAGGCGCAGACGAGCGCCGAGCCGTGACGAAGCGTGTCGCGGGTGAAGTCGGAGAGCGTGTAAACATTGCCGCCGCCGCGCGTGTCGTAAAATTCGCTCACGCCGCGCAGGATTTCGCTTATCCCGGCCGTCTCGTCCCCGACTTCGAGCACGGCTTTCTCGGCGGTCGCGCCCTTTACTATATAAATAGGTATATCCACGCGAAGTCTCGGCGATTGGGTCACAAAGTCCACGCAGTCGGCAAGCCCGCGGCGCGCGTAGTCCTCGCCCAGCATGAGCGCGTCCATGTGCGAAAAGAAGAGCGACTCTTCAAAGGAGTAGTTCTGCGCGCGCTCTACCGCCGAGGCTATCGTTGCCCCGGTGAGCTTCATGCGCACGGGGCTTTTGCGTCGCCCGCTTGCCGCCGATGACGCGAGCGACAGCGTAATCCCACCCTCGGCGGCGCGGTCAAGCCCCATCGTTTGCAGCACCAAAAGCTGCTCCATCTCGCGGTAGTTGGTGTAAACGCTGCCGCAGGCGGCAAGCGAGGGTAGCATCGCGGCAAGGAGCAGGGCGCATATAAGCCTTTTCATCGTTGCCGCCTCCTGTCGGGGGTATTTAATATCGGGTCGCGGAATTTATCCCGCGTTTTCGGTACGCGCAAGAAGAGCTTCAAAAACCCGCCGGGTACGCCCTCGCTCAAAGGCGCGGTATAGTTCACGCCGAAAGAATCAATCCGCGCGAGGAAAAACACAACCACGCAGCAGCTTGCCGCCACGCCGTAAAGCCCCGCCGCCACAGCCGCCAGCACCAGGGCGAAGCGTATAAGCCGCACGGCCGAGCCGAGGTCTTGGCTCGGCAGAGTGTACCCCGCAATGCCCGACAGCGCCACCACGATTATCGCAATCGGCGACACCACCTGCGCTTCCACTGCCGACTGCCCCACGATGAGCGCCCCGATGATAGAAACCGTGTCGCCGATGGGGTTTGGCAGGCGCAAGCCCGCCTCTTGCAAAAGCGTGAACGCTACCAGCATTCCCAGCACCTCAAGCGCCGTGGAAAACGGCACATTCTGCTTCGCTTCTATTATAGATAGCAGCAGCCGCGAGGGTATCATCTCTTGGTGGTACATCGCAATGGCCACATACAGCGCCGGCAGCAGCGCCGACAGCGCCAAGGAGAAATACCGCAGTATCGCCACGGCGGAAGCCACGAGAAAATGCGAGGTCGTGTCGCTCGTCACCTTCATAAACTCCGCAAACGTCACCGGCAGCACAAGCCCCACGGGTATTCCGTCTATCAGCAGCCCCACGCGCCCATCCAAAAGATACATCGCGAAGCGATCCGGCCTTTCCGTGTGCGCAAGCTGCGGAAAAGGGGAGTAAGGCGCATCCGTTATGCCCTCTTCGAGTATGCCCACGGCAAGGAGCGCGTCTATATCCAGCGCGTCCAAGCGCGCGGCGAGGGTGCGCACGGTTTCCGGCGCGGCCACGCCCTCTACGAACATTATTGCCACGCTTGTCGCGCTTTTACGCCCGACCCGGCTTTCCACCAGCTTAAGCTTCGGCGAGGCGATGCGCCGCCGGACAAGCGCGGTGTTGACGCGAAGCGTCTCCACGAAGGAATCCTTTGCCCCTTTCAGCGCCTTTTCCAGCGTCGGCTCGCTCACGGCGCGCACCTTGTCCGTTTTCACCTCGAAGCACAGCGCCGCTTGCAGAGAATCGAACACCACCGCGCAGTGGCCGTGCGTCAGCGCGGCGATCACATCATCCGTTGTGGCCGCGCGCTTGACGGAGTAGCTGTACACCCCGCCGTGGAGCATGGCGTACTCGGCCTGCTCCTCGCTCTTTGCCCCCGATGCGCGCGCCGACTGCGTAAGCGGCCTGAGCACGAGGGACGAAACATCCCCGCCGGAAACTATCCCGTCCAGCCAGCAGACATTCACCCTCACGCTCTTTTCAAGCCCGAACGCAATCTCCCGCATTTCAAAATCCGCGCAGGACGAAAAAATCTCCCGCAGGGACGCGGCGCAAAGCGGCTTATCGTATTCCGGCAGACGAAGCGGATGAACAAAATCTCTTTTAAAACTGAAATCAAACATGGTTTCAGTATTTCCGCACGAGCTGAAATTAATACGCGCCCGCCCATATTGGGTTACATAACGAGGCGGAGCACAAGATGTAGCGGCCAAAGAAAAACTTTAAAAATAATTGCGAAAAAACGAAAAAAGTTGTTGACAAAGGGTGATTTCGGTGGTATATTAGGCAAGCTCGCTTCTGAGAGCACACAAGTCTCCCTGAGCACCGAAAAGATTTGAGAAAAGAAATTCAAAAAAATCTGAAAAAAGTGCTTGACAAACGGAAACCACTGTGGTATAGTAAATAAGCTGTCGCCGAGAGGCAGGGCAGCGCGGAAATGTACCTTGAAAATTGAACAATGTAAGAAAAAGCTTATGCTAAATAAGCACCAGAAAAGGGTTCAAGTCAGAAATGACTTTAA
>CAYRPD010000129.1:0-3991 GCA_964426095.1 uncultured Oscillospiraceae bacterium | reverse complement strand
GAGCTTGGCTTGCTCGTTTTCACCGAGATTCCCGGCTGGCAGCATATCGGCAATGACGCTTGGAAAGCCCAAGCGATAGAGAACACGCGCGAAATGGTAATGCAGTACAGAAGCTGTACTTCCGTTGTCCTGTGGGGTGTGCGCATTAACGAAAGCTTGGACGATGATGAGTTTTACACCAAAACCAACGCCCTCGCGCACGAGCTTGACCCAAGCCGCGCCACTTCCGGCGTGAGATATCTTGAAAAAAGCAGTCTTTTGGAAGATGTCTACGCCTATAATGATTTCTCCCACTCCGGCAATAACCCCGGCGCGAAGAAGAAAAGCGCCGTCACCCCGGATGTGAATAAGCCCTATCTTATCTCCGAGTGTAACGGCCATATGTTCCCTACAAAGCCCTATGACACTTGGAAGCATCGGCAGGAGCACGCCTTGCGCCATGCGCGCGTGCAAAATGCTGCGCTCGCTTCCGGCGAGCACGCGGGGTGCTTCGGCTGGTGTATGTTCGATTACCCCACGCATAAGGACTGCGGTTCGGGCGATCGCGTGTGCTATCACGGCGTTATGGATATGTTCCGTAACCCCAAGCTTGCCGCCGCGCTCTACGCTTCCCAGCAGGACGATATCCCCGTGCTGGATGTCGGTTCATCCATGGATATCGGCGACTATCCCGCCGGGAATATCGGCAGTATCTACGCTTTTACGAATGCCGACAAGGTAGAGCTTTATAAAAATGATGCCTTTGTTGCGTCCTTTGCGCCAAAAGCGCTAAATGCGCTCAACCACCCGCCTGTCGAAATTGATGACACTGTCGGCAAGCTCCTTGAAACGCAGGAAGGCTTTTCAAAGGGCAAGGCCGCCGTTGTGCGTGAGTGCCTTTGCGCGGCGGCGAAATACGGCCTTGCGGGACTGCCGACAAAGTATAAGCTGAAGCTTTTGTGGGCTATGGCGCGCTACGGGCTGAAATTCTCCGACGGCGTGGAGCTTTACGGCAAATACGTCAGCAATTGGGGCGGCGAGGCCACCCGCTGGCGCTTTGACGCTGTCAAAAACGGCGAAACCGTTGCCACGGTCACGAAAGCGCCGGGCGGCGCACTGCACTTAGAGGCCGTGCCCTCGGCAACCGTGCTCACAGAGGGCGATACCTACGATATGGCCGCCGTGCGCATACGCGTTTTGGATGAGTACGGCAATATTGCCCCCTACGCGCAAATCCCCGTGAAGCTCAGCTTGCAGGGCGAAGCGGAGCTTGTCGGCGGCGATACTGCGGCCTTAGAGGGCGGCATGGGCGGTGCGTATATTAAAACTATCGGCAAACCCGGTACTGCCCGTCTCACGGTATCAAGTTCCCAAACCGCCCCCGTCACCGTGGAGTTTGAGATTAAATAAATTGACAGTATAAAACCTCTCGGCACTTGAAAATGCCGAGAGGTTTTTGTGTGTATTCGCTTTTTATATCCCCTCGCCTTGGCCGCGAGCCATTACGCTTTGTGCCAAGCGCTGTCCCGTGGGTGTTGCGGCGAGACCGCCAAGCCCCGTTTCGCGCAGTGCGGCGGGGAGCGCATCGCCGATTTCGCCCATCGCGTCAATAACCTCGTCCGCCGGTATATGGCTTTCTATCCCGGCCAGCGCCATGTCGCAGGCGCTTACGGCGTTTATCGCGCCGATTACGTTGCGCTTAACACACGGGATTTCCACAAGCCCCGCCACAGGGTCGCACACAAGGCCGAGCAGACTGCTGAGCGCAATTGCAAAGGCGTGGGCGCACTCGGTGTCCGTGCCGCCCGTGATGTGTGTGAGCGCGGCGGCGGCCATTGCGCTCGCTACGCCTATTTCCGCTTGGCAGCCGCCCTGCGCGCCCGATACGCTTGCGCGTAGCGCGGCAACCTGCCCGAAGCCTGCGGCAATGTAGAGCGCTTGCAGTATAGTCTCTTCGTCCACCTCGCGCTCTTCCGTCAGCGGCAACAGCACCGCCGGTAATACGCCGCAGCTGCCCGCCGTCGGCGCGGCGACAATGCGCTTCATACACGCGTTACATTCGGCCACTTTCAGCGCCTCTTCCGTCACGCGCAGAAAATACGTCCCGCCGAGGAGCTTTCCTGCGTCTGCCGCTGCGCGCAGCCGCGCCGCGTCTCCGCCGATAAATCCGCTGTTTGAGCGGTCGGCGGGGTTATACTGCGCGCTCGATTGGCGCATGGCAAGCCACAGGGCTTTTATTTTTGTGTGGGAAGCTTCTTCCGAGTAGCCGTTTTCGCGGCAGTCATCCTCGCAAATGACCTTGTATAAGGGGGCGTTCTGCCTTGAAGCGGCTTCAAGCATAGAAGCGATTGAATTAAAGCTCATGCCGTCTCCTCCTGGTTAAATACCGTTACTTTCAATATACCGTCCACCTGCATAAGCTCCTTTTCAAGCTCGGCGGGGATCTCTTCATCGCATTCCAGCACCATTACGGCGTTGCCGCCCTGCCCGTTGCGGTATAGCTGCATCGTGGCGATGTTTATGCCCTTGAGCATGAGCGCATTTGTCACCGTGGCGACATGGCCGGGATAGTCCTTATTGTGGACGATGAGCGTGTTGTGCTCGCCGGAAAAGTTTGCTTCAATCCCGTCTATCGACACCACGCGTATCCGCCCGCCGCCTATGCTCTCCGCCACTATGTCAAGCTTTCTCGCGCTCTTTCCCGTCAGGCGCAGACGCGCGGTGTTCGGGTGCGCGTTTCTCAGCTGTACGCTTTTAAAAGAAAAGTCCAGCCCCTGCTCCTCGGCGATTTCAAAGCTTTGCGGAATGCGCAAATCGTCCGGCTGCATTCCGAGCAGCCCCGCTATAAGCGCGCAGTCCGTGCCGTGGCCGCGCCCGGTCATGGCAAAGCTGCCGTGCAGGGAAATGTCGGCGAATATAGGCTCGTCCCCCAGTATCTTGCGCGCTGTCAGCCCTATGCGCACCGCTCCTGCCGTGTGGCTGCTTGACGGCCCTACCATAACAGGCCCCAGTATATCAAATAGGCGCATATTCCAATCTCCCTTGTTTTATTTTCTTCATTATAGCTTTTTCTTGCATTAATTGCAATGCGGCGGTGTAAAAATTGCGCCCTTTTCCGTAAATAACTTCAACAATTCTTGACAAAGCGCTCTGCAATACATAAAATATAATTACTTTAACGAATTGCAGAGAAAAGCCTATGAACGAAACAAAATGGATTAAGCCGTGGCACGGTGCGGTGCGCAACGTGGTTTTTGCCGTTCTTGCGCCGTATACCGTGCTCAAATACGGCGTAAAGGTCGAAAAATTCTCCGCACAGGGTGAGCGGCCGTACTTGGTGCTTTATAACCACCAAACGCCCTTTGATCAGTTCTTCGTGGGAATGGCGTTTAAGGGCGCGGTTTACTATCTCGCCACGGAAGATATATTTTCCCTCGGCGCTGTTTCTTCCGTGCTCAAAGCCCTTGTCGCGCCCATACCGATAAAAAAGCAAACAACGGACATTGCCGCCGTGCGCGCGTGTATACGCGTTGCGCGCGAGGGCGGCACAATTGCCCTCGCCCCCGAGGGCAACCGCACCTACAGCGGCAAAACCGAGTATATAAACCCCGCCATTGCCGGCCTTGCCAAAAAGCTCCGCCTGCCTATTGCGTTATTTCGCATCGAGGGCGGGTACGGCGTTCAGCCGCGTTGGAGCGATAAGGTGCGGCGCGGGCATATGCGCGCATATGTCTCGCGCGTTGTCGAGCCGGAGGAGTATTCAAAGCTTACAAATGATGAGCTTTATTCGCTTATTGTCTCGTCCCTCGCCGTCAATGAGGGCGTACCCGGCGGGAGCTATCGCTCAAGGCGCAAGGCGGAATACTTGGAGCGGGCAATCTATGTTTGCCCCTATTGCGGCCTATCTTCCTTTGAAAGCCGGGGGAATACCACCCGGTGCACAAAATGCGGCAGGAAAATAAGCTACGGCGAGGATAAAAAGCTCACCGGCGTGGGGTTCACATTCCCGTTT
>CAYRPD010000128.1:0-3991 GCA_964426095.1 uncultured Oscillospiraceae bacterium | reverse complement strand
TTGTGTATCCACATTACGCGGTACTTCGCCGGAACGGTGAGCGCGCCGACAGCGCATGAGCATTGATAGGAATTGAAATCTATCACAAGGTCATATTCAACACCGGGCGGGAAAGAGTATTTTATCATGCGCTTTGCCGCGTCAAACGGGATAAACGAGCACACGCGCGGGGTATTGCCGAGATAGTAGATATTCAGTTTTTCGGGGAAATCAATTTCCCAAAAGCGTTCATCGGAAGATAGGTAAAGGTCAACCTGTACCCTGTCGTAATCCAGTGCGCGCAGGAGATTCACAAGCGATTTTTGTATGCCCCCTACGCCAAGCTCGCTTTGAAAAATCGCGATTTTTTTCATCGGCATCGTCCTTTATCTGAAAACCGTCATTTGCGCATCGTAGGTTTCCATTCTTGTGTACTTTGCAAAGTCCGGCGTAAGCTCCGGCGCTTTTTGGCGCAAAGCCTCGGTCAAAAGCTCCGGGTTTAAGGTCGGCTCTTGCGCAGATATAACAGCGCTAACTTCCACGCCCGTTTCGCAGGGCGTAAACTCAATTGATGAAATGGCGGCTTTGATATCCATTTCGCCCTCGCCGCGCTTCGTCTTTTTGGTTATTATAATAGCTTCCTGCGCGTAGAAATCGCGAAGCTTATCCGCCGTTTCTGCGGCATTTTTATCATCATACTCCATAATGCCGCTTATTTCAAGCCATTTTATCTCAGCGGCCTTGCGGCTCGGCTCGTACACCTCGATTATCTCGATCCCCTCGGGCAGTGCCGCCGTCAGGCGCGCGGGCATATCATCCAGCGGGTAATCCTCTTTGAGCTTAAAATCCAGCACATCGCAAACGCTCCCCATCCCCACGGAAAGGGGCAAGGCAAAAGCAAGCTGAGGTCTGGGGTTAAAGCCCTCGGAGTATTTCAGCGCATACCCCGCGCGGGAGAACGCGCGCTGCACGGTTTTCATGAGGTCAAGGTGCGATATATATATCGCACGGCCTGTTTTTTTGAATCTCAATCTGAGCTTATCCATCACAACGCCCTCCGTTCAAAAGCTTTGCCGCGCCGCAGGCGGAGCATTGCTTGCGGCAGTCGGGCGAAAGGCGGGATTCGTAACAGCGCTCGCGCTCGCGCAGAAAATGCTCACGGCGCACACCGACATCTATCATATCCCACGGCAAAATCTCATCCGTACTGCGCTCACGCGCGGCATAAAAGTCGGGGTCTATGCCGCATTCGGCAAAGGCGCGCATCCAGCGCTCGTAAGAGAAATAATCCGTCCAGGAATCCAATCTGCCGCCGTCACGCCATACCCATTCCACCGCGCGCGCCACGCGCCTGTCACCGCGTGACATGACGGCTTCAATAAGGCTCGTTTCGGCATCGTGCCAGTTATATGTGACGCTCTTTGCCGTTATGGCCGAGCGTAGGAGATTCACGCGGCGCAGATACTCTTCCATGCTAATCTGAGCTTCCCACTGAAAGGGGCTGTGGGGCTTGGGGATAAAGCACGAGGTGGATATGGTTATCTTCACGCCGCGACTTTTGTTTTTCGCGTTCATGCGCCACATGTGCAGCACAAGGTTTGCCATCTCTGCTATGCCGAGGATGTCTTCATCCGTTTCCGTAGGGAGACCGAGCATATAATATAGCTTCACGCCGTTCCAGCCGCCCGCAAAGGCAAGCGCGCAGGTATGCAGTAAATCCTCTTGCGTCACATTCTTGTTTATCGCATCGCGCAAGCGCTGGCTGCCGCCCTCAACGGCGAAAGTAAGGCCGCTTTTGCGCACCTTTTGCAGTCTTTGCATAATCTCCATGGAGAAGTTGTCCGCGCGCAAACTGGGGAGCGACACGCCTATGCTGCGTCCCTCGCAGTATTCAAGAAGCCCGTCCAAAAGCTCCGGCAGACAGCGATAGTCGCTCGTGCTGAGTGAGAGGAGCGTTACATCCTCGTAGCCGGTATTTTTCAGCGTTTCTATGCCCTGTGCTATCACGGTTTCGGGCTTTTTGGCGCGAATGGGGCGGTAAATATGCCCCGCTTGGCAAAAGCGACATCCTCGCACACACCCTCGGAAAAGCTCCAAGCTGACCTTATCGTGCACTATCTCCGTGCTGGGTACTACGGGCTTTGTAGGATAAGGCACGGCATCAAGATTTTCTATAATGCGCTTCGTCACGCGCTCCGGCGCACCCTCGCGCGCCGTGATAGCTTTCACCGTGCCGTCCGGGTTATATTCAATATCATATAAGCTCGGCACATACACGCCGCCTATCTGCGCGGCGAGGCGCAAAAACTCCTGCTTTGTCCAGCTTTCAAGCTTTGCTTGACGAAGCAAGGCCAAAACCTCATTGTCCGCCTCTTCGCCCTCGCCGACAACGAAAAGATCAATAAACGGTGCCATAGGCTCGGCATTAACAGCGGACGAGCCGCCCGCGAACACAAGCGGCGTAAGCGAGGTGCGCTCCTCGGAATGAATGGGAATGCCGGACATATCAAGCATATCAAGGACGGTGGTATACGCCATTTCGTAGCCGACGGAAAACGCAACCGCATCGAAATTGCGCACGCTGTCCCCGCTTTCGAGGGCGTAAAGCTCAATGCCCGCGCGCTTCATCTCCTCGTGCATATCGCCCCAAGGGGCAAAAACGCGCTCACACCATACGTAGTCCAAGGAGTTCATGGTGTTATAAAGTATGCTCATGCCGAGGTTCGACATTCCGATTTCGTAAGTATCGGGAAAGCAAAAGGCCACGCGCAAATCGACCTTGCTTTTGTCCTTTATTATTTGGTTGTACTCGCCGCCCGTGTAGCGCGCCGGTTTTTGCACGCGCGGCAGTATTCTTTCAAGACGTTTATCCATTTATATCTCCGTTATATTAATTATCCTTTTGTATTGTACATGACTTTCTCCGTTTTTTCAATACTTGATAAAATGAAGTACACCGCAAAAAGCATTAGCCACACGCCGCCGGAGCTTAGATAAAGCCACAGCCCGACCGCTAAAAGGACAAACGAAAAACAGCGCCCGATGCAAAGAGTTGCTCTCTCCGCGCGAATTACACCCATTATTACCGACAGCGCCGCCGCGAGCGTTCGCCCGCCGTCCAGCGGCAAAACGGGAAGCAAGTTAAAGAGAGACAGCGCAAGGCTAATCCCCGCCGTGAGCGCGAACCACAAAATGCCCGTTACACGGGCTAAAAAGGAGCACAAAAATGCAAACGCAAGCCCCGCCAAAGGCCCTGCCAGCGCGGCGAGCGCATGAAAAGCCGGGGCATTCTCCCCGCCGTAATCTATCCTCAATCCGCCAAGCTCGGCGGCAAATCCGTTTATTCTAAAGTGCGCCGCATTCAGCGCAATTATATGCCCCAGCTCGTGTACGGCGGCGGCGATAATCAACGATGTGAGTATATACGCATCCAAAAAATACACCGCCGCCGCAAGGGCGGCAACGGCAAGCGGCGAGAAGCGCACAGAGCTTTCGTATTTTGAATGAATGCCTTTTATCACGGGGCATCGTTCCCATGCCGGGCTTTGTTAACGCTTGATACTTCCCTAAGCTCTCCGCCATGCGTTGAAAATGCTTCAGTAACTGCGCCGTATACGCCGTTTGACAGCAACTTTCCGCCCATTGCTTCAATGGCTTTTGCGCCATGGGATATATTTAATGCATTCTCAACGCGCCCTTTCGCTTCCTCGGCAAAGCCGGGGAACATCAGCCGCCCCACGAGCGCACAAAGGACCGGAAGCACGGCAAGCGCCGCTCCTCTCCCCTTTTTCATTGCCTCACCCCCGCCCGATAATTGTATTTTTCATTTTCTTTGGGTATGAATGATATTTTGCTCTTGACAATCGGGCGTTGAATCATTATAATAAAAAAGCTTTTGAGAGCACCGGGGTGTAGCGCAGCTGGTAGCGCGCTTGGTTCGGGACCAAGAGGCCCGGAGTTCAAATCTCCGCACTCCGACCATTTTTTAAGAATCCTGCAATCGTTGAGATTG
>CAYRPD010000127.1:0-4037 GCA_964426095.1 uncultured Oscillospiraceae bacterium | reverse complement strand
GGTATAAAAAATCACACACGGCGCTTGATGAAGCCAAGCGCCGTGTGCTTTGTGTATTATGGGGTTGTGTGGGGGGAAATTAGCTTATTAAAGGTTCTCGTCCATGTTGATTGCACCGGAGAGGTCAACAGAGGTTGCGCCCTCGGTGTCCTGCTCAAAAACGTAATCCTTACCGGGGAGAATGGCGTTGAGCGCGATGCCGACGATAGAGGCAACGGCGAGGCCGGAGAGGCTGACGATGCCGATCTGGATGTTGCCGGAGTAGCTGATGCCGATTGCGAGGACGAGGATGAGTGCGGCGATGATGACGTTTCTGGTGTTGGTGAAGTCAACGCGATTTTCAACAACGTTACGCACGCCGACAGCGGAGATCATACCGTAGAGGATGAGGGACACGCCGCCGATGGTGGCAGTGGGCATTGCGGAAACGAGCGCGGCGAACTTCGGGCAGAAAGAGAAGATTATCGCGATGACGGCGGCGATGCGGATGACGCGGGGGTCATAAACCTTGGAGAGTGCAAGCACGCCGGTGTTTTCGCCGTAGGTGGTGTTGGCCGGGCCGCCGAAGAGAGCAGCAAGAGAGGTCGCAAGACCGTCGCCGAGGAGAGTGCGGTGCAGGCCGGGGTCGGTCATGAAGTTCTTGCCGACGGTGGAGGAGATGGCGCAGATATCGCCGATGTGCTCAACCATGGTGGCAAGGGAGAGGGGGACTATCGTGAACACGGCGGAGAGCAAAAGCGCGGTGTCAACTTCGCCGGAGAAAAGGCCGAATACGGTGCGCTCCCAGTGAACGGGGATGCCTACCCAAGCAGCTTCGGAAACGGCAGTGACAACGGCGGCGCGCTCGGCGGGGTCAACGATGAGGGCGAAGATGTAAGAGCCGACAACACCGAGGAGAATGGGGATTATCTTGGCCATGCCCTTGCCCCAAATGTTAAAGCCGATTACTATCGCAATGGCGACAACGGCCACAAGCCAGTTGCCGGTGCAGTTGTTGATTGCGGAAGAGGAAAGCGTAAGGCCAATGGAGATAATGATGGGGCCGGTTACGATGGGCGGGAAGAAGCGCATGACTTTCTTCACGCCGAAGCCCTTGACGAGCGCCGCGAGAACAACATACATCAAGCCCGCGATTAAAACGCCGAAGCAGGCGTAGGGCAGGAGGGAGTTATCCACAGTGCCGTCGGACAGGGTGCGGATGGCGTTGTAGCCGCCGATGAAAGCGAAGGAAGAGCCGAGGAATGCGGGAACCTTGCCCTTGGCAAGCAGGTGGAACAGCAGAGTGCCGATACCGGCGAAAAGAAGCGCGGTGGCAACATCAAGGCCGGTAAGCGCCGGGACAAGCACGGTCGCGCCGAACATGGCGAACATATGCTGGAAGCCCAGCAGCAGCATTCTCGGAGTGCCCAATTCGCGAGCGTCGTAAATAGGGCCGTCAATTACGGTTTTTTTCATTCAATTTACCTCTCTCTGTAAGTATTTTAATTGAAGCTTTATAAAAACGGCTTGCGCCGGTTTTACCATATTAATATTAGGTGTTGTCCATGAGGTATACGCCCGTTTCCCCGTCATATTCGGGCAGGCGCACCTCTACAAGCTCACTGCGCGAGGTGGGGATGTTTTTGCCGACATAGTCGGCGCGGATGGGCAGCTCGCGATGCCCGCGGTCAACAAGCACGGCAAACTGTATGCTCCTCGGTCTCCCGTGGGAGAACACCGCTTCTATCGCGGCGCGCGCCGTGCGCCCGGTGTACAGGACATCATCTATCAGCACAACGTCCTTCGCTGTTACGTCAAAATCCAGCTCCGCGCGGCGCACGAGGGGGCTTTCGGTAATCATGCTCAAATCATCGCGGTAAAACCCGATGTCGATACTGCCGCAGGGGACGAGTGTATTTTCTATAAGCTCGATGTTGGCGCGTATCATCCGCGCTATCGGCTCGCCGCGGCGGCGTATGCCCACAAGCACCACGTTTTCTACGCCCTTATTCTTCTCGGCAATCTCATGGGAGATGCGCATAAGCGCGCGCTTTAATGCGGCCTCGTCCATTATCTGCGATTTGAGCTTCATTTTCAGGCCGCCTTTCTTATGATTTCGGGCATGAAAAAAGCCCTGCCGACACGCGACAAGACATACCCTCTGCGCTCCCAGGGCATACTGCACGGCGAGGCCGAACCCTCGCGCCCTAAAAGCTCCTTATGCGGGATCTTGCCGGTATCACTGTACCGCGTCTTAAAAATCCGTTTCAAACTGTCCTTATGCGGGCGCTCTCGTCACCCGTGCTTTCGGATCATGCGCATTATAACCGACTGCGCGCAAAATTGCAAGCCCCTTTTTTCAAACCGGGGTTTTAGACAAAGCGCATAAATCGCGCTGCCCGGTTTTGTCGCATTTGACCGATTTGTTTTAAAGTGTAAATATAATTTGCAGAATAATTTATATAAAACCATTGACAAAGTTATGCGAGAGTGGTATAGTGTAGGGCGTAAAGGAAGAGGAAACGCGTTAAATGCGAAGTGTTTTTCGTTGGGAAACGACAAAAAATGATGAATCCGCACGAAAAACGCGTCGGAGCAAAACAAAAATCGAGGAACAGAACGAAAAATAAAGCGAAAATACGAAAAAATAAAGCAAACGGAAGAGGGACGGAACATGAAAAAGACATTATACAGCCTCATGCTCAATGACGAAGTGGTGCGCGAGGTGGACGCGCTGGCGCACAGGATGGGCACAAGCCGCTCGGCACTGATAAACAGCATTTTGGCCGAGTACGTGAACTACACCACGCCCGAACGGCGCATTAACGATGTGCTTTCCGCTATTGAGCAGCTTATGGCACCCTCGCGGGAGCTTGTGCCGTTTTTCGCGCCGAACACGTTTTCCATGTCGCTTAAAAGCTCGCTGGAGTATAAATACCGCCCCACGGTGAAGTACGAAGTGGCGCTTGTGCCGGGCGGGGAAGAGGCGATAGGCGAGCTGTCGGTTGTTTTTAGGACGCAGTCGGGCGCGCTCATCACCGCAATGACGGAGTTTTTCCGCTTGTGGAAGGATATCGAGGATAGGCTACTCTACCCCCTGACGGGGACGCGCATGGATTATGCGCTCTATGACGGCAAATTCGTCCGCACGCTTGCCGCCCCGGAGCGGGACTGCACTGCCGAGGAGCTGGCAAACGCCATAAGCGCGTATGTCACGCTTTTTGATAAGCTGATGAAAGGCTACCTAAGCGGGCGGTACGATGCGCACGATATAGAGGCGGCGTATTATTCAAACCTCATAAAAACATCTATTCACATCTAAATTAATGCGAAAACAGGATTTATTGCTGAAAACGAAGGAGCTGATTTTATGAACGCGCAGAATTTCACGCAGAAAACCATAGAGGCCGTTCAGACCGCACAGGCAATGGCGGAGGAAAATCACAATAACTATATAATGCCGGAGCACTTGCTCTATGCCCTTGCGGATCAGGACGGGGGGCTAATCCCGTCACTGTTTACGAAAATGGGCGTTGACTGCAACGCGCTTCTGGCCGAGCTTGACAGCGCCATAGCGCAGCTGCCGAAAGTGGGCGGGCAGGCGCAGGTTTATCTCTCGCCGGAAGCGGACAGGGTGATAAAGGCCGGTGAAAAGGCCGCGAAGAGCATGGGGGACGAATATCTTTCCGTGGAGCATTTGATGCTCGGCATTTTCGCCGCCGCCACTCCCGCGATTAAAAGGATATTCGCCGACCACGGCATAACCAAGGGGGCGTTCAGCGCGGAGCTTGCCAAGGTGAAAACCGCGCCTGTGACGGGGGATAACCCGGAGAGCACCTACGATGCCCTTGCCAAGTACGGCACGGACTTAGTCAAGCGCGCGAGAGAAAACGAGCTTGACCCCGTGATAGGCCGCGACACCGAGATTAGAAACGTTATCCGCATTCTCTCGCGCAAAACGAAGAATAACCCTGTGCTCATCGGCGAGCCGGGCGTAGGCAAAACGGCGATTGCCGAGGGGCTTGCGCAGAGGATAGTGCGCGGGGACGTGCCCGAGG
>CAYRPD010000126.1:0-4045 GCA_964426095.1 uncultured Oscillospiraceae bacterium | reverse complement strand
GCCGATATCGCAGAACGTATAGCCCTGCTCGGGGAGTACGCCGAAATCGCCGTCCGAGGGAATGATATACACGCCGCCGGGGTCGGGGGCGTAGGGGTCAAGCCAAAAGTAATAATTATCAAAGCTCAGCGCGTGAAGATACATCGCCGGAAAATAGAGATACTGCACCGTGTCGTGGAAAGTCGTGACCGGGGTTTGGGTATAGAAAAGCACCTTGGTGTAAAATTCGTTTTGGTCGAGATACACCCGCTCGCCCTTATCCTCGGCAAAGTCGAGCGCGTCCTCAAGCCCGTAGGAAAAATGCTCGCGCGTTTTCATGTCATACTCGGTGAAATAATACTTTTCAAAGCCGATGAACACCAACACATACAGCACCGCGACGCCGCCCGCCACGGCGCGCGGCGAAATGAGCGAGACATTATATACCCCAAGCGCGATGAGCACGACAAGCGGAATGAAAAACACGTTGAACTTCGTGGCGTTGCCCTTTATGAGAATGAGCAGCGGCAAACATACCAAAAGCTGCACGATGAGCAGCAGCGCGGGGCAGTATTCATGCGCCTTGCGCGCGCGAGAGAGCGTTTTTGCAAGATAGATTATCCCCAAAAGCGCAAAGGGGAGCGAAGCATAGTAGAATAGGCCGAACTTATCCGGGCTTGAATAGATGTACCCGTCATTTTGCTTGATGAAAATATTCGTGAATATTTCAAGCTTGCGCGCCTTTTCATCGAAAGATAATTCGCCGGTGCGCATATAATATAGTTTGGGGACGGAGAAAAGGGGAGTTACAATCTCGTCAATCCACCCGTAGTTGACCGCGAGGAACAGCAGCAGCGGCAACGCGAGCAAAAAGAGAATGAGCACGGCGAAAACGGCGTGGCGCGTCAGTTTAAGCTTCCCGTGCCGCGCGCAATAGAAAACCTGCACCGCGAGCATAACAGGTACAAAAGGCCAAATGGTGGCGTAGGTGTAGAGCGCGAGACCGTACATCAGCGCAGAGAGCGGCAAAAACCGTACATTCTCCGTGCCGCGCACGAAAAAGTACAGCCCGAAGAGCAGCAGCCCCGGCGCGAGGTTCGATTCCAGCGCCCAGCGGGACATGATGATATGCCACGGGCAAATAGCGAGCATCAGCATTGCCAAAAGCCCCGCCCGCTCGGACACGGTGCGCTTCACAAGGCCGTACACCGCCGGGAGACTGAGCGAGGCCACTATCATCTGCGGCATACGAATCGCCCATGCTTCCAAGCCGAAGAGCGCGATAAAGGGCATCATGAGATAGGTTTCAAGCGCGTTCATGCCGCTGCCCCACGCGACGAGGTAAACGGGGTTGTGATAGCCCGCCGTGTCAATGCCGTAATTGAGAAGCGACAACGCCTCATAAGCGGCGAACGCCTCATCTTGGTTTATCCCGTTCGGCACTGCGCCCAAGCGAAAAGCGCGCACGAACACGCCGACGGCAAGGATAAGCCAAAAGAGCACCCGGCGCACATCCGCGCGATCAAAAAAAGCCGTATATTTATCGGAAAGCTTTTCGAGCATGATATTTCTCCGTGAAAATATGATAGCGCTATTATACCGCAAGCGGGCGCACAATGCAACGCTGAGGAGAGAGCGGGAGAAAAATTAACAGTTAGAGATTGAAGTTTCGCGCTTAGTGTGGTATGCTCCGGCGCGTATGATTATTATCGAAGATTTTAGGAGGGCACAGGCATGAGCCGTCAAGAGGCAATCGACCAATATAACCACGCGCTTAAAGCCGGACAAAAGTTTTACAAAACCGCCCTCGCGCGCGGCGGCTACCCCTATCCGCCCGCGCTTGACAATATGCTGGACGAGACGACCGTGGCCGGGCGGGCAAGCATGGGGCTTGTGAACATCCCGTCCGAGCTTATAGTGGGGACAAAGACCGCCGGGCGAGTTTCGGCGCTGGCGGGCAATTTCATGCCGCTTTTGGAAGAGGACAGCGAGTTTGCCGCGAAGTGGATATCCCTGTGCGATGCGCACTTGAACGAAGAGGGCATACGCGACCCCGTAAAATGCTTTGAATACCTCGGCAAATTCTACGTGCAGGAAGGCAACAAGCGCGTGAGCGTGCTCAAAAGCTACGGCGCGCCGACTATCCCCGGCACGGTCACGCGCCTTGTGCCGGAATACTCCGGCGAGAACGCAGTGCAGGTTTACTATGAGTTCATGCACTTTTATCAGCTCTCGCGGCTTTATACTATCGCGTTTCGTCACAGGGGGCAGTACGCCAAGCTTCAGGCGCTGCTCGGCTTTGACGAGGATCACGTTTGGACGGACAAGGAGCGCTTGGGCTTCTCTGCGGGCTTTACGCACTTTTCGCTGGCGTTTAATAAGCTCAACGCCTCGGCGCACTTGGATATCACGGCGGCGGAAGCGCTTTTGGTGTGGCTGGAGGTATACTCCTTTGCCGACATCAAGGCGAGCACTCAGCCGGAGCTTATAAAAAACCTCTCCGCCATTTGGACGGACATCGAAGCGCTCACCGCGCCCGAGCCGATAGAGCTTAACACCGAGCCGGACGAGCGGGACAAGAGCCTTATTTCAAAGCTCATAAGCGTGGCGCGGCCGGATCATTTGAGCGTGGCGTTTATCTACGCCTTTGACCCCGTGAAAAGCGCGTGGACGCGCGCGCACGAGCACGGGCGAGAATACCTACAGGAAAAGCTGGGGAACAAGGTGCGGATAAAGGTGTTCCCGGCGTACACGGGCGATTTTTACGGCGCTATGACGGACGCTGTGAACGAGGGCGCGCAGGTGATATTCGCAACCACCCCTCACATGATAGACGCGGCGCGCCGCATCGCCGCCGAGCACAGCGGCGTAAAGGTGCTCAACTGCGCGCTGTCCCTGCCGTATACGGGCGTGAGAATGTACTACGCGAGAATATACGAGGGCAAGTTCATAACCGGCGCGATAGCCGGGGCAATGGCGGAAAACGGCACAGTCGGCTACATTTCCGATTACCCCATCTTCGGCGTACCGGCGAGCATAAACGCGTTTGCGCTCGGCGTGCGCATGACGAACCCGCGCGCGCGGGTAAAGCTGCGGTGGACTTGTACCCCCGGTGACCCGCTGGCGGACTTTCTATCCGAGGGGATAAGCGTGATATCAAACCGCGTTGCCACAAACCCCACCAACGCCCACCATGCGCTCGAATGGGGCACGTATATGCTGGGCGAGGATGCGTCGCTTGTGTCGCTGGGTGTGCCGTGCTGGCACTGGGGGCGGTTTTACGAGAAGGTTATACGCAGTATCTTCTCCGGCGTGTGGAACGATGCGCCCGAAAACCGCGCCATAAACTACTGGTGGGGGATAGATACGGGCGTTATAGATGTTCAGTTAAGTCCGGAGCTGCCCGACGGCGTGCGCACGCTGGCGGATATCCTCAAAAAAGGCTTGATAAGCGGCAAAGTGTCGCCGTTTTCAACGAGGATAACGGATCAAAACGGCATTTTGCGCTGTGACGGTGAGCACGAGCTGAGCGCGGAAGAGATAATGCACATGGATTGGCTGTGCGACAATGTGGACGGCGAAATCCCTGCCTTTGAGGAGCTTTTGCCGCGTTCGCAGGGGCTTGTGCGACTGCTGGGGATATACAGAAATGCCCTGCCCCCCGAAAAGGAGGCGCGTCAGCTTTGAAGATACTAACCGTTTCCGACGAGGAAAGCAGCTACCTCTGGGATTACTACAAGCCCGGCCACTTAGCGGGCATAGATATGATTCTGTCCGCCGGGGACTTGAAAGCAAGCTATCTGAGCTTTCTTGTCACTATGGCGAACAGACCCCTTTTGTACGTTCACGGCAACCATGACGGAAGCTACTCTGCGCACCCGCCCGAGGGCTGCGACTGCGTGGAAGATAAGCTTGTTATCGTCAACGGTATGCGCATACTCGGCCTCGGCGGAAGCCAGCTTTATAACCACGGGCCGCACCAGTATACCGAGCGGCAAATGCAGCGGCGCATACAGCGCCTGAGCCTGAAAATAATGCGCGCGGGCGGCGTGGATATAGTGCTTGC
>CAYRPD010000125.1:0-4085 GCA_964426095.1 uncultured Oscillospiraceae bacterium | reverse complement strand
CAGCGCGGCAGCATTTTCGCCCTGCCGACTAAGAACAAAATGCTCATCGGCTCGGCCGTGGCCTCGCTCGTTGCGACCACCATCGTGTGCGAAGTGCCCGTGCTTGCCGCTGCGTTTGAGTTTACCAGCGTTGACTTCAGCGAATACGCCGTGGCTATCCTCATCGGCGCTTGCATCATCCCGATAGTCGAGCTTGTCAAGCTCATTCAGCGCAAGAGCGCGAAAAGCAATTGACATTCCCTTGAATGGGTGATATTATAAGCCCGTTAAAGGCTTTGACGGAGAGGGCAGAAGTTGCTAGCTGCACAGAGAGGGCTGCCGCAGGCTGTAAGCCGCCCCGGCGCGCGCTTCGATTGCCACCGCTCCCGAGCCGGAGAGGGGAAATACTCTCCCGCGTGACGCGCGTTACAGCGTTTTTGAGTTAAAATCCAAGGTGGAACCGTGCAAAACGCACCCTTGGCGCATATACCGTGCGCCGAGGGTGCTTTCAGTTTATGTTAGGAGGACAAAAATGGACGAGAACAACAAGTTTACCTTTGAAAACCCCGAATACCGCCACACCTATTGGCATACCTGCTCCCACGTACTGGCGCAGGCGGTAAAGCGCCTGTACCCGGAAGTCAAGCTCGCGATAGGCCCGGCGATTGAAAACGGCTTTTATTACGACATGGATTCGCCTTTCCCCTTTACTCCGGAGATAATGGAGAAGATAGAGGGCGAAATGCGCAAAATCTGCAAGGAAAAGCAGAAGCTGGAGCGTTTTGAGCTGCCGCGCGAAGAGGCGCTCAAGCTCATGGAAGAACAGGACGAGCCTTATAAAGTCGAGCTTATAAACGATCTTCCCGAGGACGCGACCATCAGCTTTTATAAGCAGGGCGAGTTTACCGACCTCTGCGCCGGCCCGCACCTTGATTCCACCGGGCGCATAAAGGGCAACGCCATCAAGCTCACCGCCTGCAACAGCGCCTACTGGCGCGGCGACAGCAGCCGTCAGACGCTCCAGCGTATCTACGGCATAGCGTTCCCGAAGAAGGACGAGCTGGACGAGTATCTTGCCCGCATAGAAGAGGCCAAGCGCCGCGACCACCGCAAGCTCGGCAAGGAGCTGGGGCTGTTTGCATTCCGCGATGAAGCGCCCGGCTTCCCGTTCTACCTGCCGAAAGGCATGGTGGTGAAAAACACGCTCATTGAGTACTGGCGCGAGGTGCACAAGAAGTGGGACTACCTTGAAATCTCCACCCCGCAAATCATGCGCCGCACCCTGTGGGAGACCTCCGGCCACTGGGATCATTATAAGGACAATATGTACACCACGCTCATCGACGGCGAGGACTTTGCCATAAAGCCGATGAACTGCCCCGGCAGCATCTTGGTGTACGACCTTGAGCCGCACTCTTATAAGGAGCTGCCCCTACGTTACGGCGAGCTGGGCGTTGTGCACCGCCACGAGCTTTCCGGCGCACTGCACGGGATGTTCCGTGTGCGCTGCTTTACGCAGGACGATGCGCACATTCTCCTTGCCAAGGATCAGATTACCGATGAAGTTGTGCGCATAGCGCGCCTTTTCGATGAGGTTTACTCCCTCTTCGGTCTGCCGTATAAGATTGAGCTTTCCACCATGCCGGAGGATCATATCGGCTCTGTCGAGGATTGGGACGTTGCAACGGCGGCGCTTGCCGACGCGATTACCGGCATAGGCAAAACCTACGAAGTCAACCCCGGTGACGGCGCTTTCTACGGCCCGAAGCTTGACTTCCATATCCAAGACTCTCTGGGGCGCACCTGGCAGTGCGGCACTATCCAGCTTGACTACCAGCTTCCCGGCCGCTTCGGCCTTGAATACACCGGCGCTGACGGCGAGAAGCACTGCCCCGTCATGATTCATCGCGTTGTGTTCGGCTCTATCGAGCGCTTTATGGGCATCATCACCGAGCATTTTGCCGGTGCATTCCCCGTGTGGCTTAGCCCGGTGCAGGCAATGGTTATGCCCATTACCGACCGCGCCAATGACTACGCCGTGGAGCTGAAAGAAAAGCTCACTGCGGCGGGCGTGCGCGCCGATACCGACCTCAGAAACGAGAAGATCGGCTACAAGATTCGCGAAGCGCAGATGCAGAAGCTCCCGTATATGCTCGTTGTCGGCGACAAGGAGCGCGAAGCGGGCACGGTGGCCGTGCGCACGCGCGGCGGCGTGGACTTGGGTGCGATGCCCGTGGACGAATTCATCGCGAAAATCACCGATGAAATCAAAAACCGCACCAACGCCTGATTAAAACCGCATAATTTAACCCGTACCTCCGCATACTAAGAGAAAAAGTATGCGGAGGTACTATTATATAATGTATAGGGTGAAAAAGGCGGTGCTGGCCGCAGCGGTGAGCGCGGCGCTTATATGCGCGCTTGCGGCATTGGGGCAGTATGCGTCGGCGGATCTATATAAGAAAGGCTCAAGCGGCGCAACCGTGAGCGAGATTCAAACGCGGCTTCGCGCGTGGGGGTATTACTCCGGTGCGGTGGACGGGGTGTACGGCAGCGGCACGGAAAAGGCCGTGCGCCATTTCCAGCGCTCCAACGGCTTGAGCGTGGACGGACAGTGCGGCGCGCAGACGCTCGCCGCGCTCGGCCTGCCGTCAGGCAGCGGCGGCAGCTCCGGCGGAGGAGAGGTTGACCTGCTTGCGCGGCTAATCTCTGCCGAGGCGAGGGGCGAGCCGTACGAGGGTCAGGTGGCTGTGGGCGCGGTGGTGCTCAACCGCGTGCGGCATTCGTCGTTCCCAAACTCCGTGTCGGGCGTAATCTATCAGCCGGGGGCGTTTTCCTGCCTGGATGACGGGCAGTTTGATGAGCCTGTGGCCGAGAGCGCGTACCGCGCCGCGCGTGATGCGCTCGCCGGGTGGGACCCAAGCGGCGGGGCGATATACTATTTTAATCCCGTCACGGCCACAAGCGCTTGGATATGGTCGCGCCCGGCGATAGTGACGATAGGGCGGCATATGTTTTGCGCGTAAAGGGCGGAAAAGTGCGGCCAACTGACTGTTGAAAAACTGCTCTCGTGAGAGTATAATAGAACCACTGTTTCCATAGGAGTGGTTTTAGTATGGCATACTGCAACAAATGCGGCGCATATATACCCGACGGGCTGACGGCTTGCCTTGCCTGCGGCTACGATGAGCAAGCCGAGGCGCAAAAGGCGGCGGCTGCCACCGCAACTGCGAGCGCAAGCGCCAAGAGCACCGGCACAAGATACAGCTTTGAAAATGAGGAGCTTCGCCGCAAGCTGGAAGAGCAGCGCAAAAAGCAGCAGGAGCAAAGCCGCGTTTGGGCGGAGCAGGAGCGCGAGCGGCGTGAGCGCGCCCAGCAGCGCGCCGAGCGAGAACGCGAGGAGCGCCGAGCCAGAGAAGAACGCGAGCGCGAGGAAGAAACGAAAACCGAGTGGAAGAGCAGCAATGCTTCCCGCACCGGGGCAAATTCGGGCGAGAGCCGCATTTTTGCCACGCTTTCTTACTTGAGCGTGTTTTCGCTAGTCACGCTCATTTTCAGAAGATACGATGACTACGCGCTTTACCATGCGCGCCAAGGTCTTGCCTTGCTCATCTACGGCGTGGTGGCCGATTTGCTGGGCGCGATTCCGGGCATAGGGTGGATTTTCACGGTGTTTCGCGTGATATGCATATTCCGCGGCATGATAAATGCCTCCAACGGCAAAAAAGAACCCCTGCCCTACATCGGAAAGTTTGCGGAAAGATTCTGATAGTTTTTCTCCCGTTCCCGCTGTGCTGAGTGTGGGCCACGGCGGGGGGGGCGAAAAGGTTCATATTTTGTAGCTGTCGGAGCGTTGAAACCACAACATTTAGAATTGCAAAAAAGTTTCGATTTTTTTGCAAAAAAGTGTTGACAATCAACGCTCCGAGTGCTATATTAACCAAGCACCCGCGAAAGGGGTTGCCGAACAAAGCAACAATGTCGAGACAAAAGATTTCAAAAAAATCTAAAAAACCTCTTGACAAACAAAATGCTTTGAAGTATAATTACAAAGCTGTCGCCGAGAGGCGGCGGCGAGGAAAGATGTACCTTGAAAATTGAACAAT
>CAYRPD010000124.1:0-4127 GCA_964426095.1 uncultured Oscillospiraceae bacterium | reverse complement strand
CCGTCAGCTCCATTACGCGCGCGGCGGTTTTGGGGTCGAGCGCGGCGGTGTGCTCATCAAGGAGCAGGAGCTTCGGGCTTTGCAGGGTGGCCATGAGCAGGGTGAGCGCTTGGCGCTGGCCGCCGGAGAGCGTGCCCACCTTGGCGGAAAGGCGCGATTCAAGCCCCAGCCCCAGCTCTTCAAGCAGCACCCTGTAGCTCTCGCGCTCATCGCGCGTTATCATGGGGCGAAGCGTTCTGCGCTTGCCGCGGCGAGCGGCAAGGGCGAGGTTTTCTTCAATCTGCATATTCGCCGCCGTGCCGGTCATCGGGTCTTGGTATACGCGGCCTAAGTACTTGGCGCGCTTATGCTCCGGCAGCGCCGTGACATCTATCCCGTCCAATATCACTTGGCCGAAATCGGGCTGCCACGTGCCGCAAATGGCGTTTTGCATGGTGCTCTTGCCCGCGCCGTTGCCGCCGATAACGGTGACAAAATCGCCGTCATTGAGCGTGAGCGAAAGATCGTTCAGGGCTATCTTTTCGTCCACCGTGCCTTTGTTGAATATCTTGGTTATATGTCGAAGCTCAAGCATGGCGTTTCCCTCCCGCAGAGTGCTTTTTTCTCAGGTGCGGCACGCCGAGGAACGCCGCGACAACCAGCGCCGAGAACATTTTGAGAAGATCGGTGTCAAAGCCGACAAAGATGATGATTTGGTACACGAGGTAGTAAACAACCGCGCCCAGCACAACGCCCGTAAGCTTCACGGCGAAGTTTTGGGATATGCGGCTCATAAGCGCTTCGCCTATTACCACCGCCGCAAGCCCGATTACAACCGCGCCGCGCCCCATGTTGATGTCGGTGTAGCCTTGGTACTGGCACAAGAGTGCGCCGGAGAGGGCGACAATGCCGTTTGAAAGGGCAAGGCCGATGAGCTTTGCCACATCGGTGTTAATCCCCTGCGCGCGGCTCATAACGCTGTTGCAGCCCGTGGCGCGGATGGCGCTGCCAAGCTCCGTACCGAAGAAAAGGTACAGCACCGCGATAAGCACAACCGCGAATATCGCAAGCACGATGAGCGCCGAGGGAATATCCATTTGCGAGAGGATAACGGGGTTTGAACGGGCGGAGATGGCTTGGTTGGCCTTGCCGAGGATTTTGAGGTTAACGGACCATAAAATCATCTGCGAGAGTATGCCGGAGAGTATGGCGGGGATGCCGAGGAGAATGTGAAAAAGCCCCGTGACTGCTCCGGCGAGCATACCGGCGAGCACTGCCGCAGCAATGGAAACCCAAGGGTTCACCCCGGCGAGCATGAGCATGGTGCACACGGCAGCGCCGGTGCAGATAGTGCCGTCAACGGTGAGGTCGGCAATGTCGAGTATCTTGTAGGTTATAAACACGCCCACGGCCATAACTCCCCATACAAAGCCTTGCGCAACCGCGCCGGGAAGAGCGCCGAGCAAATCAATAAGCATAGTTTTCACACCTGACCTTTAGTTAGTAGTTAATCCCCTGCGGCGGCGTTATCCGCCGCAGGGTGCGTCTTTTATTATAATGTTGGATTACGAATTTTATCTCAGCTCAGAGCCTCGTAGCCCTCGGGAGCGTCAATGCCGAGCTCGGCACAGATTTCGGGGTTGAACTGCTTGACGGCGGAAGCGTACTCAATGGGCATGGTGGCTATATCAGCCTCGCCCGTGAGGATCTTTGCGGCCATTTCGCCCGTGGTGCAGCCGAGGTCGTAGTAGCTGATAGAAAGCGTTGCCACGCCGCAGCCCTTGCAGATGCCGGCTTCACCGGAGATAACGGGGGTCTTGGCGGCAAGGACGATGTTGCCGATAGTCTCGGTGCAGGAAGCGGCGGTGTTGTCGGTGGGAATGTAGATTACATCGCTGTCGGCCGCGGCCTTGGTGGTGACGGATGCGACATCGTTAGAGTCGGCAAAGGAGAAGCGAGTGCAGGTAATGCCCTTTTCGGCGAGGTAGCTTTCAACCACCTGCACCTGGTACTCGGAGTTAGGCTCGGCAGAGCAGAAGAGAAGTCCGACGGTTTTTGCTTCCGGGAACAGCTCCAAAATCATGTCGGCCTGCTCGGTGAGCGGGGCGAGGTCGGACGTGCCGGAGACATTGCCGCCGACAGTGCCGTCAAACCCGTCAAGGCCGAGCGCCACGCCGTACTCGGTGATAGAGGTGCCGAGGATGGGGATATCTGCGGTGGCGTTGTAGGCGGCGGCGAGAGAGGCAGTGGCGTTGGCAAGAATGAGGTCAACATTCTTGGAAACAAAGGAGTTTACGATGGTGCTGCAAGCGGCGGAATCACCGGCGGCGTTCTGCACATCAAAAACAATCTTATCGCCGAGCTTTTCAGTGAGCGTATCCATAAAGCCCTGCGTGGCCGCGTCCAGCGCCTCGTGCTGAACAAGCTGGCACACGCCTACGGTAAAGACCTTGTCCGCGCTTGCTTCGGCGGCCTCGGCGGGCGCTTCTGCGGGGGCTTCGGTTGCGGCGGGAGCAGAGGAGCTGCCGCACGCGGCGAGGGACAGGCACATTGCAACAACCAAAACTATTGTCGCGATAAGGGTGAGGGAATTTTTCTTCTTCATTTTTCTTACCTCCAAGTAAGCTTCACATAGGTTTCCTTTTCGGGGGGACTTTGGAGAGAGGACGGAAATCAACACGGGTTGTTCTCTGTCGGGAAAACAAAAAACCGTGCGGATTTGCAATCCACACGGCGAAGTCCGTCACGGTCAAACAATGCTTGAAAAATTGATACAATCAAGCGCTTATCCGTTCATGTGCATCACAAATCGCTATTACTTCACGAAAATAAAAGTAATAGTAATAAAAACGATTAGCCATGCGACGAATAAACATCATTTTTCGTTCTCCTTTCTCAAGCATGGCGAGAATATACCACAGCGGAAACGGTTTGTCAATAGCTTTTCCGAGTTAAAATTGCACAAAAAATTCTTAAATATCGCGAAAAACCCCTAAAACCCGCCGAAACTCACAGGCGCTCAAATTTACCACAACGCGTTAACGATTTTAACCGCTAAAGTATTTTGACAAGCGAAATATGCACCGATGTGCGTAAAAACCGACAAAAAGCTGCATAAATGTGCAGCGGAGTACGAACGCGGCAGAGGGCGGTTTTTGCCCTTGTGCATATTCACAAGGGGAGTGAGGAAACGGGGGTGCAAGGGGAAACGCGGTGCAAAAGATTTTTGAGTTTTTGCGCTTTATACTTGGCAGACGGCGGGGAAGTTGCTATAATAACCGGGAAGATAACCCCTTATAATAAAAGGAACACAGACCTATGACCGAGATAAACAAAACCGGAATGAAGCGCGCGGCGCTGATAAACGATCTATCATGTATAGGCAACTGCTCATTGAGCGTGGGAATGCCGATAATGTCCTGCTACGGCGTAGAGACCGTGGCACTGCCGACGGCGGTGCTGAGCACGCACACCACGGGCTTTGACGGCTATGTGGCGCACGATATGACGGCGCAGATGCGCGCGTTCAGTGCGCATTGGAAAGCGATGCGCGTGAAATTTGACTGTATATACACGGGGTATTTTGCTTCCTTGGAGCAGATAAGCTTTGCCGAGGGGTTTATACGCGATTTCGGCGGGAAAGACGTGCTCACGGTGGTTGACCCCGTTATGGGCGACGAGGGTGCGCTGTATGACGGGTTTACCCCGGCGCACGTAGCGGCCATGCGCTGCCTGTGCGAAAAGGCGGATGTAATCACCCCGAACTACACCGAGGCCGCATTCTTGTCCGGCCTCACAGTGGACGCGGGGGCAGAGGCCATGCTCGCCGCGCTCAAAACCCCGGAAGTAATCATAACCGGCGTGCGCCGTGGGGACGAGGTGGGCTATGTCGCGCGCCTTGACGGAAAGGACATGGAGTTTTTCCGCCCGTGGGAGAGCGCCGTGCTGCACGGGACGGGGGATGTGTTCACATCCGCATTTTGCGGCGAGCTTTTGCAGGGTGCTACGCGCCGTGCGGCGTTCATCGCCGCGGCGGAGCTGTGCGATGCGTGCATAAAGGAAACCGCGCGCCGCCGGGGCGGCTTTTGGTACGGCCTTGCCTTTGAAGAGGTGCTCCGCCGCCGATTCATGCGAAAACAGGATTAAAT
>CAYRPD010000123.1:0-4128 GCA_964426095.1 uncultured Oscillospiraceae bacterium | reverse complement strand
GTCAGCACAGCGGGGCGAAGATGCGCAGCACGCCGTCCACTATCCACCGGCGCATATACCGGCGCTTGTCGTAGGGCTTTTGCTCGGCGCACTTGGAAAGCGTGTCGATAAAATCCTTTTTCAAATCCTGCAACAGCGAGGCTTTGTAGAACAGCGTGTTATTTTCAAAATGCAAGAATAGGCTTCTGTAATCGAGGTTCACCGTGCCTATCGTGCCCATTATATCGTCCACCAAGCACCCCTTCGCGTGAACAAAACCGGGGGTGTATTCGTATATCTTCACGCCCGCTTCAAGCAGCGCTTGATAGTAGCTGCGCGACATACGGAAGATTAGCTTCTTGTCCGGGATGCCCGGCATGATTATCCGCACATCCACGCCGCGCGCCGCCGCGCGGATAAGCGCTTCCTGTAATTCGTCCCCCGGCGTGAGATAGGGGGTGTAAAACCATGCGTAATCCTCCGCCAGCGAAAGGAGATCTATATACAAATTGTTGCTTATCGCGTCCGCTTGCAGGGGCGAGTCGAAGTAGGTCAGGGCGTAGCCGTCCGGCTCACTCTGCGGCGCAGGCAGCTCCGCCGGGATTGAAATCGGCTCGGGGGTCCACTCGGCGAACGCGTTCCAAAACACCATGAAAATGTCCGCGAACGCCCGCGCGCTCTGCCCCGTGACGCGAAAGCCGATGTCTTTCCAGTGGCCGAAGCGCTCTATCTCGTTGATGTATTCGTCCGCGAGGTTGACCCCGCCCGTGTACGCCACGCGCCCGTCAATCGCGAGTATCTTTTTGTGGTCGCGGTAGTTGAGCGTCCCGCCGATGGCGAGCATCGGGTTAAACGCAACACAGCGTATCCCCGCTTCCAAAAGCCGCTGCCTGTCGCGCGCGGAAAAGGACGAGATACTGCCCAAATCGTCGTATATCACGCGCACATCCACGCCCTCGCGGCTCTTGCGACACAGTATATCCAGTATCGAATCGAAAAACTTCCCGTGCTGAATGATGAAATACTCCACGTAGATGTACGTTTCCGCGCTCTCTAAGTCCGCCAGCATATCCGGGAACATATCATCGCCCAGGGGGTAATACTTCGCGCTCTCGTTCGGCAGCACCGGGCAGCCGCTTTTTGCGCGCACGTAGGCAAAGGTCTGCGCAACGCGCGGCTTCTCCTCGCGTATGCGGCACATTGTCGCCGTGTCATCGGGCGCACCGGCGGGCGCGGCAACGTTCAGCCGCTTTGCCAAGGGGCGCGCCGTGCGCTTGTTGCCGAAGAGCAGATACAATACCGCCCCCGCCAGCGGGAACGGCAAAATAACCAACAGCCACAGCGTTTTGTACGCCGGCTCTTCGCGCTTTATGATGATGTACAGCACCAGCAGCAGCGACAGTATCGACAATATGAAGTTGATTACAGCCGCGTAAGGGCTGAGCCATTTTATAAGCACCAATAACAGCAACACCTGCACCGCCACTGCGGGGATCACGGCCAACACCCTTCTTATTAATCTGCTGTGCTTACCCATTTATGTCTCTCCTCCGGGAATGTGTTTTTATTATATAAGTATACCAAAAACCCCGCGCAAAAGAACAAACAGTTTATTAAAATACTGTGACAGCTATATTATATTCCTCTCACGTCAAGCTATGCTCAACCCGGTGTCAAGAAATGTTGAGCTTGGGTTGACGCTCAGTTGCACTTGCCCTGTTATGGTTGAGCAAAATAGGACAAATGAGGGATATTATGAAAAAGTATAAACCGGGCGGCCTTGTCGCGTGCATTGTGTATGCCGCGGTGCTGGGCGCGGCGGCGTTTGTGCTGGGGCGCGTTGTGCCGAAGCACATTTTTAATGCGGAAAAGTTCCCCTTTCGCACTTTTGAGCGCGAAAAGAAGCTCTATTCCATCCTGCACGTGAAAAAGTGGCAAAATAAGCTGCCGGACATGAGCCGCGTATTTAAGCGCATCATGCCCGCAAAGCGCATGACCGCGCAAACGCTTTCCGACATTCCGCGCATGGTTGAAGAAACCTGCGTTGCCGAGCTTACCCACGCGGTGCTCTCCGTGCTGGGGCTTGGTATGCTGTGGCTGTGGCCGGGCGTGGGCGGCGTAATCGCCGCGGCGGTGTACATTCTCCTCGGCAACGTACCTTATATTATCATTCAGCGCTATAATCGCCCGCGCCTTATGCGCCTTGCGGCGCGCAAAGCGCAAATCGGGAAAGGAACGGCATGAAAAACGTATTGATTCTAAGCTGCAACACCGGCGAGGGGCATAATTCCTGTGCCCGCGCGCTCAAAGAGTGCTTCGAGGGGCACGGCTGCACCTGCGAGGTGGCCGATTCCCTGCTTTTTATCTCCGAAAAGGCCTCGGACTTCATCTGCAAGTGGCACGTGCGGATGTACCGCCGTCTCCCGCGAGTTTTCAAAAACGGCTACAAAGAGGTGGAAGCGCACCAGTCGCCCTTCCGGCGCGACACGCTTGTGTATGAGTACCTCACTTCCGGCTCGGAGCGGCTTTTTGACTATGTCTCCGCGCGCGGCTTTGACGCGGTTGTCTGTACGCATATTTTCGCCGCCCTCGCGCTCACCGCCATGCTGGAACAGCACCCCATGCCGCTCGTCACCGCCTTTGTCGGCACGGATTACACCTGCTCGCCCGGCACAGCGGATTCCAGCTTGCAGTATTATTTCATACCCTCTCCCTTGCTCACGGAGGAGTTTGCCGCCTGCGGGGTTGACCCCGCGCGCATTGTTCCAAGCGGCCTGCCAGCGCGGTGCGAGTTTTATGTGCGCGGTGATGCGGCCACGGCTAAGCGCGCCGTCGGCGTTGCGCCGGAGCATGGGCATATTCTCCTCATGTGCGGCAGCATGGGCTGCGGCCCGATTACGGAGCTTACCAAGGAGCTTGCCGCGCGCATGACGGACGCGGAGGAGCTGACGGTTATCTGCGGCACGAACGATAAGCTCTTTGATAAGCTCGGCGCGGAGTTTGCCCCCGCGAAGAATGTGCACATCAAGGCGCGCGTTGAGGATATGCCGCTTTATATGCGCGCAAGCGAGGTGTATATGACGAAGCCCGGCGGCCTCAGCACAACGGAGAGCGCCGCCATGGGGCTGCCCATGGTGCTTATAGATGCCGTGGCCGGGTGTGAGGAGCATAATCTGGCGTATTTTACCTCGCTCGGCGGCGCTGTCACGGCGGACGAGCCGGCAGAGCTTTCCGAGGCTGCCCTGCGCCTTTTGCGCGATGAAAGCGCGCGCCGTGAAATGTCCCGCGCGCTCGCGCCGAGTGGTGATATCACCCCTGCCGAGCGGATATACTCCGTCATGAACGGTTGAAAAATCCCCCGCGCGCGGTTATAATAGGGCGAGAAAACATAACGAGGTAACGCCCATGTATTTTGACACTCATGCCCATTATGACGATACGGCCTTTGACCCCGACCGCGCCGCGCTTTTGCTCGCGCTTGCCGATGAGGGGGTGGAGCTTGTTGTAAATCCCGGTTGCGATGTGCCGTCGTCCCGCGCCGCGCTCGCCCTTGCGGAAAAGTACGCTTTTGTGTATGCCGCCGTGGGGCTGCACCCCGAGGAGCTTAATAAGCTCACGGACACGACTCTGTCGGAGCTTCGCGCCCTCGCCGGGCATGAAAAGTGCGTAGCGATAGGCGAAATCGGGCTTGATTATTATTGGGACGATACCCACAAGGCCGAGCAGCGCGAGCTTTTTTCGGCGCAGCTTCGCCTTGCCCGCGAGCTTGATAAGCCCGTCATCGTCCACGACCGCGAAGCCCATGCGGACGCGTTCGAGGCCGTCTGCGCCGTGGACGGCTTGCGCGGCGTGTTCCATTGCTTTTCCGGCAGCGCCGAAACTGCGCAGGAGCTTCTCAAGCGCGGCTGGTATCTCGGCTTTGACGGGCCTATTACGTATAAGAACGCCCGCCGCGCCTTGGAAGTGCTGGAGATTTGCCCCTTGGAGCGGATTTTGATAGAAACCGACAGCCCGTATCTCAGCCCCGTCCCCATGCGCGGCAAGCGCAACTATTCCGGCAATCTCCGCTATATCTGCGCCAAAATCGCCGAAGTCAAGGGCTTGACCGAAACCGAAGTCGCCCGCGCCACCACCGCAAACGGGAAAAGA
>CAYRPD010000122.1:0-4138 GCA_964426095.1 uncultured Oscillospiraceae bacterium | reverse complement strand
CAAAAGACGCTCTGCTTTTTGCAGAGCGTCTTTTGTTACACATATCAAATTATCAGCCCTGTGCTGCCGCCTGGGCGGGGGCGGTATCTTCGCCCTGTGCCTCGGTGGGCTGGCCTATCATTTCTTCAGGGATGAAGATGCGGTGGTTCTGCTCGGAAAGGCTTACAAACGCATTGTTCTCATCAACCACGATTTCAAGATTATAATCATAGTTGCCGTCATTGAACTTGAGCGTTGTGGCACTGGTCATAACCCAAGTGAGGGCATACTCGGTGCCGTCAAACACTTCCTTGCCGGTGCCGTCGACATTGAGAATGAGGGTGTTGGTGGAGTTACTTTGCTCGGCAAGCTGGCGACCTACAAAAAGCTGCTCGATAACCTTGGGGTCACCGCGGACATACCAAGTATCGTTTTTGTAGTCATAGGCCTTGAACTCATCGGCAAAGACGATGTCAATGCCGCTTTCGCCGTCGGCAGCGGTTTCATCGACAAGGTGATTGTCCTCGGTCATGCCGCAAACAACGGTTTTCACAATTTCGCCCGCCTCAACCTTGATGTAAGCAAGGCCGATGGAGGAATTGTCGGCATTTTCAAAGTAGATGTAGTTATCGCCGCGAATGCCGCCGGCATACCACGCATCACCCGTATGCACGCCGTTAAGCGCCTGACCCATGTTCAGCGTGGAGGGATTGACATTCGCCTCAGGGGAAAGCTTGCTCACATCGGCAATGGTTTCACCCGGAGTTTCGGCGAGCGTGCCGGAGCCGACTTCGTTAGCCGAAGAGGCCGCTTCGTTACCGCAGGCGGCGAAATTCAACGCCATAACGGCAACCAGTATAACACAAACAATTGCAAAGACTTTTTTCATTATATGCTCTCCTTTCGGTGCAACGGGCATTTTGCCTGCCCACTAAAGCCATTTGGGTATACACATAGATAATAATACCACACTTGTCGGCAATATGGAACTGTTTTTCGCAAATTTACATAATATTTTTATTTCTTCACGCAATGACCGCCGATGTAAACGCGCGAGAGGTTGAAATCCTCATCCAAAACGAGAAAGTCCGCATACTTGCCCTTGTCGAGCGAACCAACAGTGTCAAAGCTGCCGATTGCGCGCGCGGGTGCTTCCGTGAGCGCGTACACCGCGCTCTCCGGCGAAAGGCCGAACGCAATGACATTTTTTAGCTCCTGCGCAAGATTAGTGGAAGAGCCGGCAATAGTGCCGTCAAGCAGGGTGGCCTTGCCGTTTTTCATAACGATAGGCTGGCCGCCCAGCTCATAATCGCCGTCCGGCATACCGGCGCAACGTAGAGAGTCGCTTATTATAACAAGCTTCTTGCCGAACATACGGTAAACTGCGTTTATAACGGCGGGGTGAATGTGCATCCCATCACATATCAGCTCCACCGTTGCGCCCGACATGAGCGCCGCGCCGACAAGGCCGGGCTTTCTGTGGTGCAGAGGCTCCATGCCGTTGAAAAGGTGCGTGGTGTGGGTCGCACCGGCGGCAAAGCCCGCCATAGCCTGCTCATAGTCTGCGGTGCTGTGGCCGAGGGAAACGGTACAATACTTCGCGGCGTGGCTGATGAAATCAAGCGCGCCGTCCACCTCGGGCGCAACCGTGATAAGCCTGACCGCGCCGCCGGAAGCATCGTTAATCCTATCAAACATGGCCGCATCCGGCGCGTGAAGATTCTCCGGGTTTTGCGCACCGCGCTTGGCGTAGGAGATAAACGGCCCTTCAAGGTGTATGCCCGCTATGCGCGCGCCGTTTTCATCGCGGCGGAAATCGCGCACGCAGTGCGCCGCTCGGATAAGCTCCGGCTCTTTAAGGGTCATCGTGGTCGGGCAAAAGCTCGTCACACCGTTTGCCGCATAGTACGCGCTGAGCGTTTTAAGCCCTGCGGGATCGCCGTCACTCGCGTCCGCGCCCATAGCGCCGTGAGAGTGTACGTCAACGAAGCCGGGGACGACATACGCCCCGTTTAAATCCTCGCCGCCGTAGCCGTCAAAGCCGCGTATGACCTCGTCAAATTCCAGCCCGCCGGTGATAAACTCACCGTCCTTATAAATTTTTGCGTTGCAAAGCTTCATGGTATTGTCCCCCGTTATATAAAAATCTTTTGTTCGCGTCTTTATTCGTTTATTTGCATTAATTAAGCGCCGAAAACGTATTTTTCTATTGCGGCGGCCACGCCGCATTCGTCATTGGAAAGCGTGACTGCATTTGAAACGCGCTTGGTGCTTTCAAGTGCGTTCGCCATCGCAATACCCAGCCCCGCCACTGCGAGCATATCATCATCGTTGGAGCTGTCACCAAAGGCGATGACATTTTCAAGCCCGATGCCGAGGGCGTGGCAGAGAGCTTCTAACCCCTTGCCCTTGCCCGCATCGCCGCTGTTGACCTCTATATTATTAGAGACGGATGTGGAGAACAAAAGTTCCGGGAAAAGGCGCGGCAAACGCTCAAGTTCCCTGTCGCGCAGGGCGAGATCCTTAAAATACACCTGCAACTTCTGCACGCTCTCCCCTTTTTCGGCAAGGTACGCTTTAAGCTCGTCCACGGGTGTGCGCAGGAGCTTGACAAGGCGTAGTATGCCGGGGTCAAAAACGTATTCGTCCGCGTTTTCGTACATTGTGCGCGTGATGAAGCCGAAATTATCCTGATAGCAGTCATACATTACGGGAAGCCTATCCATTTCCTCGTAAAACCGAAGCGCATCCGCAAGCGGGACATTGGCCTCATATATCGTTTTATCCTCAAGCGCGTCATAAACATACGCGCCGTTTATACATATATAATAACGCATGAACGGCAGCGCGCGCAGAGCCTCGGGTATGCCGGTATAAATCCTGCCCGTGGCAGGGACGAGGTGGATTCCCCTTTCGGCGGCGCGCATGAGCGCATACATATTCTTTTGCGGTATATTCTTTGCGCTGTCAAGAAACGTGCCGTCCATGTCAAACGCAATAAGCTTACAATCCAAGGCGGTTTCCTCCGAGAGTATCATTCTCCCTAATTATGCCGCAAATTCTCCGCTTTGGCAAGAGCAAGTTTCGTTTTGCGCAAATATTCTTCTCCCCGGCCGCGTGACCGCGACCTATGCCGTAAAGCTATAAGTTTTTATTTATCTTGCTTTGGGCTTTATATAAGTGTATAATTATAAGTACCATCGGTATATACGAAACCAGATAATCAAGGAGGCTGACGCGATGACGCTTCAGGAAAAGGCCGCACAGCTGCGGCTTGACATCGTTAATATGCTCTATGAGGCCAAGTCCGGCCACCCCGGCGGCTCTCTTTCGTGCTTGGATACGCTCGTTGCGCTCTACTACAACGTGATGAACGTTCGCCCGGAAGAGCCGAGGTGGGAGGACAGAGACCGCTTTGTCCTCAGCAAGGGGCATTGCGCCCCGGCGCTGTACGCCGTGCTGGCGGACAAGGGGTATTTTGATAAAATCGAGCTTAGCACGCTGCGCAAGCTGCACAGCCCGCTCCAAGGCCACCCCGATATGCGCAAGACCCCCGGCGTGGACGCGAACACCGGCTCTCTCGGTCAAGGGATAGCCATCGCGATGGGCATGGCGCTTGCAGCAAAGCACGCGAAAAAGAGCTATCATGTTTACACTCTCGTCGGTGACGGCGAATGCCAAGAGGGGCTTGTATGGGAAGCGGCAATGGCGAGCGCGCACTATAAGCTGGATGACTTCACCGTGATTCTTGACCATAACGGCTTGCAGATAGACGGGAAGAATGACGATGTAATGTCGCTGGGCGATGTTTGCGCGAAATTCAAGGCGTTCGGCTTTGATGTTATCACCGTCAACGGGCACGATATCCCCGCCGTGACGGAAGCTTTGAAAGCGCCGCACACTGCCGGCTGCCCGAAGTTTGTATGCTGCGAAACCGTGAAAGGCAAGGGCGTTTCCTTTATGGAGAACAACGCTTCTTGGCACGGAGCGACTATAAAAACGGCGGACTATGAGGCCGCGATAAAGGAATTGGAGGTGCAGTAATGGGCAAATCAACAAGAGAAGCATACGGCGAGGCCTTGGCCGCGCTCGGCAAAGAAAACGAAAAGCTTGTTGTGTTGGATGCGGATCTCGCCGGAGCTACCAAGACGAGCACCTT
>CAYRPD010000121.1:0-4239 GCA_964426095.1 uncultured Oscillospiraceae bacterium | reverse complement strand
CTCTCGATATCCGGCAGGTATGGAAGCGGGAAAATCTCGATATTGCGGAGATAATCGGACTGCACCTCGCGGGCGAGCATATCCCAAAAGAGCTTGGGGTATATGAACACGCCCAAGCCGCTGTTGGCAAGCTGGAAAGCGTTTTCAACATTGGTAAGCTCGCAGACGAAGCGGGGGTTAATGTCATAATACTTCAAATAGCTGTTGAGCGTGCGCCCGCCGGAAGAGAGCCGCGGGATTTTTATAAACGGCTGAGCCTCAAAATAGCTCAAATCCGCGCCGGAAGCAAACTCGGCGCACTTGGCTTCATACTCGTCCCCGGCGAGGCGGTAAAGCATGGGCTTGGGGACGACCAAAAGCTGCTCCTTGCGGCAAAGCTGAACGGCCTTATAGGTGTCGGGCGTATTATTAATGGTACCGATCACCAAGTCCACCCCGTCATAGCTGAGCGTTTTTTGCAGCACCTCGGGCGATTCCTCGCTGAGCTTGACATAGGTATCGGGGTTTTGGCGGAGATAATCCGGCAGAACATGGGGCAAGATGGCGCGCGCCACGGTATGCTCAATACCCAAATGGACAAAATGCGCGCCGCTTATGCTCTTGGAGCTTGTCTCCTCATACTGCTGTTTTAAGAGCAAAATCTCCTTGGCCGTCTGCAAAAACTGCTTGCCGTCCTGCGTCAAAACGAGGGGGCGGCTGCGCACGAACAAGGGCGTGCCCAGCTCCTCTTCAAGCTTTGCAATCTGCTTGCTGAGCGACTGCTGAGAGATGAAAAGATGCTTCGCGGCGGTGGAAAAGCTCTTTTCATCCGCCACGGCTATAAAGCTTTTTAACAATGAGAAATCCATTTTTACGCCCCATGCTTTCCTGCCCCGTGCGTTTTTGCCGGAGCAACGGTTATCTTTGCGCGCCGAAAGTATAGCACCACGCGCCGAAATAGTCAAACAAAAAACGAAATTTGCGCGAAAAAGCGCCCTTTTCGCCGTTTTTGATAATCACTTCACATTCTTTTTATGTGTTTTGCATAAAACGCCCTGTTTGCGAGCAACTTTTTATGTAGTAATTGGTGAAAGTGTAAATAGACTATTGCCAAAATCAACTTTTGGTTGTATTATAACAGCGAAAAGAGCGTAATTCAAGTGTTACGTAAGCGTTGGTAAAAATTTTTTCGCCGCGCTAATTAATTAGGAGGAAAATATGATGAAGAAATTATTCGCACTCGTCCTTGCATTGTGCATGGTATTCGCGCTTTGCGCGTGCGGCTCCGATGCCTCCACCGGCTCCGGCGATGCCGCAAGCTCCGGCAGCTCCGCCAACCTCACTTTCACCACCGGCGGCGAAACCGGCACGTACTACGCTTTCGGCAGTGTTATTGCCCAGTACGTCACCACCAATTCCGACCTCAAGATCACTGCCGTGACCGGCAACGGCTCTCAGGCCAACATTGAGGACATGGACGCGGGCTTTTATCAGCTCGGCTTCTGCCAGTCCGACGTTATGAGCTACGCTTACAGCGGCACGAACCTTTTTGAAAACGCTGTTGACAGCTTCTCCGTGGCCGCCGCTCTCTACATGGAGCAGGTGCAGATAGTCACGATGAACCCGGATATCAAGTCCGTTGCAGACCTTGCGGGCAAGAACGTTTCCGTCGGCGCACAGGGCTCGGGCGTTTACTTCAACGCTATTGACGTTCTCGCGGCCTACGACATGACCCTTGAGGACATCAACCCCGTTTACCAGAGCTTCGGCGACAGCGCAGAGAGCTTGAAGGACAACAAGATTGACGCGGCGTTCATCGTTGCGGGCGCTCCCACCACCGCTATCACCGACCTTTCCACCAGCGGCCAGGTTTACCTCGTCGCCATTGACGATGAGCACGTTGAAAAGCTGCTCGACGCTTCCCCGTACTACTCCGCTTACACCGTCCCCGCCGACACCTACAGTATGCCCGAGGATGTGCAGACTGTTGCGGTTGCCGCAGTTGTGCTCGTGCGTGACGATGTAGCAGATGACGCGGTTTACTCCTTCGTTTCCACCGTGTTTGCAAACCCCGACGCTATCCAGCACGGCAAGGCCGCCGAGCTTGACACCGCCTTTGCCGCGAGCATGACGAGCGTACCGTACCACCCCGGTGCCGCCAAGTACTTTGCCGAGCAGGGCTTTGAGGTTGCAACCAAGTAATCAGGCGCAAACCTTAACGGCATACTAACGCTATCCGCTGCCAAAAGCAGCGGAAGCGTTATTTATAGAAGTGTATTTTAATTTTTGAGGAGCGATTTTTATGTCCGAAAACAAGAAGCGTGACGGCTTCTTCGACCACGTGATCGACACCGAGACCGTTGTAGACAACACGACAGATATTGAATATGTCGATGTAGGCACGGCGGAAGATGTTGAAAAGCTGATGCGCAAGTACGACAGAGAATCCAACACGCGTATATGGGAGGGCAAGGCCGCCCTGGTTGTGCGCGCGATTATGGTGGTATTCTCGCTGTACTGCATTTACTCCACGCTGTTTTCCGTGGCGGCGCTGGAAAAGCGCCTTACCGCGTTTTTGGCCTTTACGGTTGTAATGGGCTATCTCACGTACCCGGCCAACAAGCACCATGTGCGCCATAACTACATACCTTGGTATGATTTCGTTCTTATGACCTTGGGCGCGGCGTGCTTCCTCTATTTCTGCTTAAGCTACGATTCGCTCATAGGTGTTTTGACGAGCGCGGCCAAGATAACCACGATGCAAGTTATAATCGGCGTTGTGGGCATACTCGTGCTTATGGAGCTTTGCCGCCGCTGTGTGGGCGTTCCGATCCTCTGCGTGGCGGGCGTGCTTTTGATTTACACGTTCTCTACGGGCATCGGCCTGAAGAGACTTATCTACACCCTTTTCTACACCACAAGCGGCATCATGGGCACTCCCGTGCAGGTATGCGCAAAATACATAGTGGTGTTCATCATCTTCGGCGCGTTCTTGGAGCGCACGGGCATTGCCGCGCTGTTCATTGACCTTGCAAACTCCCTTGTCGGCGGCTTCGCGGGCGGCCCTGCGAAAGCGGCGGTTGTGGCAAGCGCACTTGAGGGCATGGTGTCCGGCTCTTCGGTTGCAAACACCGTCGGCTCCGGCTCAATAACCATACCGATGATGAAAAAGCTCGGCTACAAGCCGGAATTTGCGGGCGCGGTTGAGGCCGCGGCCTCCACGGGTGGACAAATCATGCCGCCTATCATGGGCGCGGCGGCGTTCCTCATGGCAGAGTACATGAACGTGACCTACGCGGAAGTAGCCACTCGCGCCATTCTCCCCGCCGTTCTCTACTTCACGGGTATATTCATCGCCGTTCACCTTGAAGCCAAAAAGCTCGGTCTGCGCGGCATTGACCGCTCGGAGTTGCCCAAGCTCGGCGGGCTTTTGAAGAAGATTTACCTGCTTGCGCCGCTGGTGCTTTTGATTTGGCTTGTCTCTTCCGGCACGCGCACTATGCAGTTCTCCGCTTCCGTTGCCATCATCTGCGCTATCTTCGTCAGCCTTTTCGACAAGGATAACCGCATAACCGTCCCCAAGATTCTTGAAGCGCTTGAAGCGGGCGGCAAGGGCACGATAACGGTTGTTGTTGCCTGCTCCATGGCGGGCGTTATCTCCGGGTGCATCACCGCGACCGGCCTTGCTTCCAAGCTCATCTCCGCCGTTGTCGCAGCCTCGAACGCCATCACGTTCATTGACCCGACCTTTGTGGCGCTCTTCCTCACGATGATTTGCTGTATTATCCTCGGCATGGGCGTTCCCACCACGGCGAACTACTGCATTATGGCTTCCACCTGCGCGCCGATACTCATCACCATAGGCGTTCCCAAGATGTGCGCGCACTTCTTCGTGTTCTACTTCGGCATCGTGGCCGACATTACGCCCCCCGTTGCCCTCGCGGCTTACGCCGGGTCCGCTATCGCGAAATCCAACCCCATGAAAACCGGCATCAACGCCACGAAGCTTGCAATTGCGGCATTCATCGTGCCGTACATCTTCTGCATTAACCCCGCAATGCTGCTCATCGACGTGACCACTTGGAGCATGATTCAGATTATCATCACCTCGCTTGTCGGTCTCTTCGGTGTGGCGGCGGCGCTGGAAGGCTACATCATGGGCGAGCTGAACGCGCTTTTGCGCATTCTGATTGCCGTGGGCGGCATTCTCATGATGATCCCCGGCACGGCTTCCGACATTGTCGGCATTGTGCTGTTCGC
>CAYRPD010000120.1:0-4264 GCA_964426095.1 uncultured Oscillospiraceae bacterium | reverse complement strand
GCGAAACCGTGTTTAATATAATCTAACCGGGCAAACCCCATTTAAACCCTACAACCCCGCGCTTGATATAGGCGCGGGGTTGTAGTAATATGTACATATGAAATTGACAGAGAAAAAACCGAATCTTCGCGCGCGCCTGACGGCGTGGTACGCGCTCTGCCCCGTGGCGCACACGGCGGCGCTTGTGTCGCTCGCGCTTATCGCGCTGTTTGTTGCCGTGCGCCGTGACGGCGCACTCATGGCGCGCATATCAAAGGGCGTTGTCCGCCCGATTCACGGCTTTTTGTCGCGCCTGACGGCGCACGTGCCTTTCTCCGTGGCGGAGCTTATTATCGCGCTCCTTGTCGCGGCGGTTATCGCGCGCGTTGTAATCGCGCTTTGTCGCCTTGCGTGCGGCAAGGCAAGCGGCAGGGGAGTGTACCGCCTCGCGGCGCAGCTTCTATCCCTCGGCGTGACTGTTTATGCGGGGTACTGCCTTATGTGGGGCGTTTATTATTACGGGGATGATTTTCTCACCCAAAGCGGCCTCACCGCCGACCCCATAACCACCGAGCAGCTTGAAGCGGTCACGCGGTATTTTGCCGATTTAAGCAACGAGTACGGCGCAGAAGTTACCCGCAATGAAGCGGGGCTGTATGTCTGCGACCGCGCCGCCGTGCTCGCCCGTTCTGCTTCGCTTTATGAAAACACAGTTGATGAGTTTCCCTGCCTTGCCGGGGCTGACGTGGCGGCAAAGGGCATGATTGCCTCGCGCGTCATGAGCTATATTGATTTCACGGGCTTTTTCTTCCCCTTTACGGCGGAAGCCAATGTTAATACGGACTTCCCCCCGGCGCTCTTCGCGTCCACGGTTGCGCACGAGCTTGCGCATCAGCGCGGCGTTGCCAAGGAGCAGGAAGCGAATTTTGTCGCCGTGCTAGCGTCCTTGCGCTCTCATGACACGGATTATCGCTATTCCGCCGCGCTTTTGGCGTATACGCACCTCGGCAACGCCCTGCATACGGCCGATTACGCCGCATGGGAAGAGGTGTACCATTCGCTTGATGAAGCCGTTCGGCGCGATCTCAGTCTCAATAACGCCTACTGGCGGCAGTTTGACACGCCGGTGCAGACCGTTTCTAACACGGTTTACGAGGGCTTTTTGCAAAGCTACGATCAAACCCTCGGCATGAAAAGCTACGGCGCGTGCGTGGACTTGCTTGTGAACTACTATTATCCGCGCTTAGAAAATAGCCCGCCCTTGGCATAGGACTTTACGCTCGCTTCGCCCACAGTGTAGCCCGTGGCGGCGATTGCGCCTTTTATCGCGTCCACATCCGGCTCAGCTTCGGTCAATACTACGGTTTCCCCCTTTTTGCGCGAGGAGGAAACCTTTTTTGTTGTCACGGCGGCGCGCACAGCGTCATTAATGTGCGCCTCGCACATCGAGCACATCATGCCCTCTACCTTAATTGTTGTTTCGTACATGGTTGAGTCTCCTTGATATTACTATTGACTGCCGAATGCTCGGCGGCCATATTTTTATTCAAAGCGAAGCTTTGAATAAAAATATGGGGATTGCAGAGAGGTGTAGAACTGCAATCCCCTTTTCTTACACAGAGCCGATTAACTCAGCTCTTTTGACACGAGTGGCACGTACCGTGCATTGCGCAGTGCGCGCAACCCGCGCCGCAGGAGCTTTTTCCCTGTTGCTTTTGCCTAACAAGGTAAACGCATATGGAAACGACTATGGCGATCAGTACAATACAAATAAGGATAGTGGAAAGGTTTGCGGCGATAAAGCTAAACATGGAATCAACTCCTCTATGAAGAAATTAAGCAATTAGCGAAATTAAAGCTTGGTCGTGAGCTTGTCGGCTTCCTTGTAGGGGCGCACGAGCATATAAATCATGCCTGCGAGCACCGCGATTGCAACGATAAGGCCGATTACGCTCACATTGCCGGTGAACAGCCCGCCGAACTGGTTAATCATCAGCGCCACGAGGTAGGCAAAGCCGCACTGGTAGCCGATAGCGAACCAAGTCCACTTGGAGTTGTTCATCTCGCGCTTGATAGCGCCGATTGCGGCAAAGCAGGGGGCGCACAGCAGGTTGAACGCAAGGAACGAGTACCCGGTGACGGGGGTAAAGGTCGCGGCGAGAGTGCCGTATACGTCGCCGGTTGCGCCGTACAGCACGCCCATCGTGCCGACGATGTTTTCCTTTGCGATAAGACCCGTGATAGAGGCCACAACCGCTTCCCAGCTGCCCCAGCCGAGGGGCGCGAATATCCACGCGATTGCGCCGCCGATTGCGGCAAGGATAGAATGGTCGATCTCGTCCTCGGCGAGCATACGGAACGCGCCGTCAACCCAGCCAAAGTAAGTCGTGAACCATACAAGAATCGTAGAAAGAAGAATGATAGTGCCGGCCTTTTTGATAAAGCTCCAGCCGCGCTCCCACATGGAGCGGAGCACGTTGCCGAGCGTGGGCATATGGTATGCCGGAAGCTCCATAACGAACGGGGCAGGCTCGCCCGCGAACATCTTCGTCTTTTTCAGCATTACGCCGGAAATGATGATTGCCGCCATGCCCACAAAGTAAGCGGATGTGGCAACCCAAGCCGAGCCGCCGAAGATAGCGCCCGCGATCATCCCGATGAACGGGACCTTTGCGCCGCAGGGGATAAACGTCGTCGTCATGATAGTCATGCGGCGGTCGCGCTCGTTTTCAATGGTACGAGAGGCCATAACGCCCGGAATGCCGCAGCCCGTGCCGATGAGCATGGGGATGAAGGATTTGCCGGAGAGGCCGAATTTGCGGAAGACACGATCCAAAACGAACGCGATACGCGCCATATAGCCGCAGGCTTCCAGGAACGCCAGCATCAGGAACAGCACCAGCATCTGCGGCACAAAGCCCAGAACCGCGCCGACACCGGCAACGATGCCGTCGAGGATCAAACCGTACAGCCAGCCGTCTTCCGGCACATTGCAAACGTCCAGCAGCTGCTCCACGAGAACCGGAATGCCCGGAACCCAGACACCGTAGTTTGCCGGGTCGGGTTCATCGCCAAGTTCGTCGAGCGTGACAAGCGCGGCTTCATAGTCGGCTACGCTCGCAGTCTCTACGCTGGTGGCCAGCGTCTCTTCGTCTTCGACTTCATAGGTGTATTCGCCGCCGGCCGGTTCGCCGTTTTCTTCGACGTAGACATCGTAGCCGTCAACGAGCATGGATGCTTCGGCATAGCGGTCGGCGGCTTCACTGTAAGCGGAAGAGCCGATGCCGAGCAGATGCCAGCCGTCACCGAACAGGCCGTCGTTTGCCCAGTCCGTCGCCGGTGCGCCAACACCGACCATTGCAACCCAGTAGACCAGATACATGACCAGCGCAAAGATCGGCAGACCCAGCCAGCGGTTGGTCACGATCTTATCGATGCGGTCAGAGGTCGACAGGCGGCCGACGTTCTTCTTTTTGTAGCAGCTCTTAATGGCCTGCGCAATGTAGACGTAGCGCTCATTGGTGATGATGGATTCTGCGTCATCATCCAGCTCCTTTTCTGCGGCCTTGATATCAGCCTCGATGTGCTGCATGACATCGGCAGGCAGTTTGAGCTGTTCGAGGACTTTGTCATCACGCTCGAAGATCTTGATGGCGTACCAGCGCTGCTGCTCGGTGGGTTTGTCGTGCAGAACAGCCTCTTCGATGTGGGCAATGGCGTGTTCGACTGCGCCGGAGAAGGTGTGCTGCGGCTCGGTGTGCGCGCCGGATGCTGCGGCGATGGCAGCCTCGGCGGCCTCCATCACGCCCGTGCCCTTCAGCGCGGAAATCTCCACGACCCGGCAGCCGAGCTGCCGCGAAAGCTCTTTGATGTTGATCTGGTCACCGTTTTTGCGGACAAGATCCATCATGTTGATGGCCGCAACAACGGGGATGCCCAGCTCGGTCAGCTGCGTGGTGAGATACAGGTTGCGCTCGAGGTTCGTGCCGTCGATGATGTTCAGGATGGCATCCGGCCGCTCAGCGATGAGGTAGTTTCGCGAGACAACTTCTTCAAGCGTATACGGCGAAAGAGAGTAGATGCCCGGAAGGTCCATGATAACGACGTTGTCGTGTTTTTTCAGCTTGCCTTCCTTCTTTTCCACGGTGACACCGGGCCAGTTGCCGACAAACTGATTCGAGCCTGTCAGCGCGTTGAACAGCGTTGTCTTGCCGCTGTTGGGGTTGCCCGCAAGGGCAATTCTGATCTGTTTTTCCATGATACTTCTCCTTTACTCAATCGTCCT
>CAYRPD010000119.1:0-4321 GCA_964426095.1 uncultured Oscillospiraceae bacterium | reverse complement strand
TGCCTTGCAGGATATTGCCTGTGCCGCCGCGCTGATTGACTGCGCCGCCGAGCGGGGCGTAGGAAAGACCGTTTTGGTGTGAAATTCCCCCGGAATATTCGCAATAAACCCTTGACAATCGGGCGAAGCGATGTTACTATACACTAGTATGCGCCCGCGCGCTCAGCTATGGGGTCATGCCGCCGTTGCGGTTGCCTTTCCGCCCAACGCTTAGCCGCAGGGTATAGTAACATTATGAAAGGGGTATAACCACTATGATCACCAAAGAAGTCAAAACCCAAGTCATCGCTGACAACGCCACCCACGAGGGCGACACTGGCTCTCCCGAAGTCCAGATCGCTATTCTTTCTCAGCGTATCCGCGAGCTGACCGAGCACCTGAAGAAGCACCCCAATGACGACCACAGCCGTCTGGGTATGTACAAGATGGTCGGTAAGCGCCGCCGTCTGCTGGACTACCTTGCAAAGAAGGACATCGAGCGCTATCGCGCTATCATCGCCAAGCTCAACATCCGCAAGTAATTGCGGCGCTTTGCGAACTGAGGACTATGAAGGTTTTTTGTATGGAGACAAGTTAATATTGTCTCCATACATTTTTATGTAGAACCTGTGCTTCACCGCTTACTTAGTATTTGGAAAAGCATCCGCGCGGCGGGCATTTTTCCAAGTGCTAAGCATCGGGGAGCGCGTAAAAAATAAAGGAGAATACAAATGATTATTACTCAAAAGCAGTTCCCCAACTACAAGAAGTATGAGATGATGTTCGAGGGTCGTCCCCTCTCCATGGAAGTCGGCAAGCTGGCGGAGCTTTGCAACGCTTCCGTGCTCGTAAAGTACGGCGAGACCACCGTGCTCGTCACCTGCACCGCCTCTGCCCGCCCCAAGGACGGCATTGACTACTTCCCCCTCGCCGTGGACTTTAATGAGAAGCTCTACGCCGTCGGCCGCATTCCCGGCAGCTTCATGCGCCGCGAGGGTAAGCCCAGCCTGCCCGCCGTGCTCGCTTCCCGCCTTATTGACCGCCCCATGCGTCCGCTTTTCCCGTCCGATTTGCGCAATGATGTGGTTATCGCTTGCGAAGTGCTGAGCATTGACCGTGACTGCTCCCCGGAGATCACCGCCATGATAGGCGCGTCCGCCGCAGTTTCTATTTCCGATGTTCCGTTTAACGGGCCTATTGCCGGCATCGTGCTCGGCTGGGACGGCGAAAAGTACCTCTTCAACCCCACGCAGGAAGAGCGTCACAACGGCAACCGCATGATAACCACCATTGCCGCAACTCACAAGAAGATAGTCATGATAGAGTCCGAGGCAGACCAAGTGCCGGATGACGTGATGTACGAGGGCATTTGCCAGGCGCACGAGCATCTTCAGCCCGTGCTGGATCTCATAGATCAGATGGTAGCCGAAGTCGGCAAGCCGAAGTTCGAGTATGAGCACGCGGCCTTTGACGAAGAGCTTTTTGAAAAGCTCGTTGCCAACGAGTTTGAGGCCATGGAGCACTGCATGGACACCGATGACAAGAACGTGCGCGAGGCGCGCGTGAACGAGTGGGTGAGCATGGTTGAGGAGAAATACTCCGATGAGCACCCCGACCTCATGCAGTACATGGATGAGATACTCTATAAGATTCAGAAGAAAGTCGTTAAGAAATGGTTGCTTGCGGGTAAGCGCGTTGACGGCCGTCAGATGAACGAAATCCGCCCCCTCGGCGCGGAAGTGGGCGTTATCCCGCAGGTTCACGGCTCCGGCCTCTTCACCCGCGGCCAGACGCAGGTGCTCTCGATCGCCACGCTTGCTCCTCTCAGCGACTGCCAGAAGCTCGACACTATTTGGGAAGAGGAAGAGAAGCGCTTCATGCACCACTACAATATGCCTTCCTACTCCACGGGCGAGGCTCGCCCCAGCCGCTCCACCGGCCGCCGCGAGTATGGCCACGGCGCACTCGTGGAAAAGGCTCTTGAAAGCGTCATCCCCGAAATTGAGGACTTCCCGTATGCAATCCGCGTAGTCAGCGAGGTGCTTTCCTCCAACGGCTCTACCTCTCAAGGCTCTATCTGCGGCACTACCCTTGCTCTTATGGACGCGGGCGTTCCGCTCAAAGCCCCCGTTGCAGGCATTTCCTGCGGCCTCATCCAGGACGGCGAGGACTTCACCACCTTTATCGACATCCAGGGTGTTGAGGACTTCCACGGCGAAATGGACTTCAAGGTTGCCGGTACGAAGCAGGGCATTACCGCCATTCAGATGGACCTCAAGAATGACGGCTTGAAGCACGAGATAGTCAAGGAAGCATTCGCAATGACCAAGGAAGCCCGCTTCCAGATTCTCGACGCAGTCATGCTCAAGGCCATTGCCGAGCCGCGCCACGAGCTTGCCAAGTCCGCTCCCAAGATGATTCAGATGAAGATTAACCCCGACAAGATTCGCGAGGTTATCGGCTCCGGCGGCAAGGTGATTCAGAAGATCACCGCCGAAACCGGCTGCAAGATAGACATCAACGACGACGGTAACATCTTCATCGCCTCTTCCGATATCGAAGCTTGCCGCGCCGCGCGCAAGACCATTGAGGACATCGTTTTTGAGCCGGAAGTCGGTTCGCTCTACTACGGCAGAGTATCCAACATCCGCTCCGATTTCGGCGCGTGGGTTGAGCTTGCCCCGGGCAAGGACGGCCTTGTAAAGATAAAGGATCTTGAGTTCAAGCGCACCGAAAAGGTTGAGGACGTGCTGAAAATCGGCGATATGACTTGGGTTAAGGTCATGAACGTCGGCCCGAAGGGCATCGACCTGAGCCGCAAGGACGCTCTTCGCGAGCGCGGCGAAGCCTAAGCCGGTCAAGCGTAAAAACACATATAAAACGTATATAAAAAGAGGATTTCCCACACGGGAAATCCTCTTTTCTGTCCTTATTTACTTCTCCACGCCCCAGCCGGGGAGCGGCATACGCTGCATTGCGCCGAAAACCTTGCTTTTCATGTCGGGATAGTCCGCGCACAGCTCGGCAAGGAGCTTTTTAATCTCATAGCGCTTGCTGGCCTTATCCTGCGGGCAGGGGTTTTCCACTATCGGCAGCCCAAGCGCCTCGGCAACGTTGGATATCTTCTGCTCGCCCGCGTAGATGAGCGGGCGAATCTGCGTTACGCCGGAGCGGTCAAGAAACGTGACCGGGCGAAAGCAGCTCAGCCGCCCCTCGAATAAAAGGCTCATCATAAATGTCTCAACCGCATCGTCAAAATGGTGACCGAGGGCGAGCTTATTCATGCCGAGGCTTTTGAGCGTGTCGTTGAGCGCGCCGCGGCGCATCTTCGCGCAGAGAGAGCAGGGGTTATCCTCTTGCCGAACATCGAAAACAACCTCTTTAATGTCGGTTTTAAGGCAGGTGTAGGGCACATCCAGCTCGCGGCACAGCTCCGCCACGGGGGCAAAGTCCATGCCGTCAAAGCCCAGCTCAATGGTGATAGCCTGCAATTCAAAGGGCTTGGGATAGTAGCGCCTAAGGTGCGAAAGCGCCGCAAGCAGCAGCATACTGTCCTTCCCGCCGGACACGCCCACCGCGATTTTGTCCCCCTCGGCTATCATGCCGTAATCGTCCACCGCGCGGCGGACAATGCCCGTAAATTCGTTCAAAAGCTTGATATCCATAGTCTGACCTCATTAGTATCTAAAAAATTAAAAATTCGTTTCGAGTAAACGCGAGAAATCGAGAGCATTTAAGAGCATTTGCGAGATTTGAAATAAGAATTTAAAATTGGTGTTGACAGGGCTTGACGATTGTGGTATAAAAATAAAGCGCGCCGATACGAGCATTGTACTCGCGCGCCCCTGAATTGTCAAAACATTTATTCTATATGGAGGCAAAGATATGTCTACTACTATGGCAACCAAGGAATCCGTTACCCGCAAGTGGTACATCCTTGACGCGGCCGGCAAGCCCATGGGCAAGACCGCCGCTCTCGCCGCCGACCTGCTCCGCGGCAAGCTCAAGACCGATTACACCCCTCACGTTGACTGCGGCGACTATGTCATCATCATCAACGCCAAGGATGCCGTTCTCACCGGCAAGAAGCTTGAGCAGAAGTATTATCGCACTCACTCCGGCTACCCCGGTGGCCTGAAAGAGACCCAGTACAAGACCCTTATGGCAAAGAAGCCGGAGCTGGCTATGCGCCTTGCCGTTCGCGGTATGCTCCAGAAGAACACCATCGCCGATTGGCAGCTCAAGCGCCTGAGAATCTTTGCAGACGCACAGCACAACCATGAAGCGCAGAAGCCCGAAGTTTGGGATCGCTAAGAGGAGGTAAAAGAATATGGCAACCTAT
>CAYRPD010000118.1:1207-4416 GCA_964426095.1 uncultured Oscillospiraceae bacterium | reverse complement strand
CGGTGCAAAACCGTTGACATGGATGACGGCGGCGTAGTCCCCCCGCTCGGCAACGAGCGCATGGCCGAGCTTCAAAAGGCCGCGGGGGACGGCACGAATGTGGTGTGGCGCATATGGTTCGGCACGCTTTACTCCGTCCGCACGGACACCGAGCGCATTCTCGCCTCGAAGCCCTCTGTCGGCGGCATGATAGATAATGCCGAGGCAGCCAAGCTTCAATACTGCACCAAGGTCAAATACCTTGACATCGGCCACAACGAGGTGATTACCGATATAAGCTTTGTGGAGAGTATGCCGGATTTAGAGGTTTTCATCATCGCGATGAACCCCGTTTCCGACCTTACCCCGCTCACCAAGTGCACAAAGCTTGAATACCTCGAAATCTTCACCACCGCCGTGACGGACGTGTCCGCCCTCTCCTCGCTCACCTCGCTTCGGCATCTGAACATCTGCAATCTCCCCGGCCTTACGGACATTTCCCCGCTCTACTCGCTCACGGAGCTTGAGCGCCTTTGGATAGGCACGAAAACCCCCATCCCCGCCGACCAAGTCGCCCAGATGCAGCAGAGCGCCCCGGGCTGCAAAATAAGCACCGTTTCCGACGATGAGCAGGGGGATGCATGGCGCTACACCTGGTATGACGAGAATAACGCCACCTACCACTGGACGGCGCGGCACGAAAAGCTGCGCGAGCAGCTCGGCTACAACTACCAAGAGTACAGCTTCTATTGGCTCGACCCCGCCTGCGCCCTGCCCGCTCCGGCGGAGTATGTCGGCGTGTACTACGGCAAGCCCGCAGGCGCATAACGCGCCGCGCTCTTCTCATAACGCGATTAAATCGCGAAATCACAACATAAAACTTTCGGAAGTGCTGTAAAGTGATATTATCACAGCACTTCCGTTTTGTTTGAAGTATTATTCGTGCGTTTTTAAAGCTTTTTTCTATTTGCGCCGCAATATCGGCTGAAGCTGGCGGGCATTCAGCGCCGCTTCCACGCTCTCACCTATGAGGGAGAAGTCTGCTTGCAGGGAGCATGGCTTTTTCTCCGCATCGTCCTGCCCGAACGGCACAAAGTAGACATTTTTGCGGTTTAGAAGCCGCCCTATGTTCTCTGCCGAGCCGGAAAGCCCGTCATTTGTCGAAAGCGCAAGCACCACGGGGCGGCCGTTTCGCAAATGCGCCTTGGCCGCCATAGTCACGGCGGAATCCGTCACGCCGTGGGCAAGCTTTGCAAGGGTGTTGCCCGTGCAGGGCGCTATGACGAGCGCATCGAGCGGGAAGCTCGGCCCTAGTGGCTCGGCCTCGGCAATGGTGGTTATCACATCGCGCCCGCAGATATCCCGCAGGCGGCGCAGATGCGCACTTGCCGCGCCGAAGCGCGTATCCGTCTCGGCGGCGGTCTCGCTCATTACGGGGACAAGCTCATATCGCTCGCTCAACCCCTCTGCCGCCGCAAAAAGCTTATCGAAAGTGCAGTATGACCCGCACACGGCAAGGCCAAGGCGTTTTTTTCCGGTCAAGGCTGCTCCTCCTGTTCGCGCAAAATATCGTAAATCTCCGCTTTCAGCAGCTCCGCCGCGCTCTTCGCGGCGAGCTTACCCGGCAAGCCCGGCGCATACACCGCCCGCAGCCCCACATTCGCGGCAAGGCTTCTGTCGAACCCGCCCGGCGGCGAGGCCAGCTCCAAAATGAGCGCATTTTCGGACACAAGGCACAGCATCGCGTCCGTCAGCACCCGCGCAGGCACGGTGTTGATGATGAACGCATACCCGCCCAGCTCGCTTTCAAGCTCGCAGTAGTCGCACGCGGCCAAGCCCAAGGCGCGTGCCTCGGCGCGGTTTAGCTCCGAGCGCGCCGCGACAGTTACCGCCGCCCCCAGTGCCGCCAGCCGAAGCGCCAGCACGCGCCCGATTCTCCCCCAGCCGCACACGAGCACCCGACTTTTGAATATCGCCGTCTCGCTCTGCTCTATGAGTACCCCCAGCGCGCACTCCGCTGTGAGCGCGGCGTTTTGCGCGAGAAATTCAGGGCGCTTGAGGATATCTATTATATGTACGCCCGCACGTTGACCGAGCGCGCCGCACTCCGCGCTAAAGCGCCCGCCGATGAGCACCTGCCCCGGCCAAAGCGCGCTTATCGTCTCCGTCATCGTCAGCACATTGTCGCTCAGCGGCGCATTCACCGCGCCCCCGCTTTCCGCCGGGACAGGCAGCACCACGCAATCCGCCCCGTAAACGCAGCCCTGCAAGCACCCGGTTTTGGTTACGGCGCTTGTCAAATCCGCCTTTTCCAGCGCAAAGGCGCACACCCTGTGCCCGTCTCGGGCTAGGCTTTGGGCAAGCTGCGCCGTGCGCGCGTCCCCGCCGACAAGGGCATATTTCAACTCCACCACCTCCGCCGTTATTCTATTCAGGCGCGGCGGCAAGTGTGAGTGTCAGGACGGGCGAGGGTCAATAGGGAAGCTTTAAGTTGAAGCGAGGGTCGTGCCGGGGTAGTAATGCGCAAGGATTTCTTTGTAGTCCGCGCCCTGCCCGGCCATTACGTTCGCCCCGTATTGGCTCATGCCCACGCCGTGGCCGAAGCCGGTCACGGTAAAGCAAATGCCCTCGGCGGTGTAGTTTAGCTCAAACGCGGTAGAACGCAGGGAGAACAGCTGCCGCAGCTCGCCCCCGGTGAAGCTTACTCCGCCGAGCGTTGCCGTCTCCACGCGTCCGCCCGGCGTGCGCGTTATGCCGCCTATCCATGTTTCCGGCGCGCCCGTAAAGTCCGCTTCCGGGCGAAGCGACAAGAGCGTATCGCGAAAATCCAGCGCCGTCAATGTCACCGTGCTCACGTAGCCCGGCACATCCGCCTCGGTTTCGGGCGTTGCCACGCTCACGAGGTACGGCACGGCGTTCCAAACCTCGCCGCTTGCCTCGGTGCTCCCGGCCGAGGACGAATGAAACGCGGCAAACGCCGCCTTGCCCTCGTACATAAGGTATTCCCCCACCGTGTCCTCCACGGCGGAGCGGAGCTTAGCGTACCCCTCTTCCCAATTCGCGCCCAAGCGCTCTTGAAGCTCGTCCCCGCCGAGCCACGCCTGACAGCAGCCGGGCGAGGTGCACACCTCCGCGTCCGCATGGCGGTTAAGCGCGGCGCAGTAGAGCGTGTAGGTGCGCGCGGCCACGGCTTGCGCGCGCAGAGCCTCGCTGTTGAAGCTTGCGGGCAT
>CAYRPD010000118.1:0-1107 GCA_964426095.1 uncultured Oscillospiraceae bacterium | reverse complement strand
CGGCGGGCTTGTCCGAGGGTGTGATGATAAGCTCGGTTTTTTCTGCGTTTTGCGGGATATCCCGCAGGAAAAACGGCAGAATAAACGCAACGGCCAGCAAGGCATAGCATATTAAAAGTATCTTCTTCATTTGTAACCTCTCCCCGTGTGTGCGCGGCGGCGCGAGTTCTCATACTGTTCACTTGACGTTTAAGATGTTTGAGTATAAAATGTATATCACTTATAATATCATATTAATCATAATACCGTAAATATTATTGGAGTGAGTATAAAAATATGCCTAGACAATTTTCCGATGACGATATGCGCCGGCGCATAATGCTCGGCAAAAAGGCGCTGGAAATCACCTGCTATGTGCTCGGTGCGGGCGCGTTCAGCGTGTTTATCCGCTGGCTTCAGCTCATGCTGGGGTTTACGGACGGCCTTGCGGACGCAACGGTTTTCAATATCCTTGTGCCGCTGATGGCGATAGTGTCGGGCTTTGTGTTCTTGCGGTTTGTGGATAAATTCCGCAATGACCGCTGGTATGTCCCCGAGGATTTTTACACCGCGCTTTATAACCCCGGCAAGCTCTACACCGCCGTCCGCTGGGCGATAGGCGGCGTTATGGCGCTGGGCGGAGTGGTGCTGCTCATAAGCTCGGAGACGGATAAGAATGCGGATTTTTACCGCGTTCTCGCGCTTTTGGCGCTTGTGACAGGGGTTACTTTCCCGCTCGTTTTGTCCTCTGCGAATAAGCCCCATGTGGCCGCGCGCAAAACCGTGTGCTTCATCTCGGTTATCCCCATCATCTTTTTCTGCTGGTGGCTCGTGACGGTGTATAAGGTCAACTCCAATAACCCCGTTGTGTGGCAGTACGGGCCGGAAGCGCTCGCGGTTATCGTGTCGATTATCGCATTTTTCCGCGTGGCGGGCTTCCCGTTCGGCACGGCGAACGCGTGGCGCAGTGTGTTTTTCAATATGCTGGCCTCGGCGGTTGACATTATGATGCTCGCCGACACGCGCTATATCGGGCAGCAGATGATGTTCCTCGCCGCCGCCGGTATGCTCACGCTTTATAACTGGGTGCTCATCACAAATCTTCTCCAACGCCCCAAGCCCGTCCGC
>CAYRPD010000117.1:0-4462 GCA_964426095.1 uncultured Oscillospiraceae bacterium | reverse complement strand
CGAAGGGAATATTTTTTATATTTCCGAGGGCTTTAACGAAGTATGGGCGGAAATAAGCAAGGCTCTACAGCAAAAAACACCATTCCCGGAATGCAAAAGGAGGAAAGGTAATCTGACAGATCCTCTCCTCCTAAGCTTCTTTACTTGCTCTCCTCGACGTTGATGACCTGACGGCCATTGTACTGACCGCAAGCCTTGCAAGCGCGATGGGGCATACGGAATGCGCCGCAGTTGGGGCACTTGACTATTGCGGGAGCCTCCAGCTTCCAGACGGAAGAACGCCTCTTGTCACGTCTCTGACGCGATACTTTTCCCTTAGGGACTGCCATGTTGACACCTCCTGATTCACAGCTGTTTTGAGCAGCTTATTTATTTGCCATCGGGGTCTTTATCCAAAAGCTGCTCAAGCACAGCAAATCTTGGATCAAGTTGTTTCCTGCACTCGCAGGAGCCAAGGTTAAGATTCTTGCCGCAGCTCGGACACAAGCCCTTGCAATCTTCCCGGCAGAGAAACTTCGTTTCCATGTCGAGCACGAAGAGCGTGGTGAGCATTTCGTCAAGGTCTATCTCGTCGCCGTCCAGCACGAAAAGCTCAGGGTCAGCGCCCTCATCGCTTTCGACTATCGTGGCATCAAGCTCGGTAACCTTGGTACTGGGAAATTCGCTGCCGCAGCGATCGCAGATGCAGAGCATATCCGCCGTGAGCGTTCCTGTGAGATGGAGCACCCCGGCCTCGTTTTTCACTCTGCCCTCGGCGTGGGGCAAGGCCTCATACTGCTTTATCGACGGGAAATCCAAATCCTCATTCGGCACATCGCACTCAAACGAGACGGACGCACCGGGGATTTCAATGATGTCTTTAAGATTAAGCCGCATAATATACCTCTTGCCGCACTGCGCTGTAGTCAGCCGAAGCCAATGTACCTTTGAACATCAGCCTTAATATTATAGATTGTTTGACAAGGCTTGTCAACACTAATTTTATATTGTATAATCAGAATATCGTGAATTTTTTGTTCTGAATGGGTAAGTTTGGCATGAAAGAAATCGTAATAAAGCAAAATGACGCAAATCAACGGCTTGACCGCTTTGTCGGCAAGGCTGTGCCGCTTCTGCCGGAAGCGCTGCTACAAAAATACATCCGCATAAAGCGCATAAAGCTAAACGGCAAGGGCGCAAAGCGCGACACGCGCCTATCAGTGGGCGACACGCTGCAATTATACATCAACGATGAATTCTTTGAAAAGCCGAGAGAGGAAAACTCCTACCTCAAGGTCGGCACGCCGAAGCTCGACATAGTATACGAGGATGAAAACATTCTCCTTGCCGACAAGAAGCCGGGCGTACTGTGCCACAGCGCGGGCGTATGGGATTATAACACCCTTATTGCGAATATTCAAGCCTATATGGCGCAAAAAGGCGAATGGCAGCCGCGGGAAGAAAACTCCTTTGCCCCCGCCCTTTGCAACCGCATTGACCGCAACACCGGCGGCATCGTGATTGCGGCGAAAAACGCCGAGGCGCTGAGAATCCTCAACGACAAAATACGCGATAGGGAGATTGAAAAATACTATCTGTGCGCCGTTTCCGGCAAGCCCCGCCCCGCCGAGGGGAGATTGGAAAACTATCTATTTAAAGATGCGGCAAAAAACCAAGTTTACATCAAAACAAAGCCCGAACCGGGCGCGAAAACCGCGATTACCGAGTACAAAACCCTCGCTTCCGCCGGGCGGCTGTCGCTCGTGGAATGCCACCTTTTGACCGGGCGCACGCACCAAATCCGCGCGCAAATGGCGCACGCGGGCTGGCCGCTGCTCGGTGACGGGAAGTACGGGCGGGAAAGCTTCAACCGCGATTTCGGCGAAAAGGGTCAGGCGCTGTATTCATATAAGCTGGTGTTCTCGTTCCCGACGGATGCGGGCGCGCTCAACTACTTACGCGGGAGAGAATTTCGCGTAAAGCGCGTGGACTTTGCCGAGAAATATTTCAATTACTCGCTATCGGAGGAATAATTCCTGTTTCCGCACGATTTTTAATCTGATTCTAAATTTTTCTTATATTTTCGGAGGCATTTTATGCTCAAGCTTCTTGCAAAAATCTTCATCCGTGACCGCGAAAATGTACAAAGCCCCGCCGTGCGCCGCGCCTACGGGACGCTGTGCAGCGTGTACGGGATTTTCATAAACGTGCTGCTTTTTGCGGGCAAATATTTTGCCGGGGTTATCTCCGGCTCGGTTGCAATCACGGCGGACGCTTTCAACAACCTTTCGGACGCAGGCTCATCCGTGATTACGCTCTTGGGCTTTGCCGTGGCCGGGAAAAAGCCCGACCCGGAGCACCCGTTCGGCCACGGGCGTGCGGAATACCTCGCAGGGTTGGCGCTGTCGGCGATGATAATCGTGATGGGGTTTGAGCTGGGGCGAAGCTCTGTGGAAAAAATAATTGCCCCCACGGCAGTGGAAGCGGGGTTACTCCCGGCGGCGATACTCTTCGTGTCGATACTCGCGAAAATCTATATGTGCGCATATAACCGCTCTGTCGGAAAGCTCATTTCCTCGGCCGCGATGCAGGCCACGGCGGCGGATTCCCTTTCGGACTCTATCTCCACCCTTGTCGTGCTGCTCTCCATGGCGGCAAGCTACATTTTCAATTTGAACATTGACGGCTGGGCGGGGCTTATTGTAGCGGTTTTCATATGCATAACGGGCTTTAACTCCGCAAAGGAAACGGTTTCGCCCCTCTTGGGGCGCGCGCCCGACGGCGAGCTTGTGGAGCAAATCAAGGACATTGTCACGGCACATGAAGAGGTGCTCGGCATACATGACCTTATCGTACACGACTACGGGCCGGGACGGCTTGTAGTGTCGCTTCACGCGGAAGTGAACGGAAGCGGGGACATTTTCACGCTCCACGATGCCATTGACTGCGCCGAGCGCGAGCTGAAAGAGGCGCTGGGGTGCATCGCCACGATACATATGGACCCCATAGAAGCGGACGACACCGAGGTTTCGCTCCATCGGCGCGCCGTGACTGAGCTTTTGCAGGAAAAGCTCTCCCCCGCCCTCTCGGTGCACGATTTTCGCATGGTGCCCGGCACGACGCACACAAACCTCATCTTCGATGTGCTCGCTCCGGCGGATTTTGAAATGACGGATGAGGAGCTGGCCGCACGCATACGCGAGCTTGTACACTCCACGTGGGATGAGCATTACGCCGTTGTCACGATAGACAGGGCGTTTGTATAATAAGCTAAGCACATAAACTTAACGTAAAAAAGGATTGCTGCAAATTTGCAACAATCCTTTTTTAATGCTGTCAGTGGTGATCCGTGCCCTTTGAGCCGACACCGAAGTGCAGCTCTTTCATACCTTCCACTTCCTCGCACACGTCCTTGAGGGCGCATATCGAGCAGTCGGTAGGCAAGCCTTCGAGGATATGGGTGAGAGTGCCGGTGATATCATGGGCTTTCTTCGCCATATTCTTCAGCTCCTCGTAGTTAAACGCGGGGTCGGTGATGAAAATGACGGTTGCGTTGAGAACGTTGGGGTCTTTCTTATATGCGGCAATGTAGTTCATGCCGACATTTTTGAAGCTTATCCCCTTTCTCAGCGCCGTCTTGCTGACGCGGATCTGTTCTCTGAACGATTCGGGAGACATACGCACCATGTAGCCCTCGGGATACACGTGGTACTTGGCAAACTCAATGTCCTTGAGCATACGGTAGACTTTTTCATCATCATCGTCCATAACGCCGATGCGCAAAAGCACTATGCGGGCAAAATCGCAGTTGCCGTTAAGCTGGGGCATATCCTGCCCGAAAAGCATAACCTTGTCTTCGCCGACAAGCTCATTGGACGAGGTGAAAAGCACGTAGTTTGCCGAGCCTTTGCCCTGCGCGCCGAGCTCATATGCCGCATCCTTTTGCAGCACCAGCTCGCTTGAGCCGAGGTCAGTCCACTTAGCGCGCTCGTCATACTCCCAAACCTTTGCCGAACCTTTGAGGGCTTCTTTAGTGTCGTTTATAAGGTGGTTATAAAGCTCCATATATTAGAACACCAAGTCTACCTTCTTGCGGTCGAACATCGTGTTGACCTGCTTGTACGCCCAGCCGAGAACCTTCTGATCGAGGTTCCAGAAGTAAACGACAAACAAAACAACGACAACGGTTATAAGCACTGAGAAAAGCTTTTTAATGAATTTCATTCTTTTTTGTTGCGCTCCTTTCATGTTAGCCGACAGGCCGCGTTTTCGCGCCGGGTCGGCTTTTGCTGACGGAGCGGCAGAGCCGTGCCGCTCCGTTAACGTGTCGCTTCATGCCGCATTGCGGCGAGTGAGGACAAGAATTACTTCTTGCTCATGCCCTTCTGACGGGCATATTCGGCAGCGCCGAGAGCACCCATAAGCTGAGGGTCGGTCTTGAGGTTGATGACCTTGAGCTTGAGCACGTGCTCGATTGCTTCCT
>CAYRPD010000116.1:0-4592 GCA_964426095.1 uncultured Oscillospiraceae bacterium | reverse complement strand
CCAGCTTCTTGCCCGCGATGCGGCGGCACTTGGCAACTGCAACGGGGGTCTGTACTTCGACTTCCTCCAGCGGAAGATCGCGCGTAGACTCGTAGCACATCAGCATTGCGATCTCGGAAACGATCTCGCGGAATTCCTTAACGCTTGTCTTTTCATCGCGCAGGATAGACAGCTTGTGCTGGATAAGGGGATGGTCGAATACGCATAATTTGCTCATGTTCTCGTTCTCCTTTATAAAAATTAAATGGTAAACTGAATTATTGTTCGCGCGACAGGCGCTCCAAGCGCTCGCGCTCGGCCTGTGACAGGCGCAGATACACCGGCAAAAGCGTGTCCGCAGTCCCGGCGGGCTTGTCCGCCGCGGCCATAGCCACGCCCCACGCATCCTGCCACATGAGGTTTTCGGGCGCGGCAAAGCAGGGGATATCGCACATATCTAAAAATGCCTTGGTGAGCGGTGTACCGTCACCGACTAAGAAAACCTGCGACCCAAGCTCCCGCACCTCAAGCGCAAGATCGGTGAGGGCAATCGGCCTATCCTCGGTCACGCGCACCAATATACCGTTTTGCACTTGGAATATCGCGTTATAAACTTGGTTTCGCCGCGCGTCCATTGTGCAGCAGATGTACCCGCCGCGCGCTATCCCGTGCCACGCCATAGCCTCCAGCGTGGATACGCCTACACACGGCTTCTCGCTTGCCCATGCAAGCCCCTTTACGGCGGACACGCCTATTCTAATCCCCGTGAACGAGCCCGGGCCGTGCGCCACGGCGAGCAGGTCAACCTCATCAAGGGACGTTTCGCAGTTTTTCAAAAGATCCTCGGCCATCGGGAGAAGGGTTCTGCTGTGCGTCAGCGCAGAGCACTGCGTGTATTGCGAAACAAGCGCCCCGTCACGCACCAAAGCCACCGAGGCCGCCCTCGCGGAGGATTCAAAGGCCAATATCAGCATTTGCCGCCCTCCTCAATCGTAATCTTTCTCTGCCCCTCGCCGAGCTTTTCTATCGTCACCACGGTCTCTTCCCCGGTGAAAGCGTCTTTCACGTTCTCGCTCCATTCCACGGCGCACACCGCGCCGCGCCGGAGATAGTCCTCCCAGCCGATGTCGAAAAGCTCCTCGGCATCGGAAAGGCGGTACATATCAAAATGGATAAGCTCGCGCTCGCCGAGGTATTCGTTTACGATTGTGAACGTGGGGCTTGATACACGGCAAGCAATACCCATGCCGCGCGCCATGCCGCGCACGAACGCGGTTTTGCCCGCGCCGAGCTCCCCGTACATCGCCACGACCGCCCCGCCGGGAAGCTGCCCGGCAAGCTGCGCGCCGATATCCTCGGTCTCCTGCTCGCTTTTGGTAATATACTCTGCCATCTCTTACTCCGAATGTTTCTAAATTCGTAATATTATACACCGTTAACTCCGTTGCGTAAAGTGCAATTTTGTGCTAAAATAGCTTTCAAGTGCGGCGCATTTTTTGGCGATATCCCCGTCAACGCGCCGAAAAATGTGTTTTACACGGCAAAAGCGCGCAAAAAGGCGGTGTTTATCATAAAAAACGCAAAGAAATATATAAAAATATTTTTTCAGCGGGCGGATATTTTTCTTCTCGTCATGTGCATTACCTGTTCCATCTTCGGCATCGTAGCCATCGAAAAAGCGGTTACGGGCATGGCCGAGGGCGGCTGGGCAGGCATGGAGAACCCTGCGAAGTTCATCATCGTGCAGGTGTTCTCAATGTTCCTCGGCATAGGTATGTTCGTCCTCTTCACGATTATCGACTCTGACCTTTTGGGCGAGCAGTGGAAAGCCCTGTGTGCGGTGAATGTGCTTCTCATAGTGGCGCTGTTTGTTCTCGGCCAAGATGACGGCACCGGCAACAAGAGCTGGATTCGCTTCGCAGGTATCGGCATTCAGCCGTCCGAGGTTATCAAGGTCTTGTATATCGTCGTCTCGGCCAAGCAGATGACATATCTTAAGGAGTATAAGGACATTAACTCGTTCCTTTCCGTCGTGCAAATGGCGGGGCACTTCGTCATTGTTTTCGGTATGATAGTTGTCGTTTCCGGTGACCTTGGCAGCGCGGGTATTCTTATCGCGGTTTTCCTTGTCATGTTCTTTGTGCTGGGGGTTCGGCTTTATTGGTTTGCCCTCGGCGGCGCGGCGGTTGCGGCAGCGATTCCGCTTTTGTGGACGTATTTTCTTAAGGACTATCAAAAGCAGCGCCTTGTCGCGCCCTATGACCCCACGGTTGACCCGGACGGCTGGGGCATAACCTGGCAAACGACGCAAAGTAAGCTCACGCTGGCCTCCGGGCGGCTAACGGGTGTTGAAGAGGGGCACCGCGCTTCCGTCTTTACCGGCAAGCACACGGACTTCATTTTCTCCTGTATCGGCGAAAACTGGGGCATGGTCGGCTGTGTCGCCGTCATTGTCATGCTCACGATTATCATTATCCACTGCGCGTATGTCGGGCTTCATGCTGGGCGCACGTTCGATATGCTCGTGTGCATGGGCGTTACGGCGGCAGTCGCGTTTCAGACCTTTATCAACATCGGTATGTGCGTCGGCATAACCCCGGTTATCGGCATTACGCTCCCGTTTTTCAGCTACGGCGGCTCGTCAATGGTTACGATGTTCGGCGCGATGGGGCTTGTGTCGGGGACAAAGTTTAAGCCAAAGCCTGAGCACGGCTCGCTGCTGTATTGAACGTTTTCAAAGTTGATTATTAAAAAACTCCTGCAAAAATGCAGGAGTTTTTCTCATATCAAGTCAATTTTATAAATGTCGGTGCGTCTATTCTTGAAGATAGGCAGCTGCGCACGGGAAGATTCAACATCGGCAAGATCGATGTCTTGATAGAGTATGCCGCTTTCGTGGCCGAGCTGATTAACCACCATGCCCCAAGGCGAGGTGACGATAGAATGCCCGTAGGAAACGTAAGGGCCGTTCATATCGCTTGCGGGAGCGCAACCGAACATAAAAATCTGATTGTCAATCGCTCTAGCGCGAAAATGCGTTTCCCAGTGCGCAGGGCCTGTTGTCATGTTGAACGAAGCCGGGACGAATATCATCTGCGCTCCGTCCAGCGCCATTATGCGCGTCAGCTCCTCAAAGCGGATATCAAAGCAAATCTCCACTCCGATGCGCCCAAACTCGGTGTCAAACACGGTTACGCTGTCACCGGGGGCAAAGGTGTGGCTTTCAAAAAAGCGCTGTCCGCCCTCAATGTTGATGTCAAAAAGGTGCATCTTGCGGTGGCGGGCGATCTGCGTGCCGTCGGGGGCAAAGACGAAGCAGGTGTTGTAAAGCTTGCCGTCGTCGTTTTCGGGCATAGAGCCGCCTATGAGGTATATGCCGTTGTCCGCCGCCATGCGCTGTAGGGCTTGCCAAATGCGCCCGCCCTTCGGCTCGTTGTTCGCGCGAAACGACCGCGAGGTGTATAGACAGCAGAACATCTCCGGCAGAATGACTATCTGCGCGCTGTTTTCGGCGGCGGTGCGCACTTCCTTTGCCGCGCACTCAAGGTTTTCCGCGACATCGGCGGTAATCATCATCTGTATTAAAGCAACTTTAACCGGCATTTTTCGTTTTCCTCCGCGTGTAATTCGTGCGATTATACTCTTGCCTCGGTGTAGCTTCCCGCAGTGTGACCGGCGAGAATTTCATAATACTGCGCATAGGTCAGCGCAAAATAGGGCGTGGTGAATATGCTCACAAACCAGCCCACGGCGCTGAGCTGAGACAAAAACGCCCAGCCGATAAAGCTCAAATCCAGCACAAAAAGCTCCATTTTGTGCCCTTTCATCATGCGTTTGCTCTCTTTTATGCACTCGCGCACGGACATTTCCGGGTGGTCTATGAGAATGTAAATCGCCATGCGGTAGCGGTACGCCGCGATAATGCCCGGCACGAACAGCAGAAGCGACCAAAGGAACGTGAACAGCCATTTCAGCACGGAGAGAAGAATTACGCGCCAAAATATGCCGAAGCCGTCCAAAAGGTTGCCGTAGCACGCGCCGCGCCCGCGCACGGTGTTAAGAATGAAAATCGTAAACCCGGCAGACACAATGGTGAGAAGAATGTTCAGTGCCGCGTCAATTATATAAGAAGAGGCGGGGGGCATATAGTCCGAAAGGTAGAGCGTGGCGTAGTCATAATTGCCGTTTTGAATGTGCTTCATTATCTGCTCCACGTCCGTCTGCGTCAGGCTCGCGCCCAAAAGCCGTGCCGAGAGCAGCGAAATCAAAACCGACAGCGCCAAGAATACAAGCCCCACGCTGATGGGAGAGGGCTTGCACGCGTTCATCATGCCCTTTGCCCGGCGTTTAAGCTCCACTCTGTCTATTATCATTAAGAACACTTCCTTTTTCTTTTGCGCCCATGCTCCGCGCGGCAAATGCCCGGCGGCGCAGGGGCTTTTTGCGTTTCGTTTTATATTATCATCAGCGCGCCTCAAAGTAAAGCAAAAATTGTGAATATACGAAAAAACGACTTGACAAGCGCGGCGCAGAATGCTATTATAATCAAGCGTTCCATAGATGCGCGAGTGGTGGAATTGGCAGACTCGCTAGATTCAGGTTCTAGTGCTCAC
>CAYRPD010000115.1:0-4608 GCA_964426095.1 uncultured Oscillospiraceae bacterium | reverse complement strand
CACGTATCCAGCTTGGAAGGCTGGTGTTCTACCATTGAACTACACCCGCATGGGGACGCTTCCGCATTCAGCCAAGAGATAATACCACATTTTAAGCCCGGCTGTCAACTGCTTTTAGAGAAAAAGTTTACGGCGGAGCGAAAATTTCGCACTTCGGGTGATATATTCACCGTTTGACGGCGGCAAACGCCGCCGTCAAACGGGTTTTCGGTATAAATCGGGGGCGTGCGCCGCTTAACGGCGCTTTGTGAACTTGGCCTTGAGTTTATAAAGTCTATACTCAACTCTCGCCTTGAACGGCTCCCAGCCGCCGGCGTTCATCACCAGCATATATCCGCCCAGCGCCACAAGGCACAAAAGCGCGATGAGCATTATCACCACCAGCACGCCGTTTTTGGAGCGGTTAGTGTTGTTTGCAGGCTTGGCAGGGGAATCCGAGGGTGCGGGAGACGCGGACGCAGACGGAGCGGGGGACGCAGAGGGGGCAGGCGAGGCCGTAATCACAGGCGAGGGGGATGCGGAATTCACCGTGACGGTAAAGGTTGTGACCATGCCGTTATAGCGCACGCGCACGGCCTGAGAGCCGGAAGAGGAAAGCGTGCTTGGCTCGCAGGTGAAGCCGGAATTAATAAGCTGAGTGCCCTCGGAAGAGGTGAGCTTCAAAACAAGGCCGGAGGTATCAAGCGTATCGCCGACATTGTAAACAAGCTTTCCGGGCGAGGACGCAATTTCAAGGGTGCTCACCGTCTGCACGGGGTCAACCGTGACGGAGAAGCGGCAGGTTTTATTCTTATAAGTAATCGTCACATCCTGCGTGCCGGAGGTTGTGAAAACCTTGGGCGCGTAGGTGTAGCCGGAATCGACATCCTTATAGGTCTTGTCCGAATAATAAACGCGGAACACCAAGCCCGTGGGGTCAAGACTGTCGCCCTGCTTGTAGGAGATCTTTGTCGGCAGGATAACCATGCCTATGCCCTCTATGCTCTCTTCTTCGGAGACAACCGTGACGGGGAATGAGCAGGTTTTGCCGGAGTAGCTGAGCGTGACATTGATTTGGCCGGTTGCGGTAAAGGACGCAGGGGAGTAATTAAACCCCTCGGTCAAAACCTGCGTTGTGCCGTTGCCGTAGCTTACTAAAATGGATGCGCCCGCAGCGTCAAACGCTTCCCCGGGGGCATAGCGGGTCTTGGTGGGGAGCGTGTTTATCATAATGCTGTCCACCACCGCTTCAGTGACATTCACCACCAGCACCGGCGACACCGCAACGGACGCTTGGCCGTTATTGGTGTTCGTGACGAGGCAATAGTAGTAGTTCACACCCGTGGCGGAAGTATCCGCGAGGTATTCAGGCCCCGTTGCGCCGGAGATGAGCGAGCCGTTTGCGGCAACGCCGTTCGGGCTGAGATACCATTGATACGACAGCGTTCCGCCGTCAGCCGCCGTGGCCGCAACGGTAAGGCGCGCCGTGCCGCCGACATAGCAGGTCACGCTGCCGGAGGTGTTAATGGCGGGCGTGGCTGGGGTAACATTAAAAGAGCAGGTGATAACATCGCGCTCGCCGCTTGCGCCGAGTGCGGCAAAGGAAAAGGTGTAGCTTCCGGGCGTTGTGGCCGTGCCCTTTAAGCGCACGGACTGCGCCGCGTCCACGGCCAGCTCGCACCCGGCGGGCACGCCGACAGCGTCGGCAACGCTGCCCCCGGCGGAAAGCGGGGCAATGAACATATCAAGCGCCGTGCCCGCTTGCACGCTTCCCAAAGACGAGATTTGTTCGCCGTAGGCGCAGGGGGCGAGGGCGAGTACCATAAGCACGGCTAAAGCCAGTGATATAATACGCTTTTTCATCGTTAATAGTCCTTTCGTGTCGGGCGGAGAAGTTGCTCTCACGCCGAGCATATATAATGGCACACTTGCGGGGGCTTGTCAACAAAAGAATGTAAAGATTCATGCTTTTTCGTCAAAAATGCAACAAAAATTTCACAGTGCGGCGGGGGTTGAGATAAGTAAAAGGCTGTGTTACAATATAAATAATAAGTATGCGGAAAATACTAAGCGGAAACGGAGAGAAGCACGATATGGAGCGGCAATGGTACAAGGAAATGGTGGTCTATCAGATTTGGCCGCGCAGCTTTTGCGACGGGAACGGAGACGGGATAGGCGATTTGTGGGGCGTGCTGACGAAGCTGGACTACATTAAAAGTCTCGGCGCAAACGCTATATGGTTCTCCCCGCTTTATCCCTCGCCCAATGCCGACTACGGCTACGATATTTCCGATTACATGAATATTCACCCCGATTACGGCGATTTGGATATCTTCAAAACCGTTTTGGAAGAGGCGCACAGGCGCGGTATGCGCGTGTTCATGGATCTTGTGGTGAACCACACCTCCGATGAGCACGAATGGTTTAAGCAAAGCCGTCTAGGGCGCGATAACCCCTACCATGATTACTATTACTGGCGACCGGCAAAGTACAAAAACGGCCGCCGTCTCCCGCCGAACAACTGGACGAGCCAGTTTGAGGGCGGCGCGTGGGAGTATGACAGTTCCTTAGACGAATATTATTTGCATTTGTTCGCCAAAAAACAGCCTGATTTAAATATGGATAATCCGAAGGTGCGCGAGGAGATAAAAAAGATACTGCGCTTTTGGCTTGACATGGGCGTGGACGGGTTTCGCGAGGATGTGATAACCTACATCTCCAAAACGCCGGGGCTGCCCAGCTCTTATCCCGTGCTGCCCGCGGCAAACGGAATGCAGCACTATTCCAATCTCCCGAATGTGCACAAATACCTTGCCGAGTTTAAGCGCGATGTGCTGGACGGGTACGATTGCTTCATCGTGGGCGAAAGCCCCCTGACGAATGCCGACATTGCCTTGAAATACGTGACCGAGGGCGAAAACAAGGTGATGGACGAGATGATTGCCTTTTCGCACATGGAAGCCGACTGCGTGCTGACGGACTATGTGGCGCGGCCTTTTGACCTGAAAAAGATGAAAAAGGCGTTCACCGAGTGGCAGACGAAGCTGGAGGGCAAGGGCTGGAACGCCCTGTACATAGAAAACCACGACCACCCGCGCATCATAAGCCGCTACGGGAGCGAGGAATACTGGAAAGAGAGCGGGAAAATGCTCGCGGCGATGTATATGCTCCAGCGCGGCACGCCCTTTATATATCAGGGGCAGGAGCTTGGTATGCTGAATATCGCGCTGCCGAGGCTTGATATGTATAAGGACGTGATGACGAAGAACGCCGCGCGCATCGCGGGCAAGCTCATGTCTAAAAACGCGCTTTTGAAGCTCATCAACGCCCGTTCCCGCGAAAATGCGCGCACACCCATGCAGTGGAGCGACCGACCAAACGCCGGGTTTTCCACGGCAAGCCCGTGGTTTTACGTCAACGGCAATTATCACACGATAAACGCCGCCGCCGAGGAGCGCGACCCGGATTCGATTTTGAACTTCTACCGCGCGCTCATACGCTTCAAAAAAGAAAGCCCTATCGCAATATACGGCAGCTACCGCGAGCTTATGCCGGAGAGCAAAAAGCTCTATGTCTACGAGCGAAAATATAAGGGCGAGCGGCTGCTGGTGGTGTGCTCGTTTACAAATGACCTTGTCAGGTTTGAGCCGGGTGACGAATTTGAGCTTGAAAAGGGCGAGCTGGTGCTGGCAAACTATGAGCACAACTTTGTAATCGCCAACGGTTTTACAACAAGACCCTACGAGCTGAGAGTGTATCTCTTCTCGTGAAAGGGCAGGGAGGAAACATGGACAGTATAAACGAAAAAGCTTATGCCAAGCTTAATATATCGCTGGATGTGACGAACAAACGCGCCGACGGGTTTCACGACATGGTTATGGTGATGCAGAGCGTGTCGTTGGCGGATGATGTGTGCGTCACGCTCAACGATACCGGCACAGTGCGCGCGAAAACGAGCTTCAGCTATATCCCCGGTGACGAAAGGAACCTCGCCGTCAAGGCCGCAAAGCGGTATTTAAGCGAGATAGGCGACAGCGAGCACGGGGCGATAATAGAGATTAAAAAGCATATCCCCGTGGGTGCGGGCATGGGCGGCGGCTCCTCGGACGCGGCGGCGGTGCTGCGCGCGATGAATAAGCTTTTTAACCGTGCGCTCAGCCCCGAAAAGCTTGTGGAGATATCGGGGGATGTAGGCTCTGATGTGCCGTTTTGCGTCGTGGGCGGTACGGCCTTGGCCGAGGGGCGCGGCGAGCGGCTCACTCCCCTGCCGCCGCTGCCGCCGTGTGCGCTTGTGATACTAAAGCCCGAGTTTTCAATCTCCACGCCGGAGCTATTTAAAAAGCTCGACACGCAGAAAACGCACCACCACCCCGACACTGCGGGGATAATAGAGGCGCTGCACGCGGGAGAGCTTTTGCCGCTGTGCAGGCGGATTTTCAACGTGTTTGAAACCGTGGACGACCGGCGTATGCGCGAGGAAGCGGAGCTTAAAAGTGCGCTTTTGGACGAGGGCGCGCTGGGCGCTGTGATGACAGGGACAGGCTCTGCCGTGTTCGGCATTTTCCCCGATGAGAAGGAAGCCGAGCGCGCCTACTGCGCGCTGAAAGACAGAGTAGGCTTTTGTTGTGT
>CAYRPD010000114.1:0-4659 GCA_964426095.1 uncultured Oscillospiraceae bacterium | reverse complement strand
TCCATGCTTACGCGTTATCGCCCGTGTATGCAGGCTCTTCGCTCTCGGCGCTTTCCGCGGGCAATTCCTCGTTAAATTCGCCGCGCATGAAGCCGCCCAAAACACCGTTGACAAAAGACACGGTATCAGGGTCATCATAGCCTTTGTCAAGCTCAACCGCTTCATTTATCGCCGCAGCGGCGGGAACATCGTCCATATAAAGAATTTCGCATATGGCGCAACGCAAAACGGCAAGCGCCGTGCGGGAAATGCGCGAGGGTCGCCAGCCCTTTGAATAGCGCTCAATATAAGCGTCCAACTCTTCGCGCTTTTCGCTCATAAGCTCGGTTATGCGGCGGATATAGTCAAGCTGCTTTTTGTTGGGAAACTCCGTATACAGCTCGTCCTCTTCGCGAAGAGTTTCATAATGCTCCTGAGAGAAAAAGCCGTCAAAAATCTCCGACGCTTCAACTCCGGCGGCAGACGCGGCAAAGCCAAGCTGAATTGCTATCTCTCTTGCGGTAGTCCTCGTCATGTGATACTCCTCCGCGTTTTATTTATCGAAAGCCACGCCGGAAACGTGTACATTAACCTCGGCCTTATCCATGCCCGTGGCGCTGAGCACAACGCTGAGCACTTCTTCCTGCACGGTCTTGGCAACATCCACGATGTTATAGCCGTACATAACCGTGATTATCGCGTCAACGGATATTTTCCCATCGTCAAACTGCACCTTCACGCCCTTGGAAAGAGACTTGATGCCGATAAGCTCAACAAGCTCCGCCCCGGAAGTGACGGAAAGCCCGGCAACACCCTCAACCTGCGTAACGGCGGCTCTGACGAGAGTGGAAATGACTTCTTCGGAAATATTAATGCTGCCGTTGGCTTCGCGGCAGGTAATATAGTTTTCACCCATGATGTTTATTCCTCCTCAGATGATGTCAGAGTATTGTACCACGTTACAGCAAAAAAATAAAGCCTAAACATAAAAAATTAGCTTAAAAATACAAAAACAAAATCGGCACGCTCGATTTTGCGTGCCGGTTAAGTAAATTTTTCAGCTTTTTACCTCGATTATGCTCAGTTGAGAGGCTTGATACGCGGTTTCTCCGCATATAATATCCGTTATCTGCGCCACGGCTTCCTCGCCCAATCCCTCTTGCGGCGCGGGTACAGCCACGGTAACGCTGTCATTGCCTATGTACACTACGCAGTCGGCAAATTCCTTGGCTATCAAAAGGTTTTCTATCTGCGACTCCTGCATGGATGCCGTTGCCATGACGGATATGGCGTTCATGGCGCTGTCTATCGTCTCCTGTGAAGCCGTTTCCGCCGTAGCCGCCGTTTGCAAAAGCTCCAGCGCCTCATCGCGCGAAACCTGCCGCGTTAACCGCGCCTCGGCAAAATAATCGGATGCGCCGGTGTTGCTAAGCTCCGTGGCTTCTGCGCTTGCGTTCAGCATGGCTTCATCCTCGGCTGACACCATTTCGGCATCGGGATTGCCCCAGCGGCTGTTATACGACCAGTTGAGCGCCACCGCCGCCCCGACAAACACCAGCACCGCCAGCATCGTGATGTTTCTTTTACTGTTTTTCATGGTAATATAAGCTCCTCCCTTATTTAATCGGTCATTTTGAGTATGGTTATCCTATCTGATGTAAACCCGGTATATGACCCGACCGCGTGAATTATTTCAAGCCTCACTTTTGCGTTATTCGCTCCGTCACACACTACAACCACGCCGCTATCCGACACTATTACCTCGGCTCTGCCTACGCCGAGCGTAGAGGAGAGCACCGTTTTGAGCGGGTTATCGTCACTTGTCGAGGTAGAATAATCGCTTTTTCCCGGAATGAGCATAAGTAAAACGCCGAGAAGCAAAACAAGAAGCGGGTATTTATATTTTTCAAGCTTTGCCGCCTTGCTTTTCAGTTCATCCATCGTCTGCCCACTTCACTTTGCTCGGCGGCAGCCCCAGCTCGGCTTCCAGCTTATCCTCAAGCGCGCGTTTATCGGCATTGCTTACATCGGCGCGTATGCTCGCCGAGTACGGCAGCCACGCCCCGTCCGCGCTCCATTGCACCTCTACCCTCGCCTCCTTTACCTCAATGCCGAGCTTTTCGGCTTTGTCCATAATATATGCGCCGTATTCCTCTTCTATAACCGCGCGGCGCAGTCGCTCACTTATTTCCTCGCTCGTTGCGGCAAGGCGGCTTTCTTTCTCGCGATAGGTGTTGAGAATGCCGGCATAGCTTTCTATATCAAAGGCTTTAATCGGCGTAATAACGGCAATAATGAGAACGCTTGAACACAGTATACCCGCCACGCGCTTAACATTGCCCTCCGGCATTATGCTGAGCGCCGCGCCGCAGAAGATAGAGAGCGCGCAAAGCTCGCGTATCATAGAGTTCATTACGCCGTCACCACCCTTATCGCCGCCGTGAACGAAATAAAAAGCATAATCGCGCAGCAGCCCACAAGCCCCAAAAGCATACTGAGCGCCGTTCCCACATCGTTTATAAACCCCGACAGCTTCCCGTTCGGCACCATGTCACAGGCAGCCGCCGCCGCGCGAAAGAGCAAAACTTTCACCGAAAGAATTATAAACGGCTCGGCGCATAGTGCCGCCACCGCTATCATACTGAGCGCCCCGGCGGATGCTTTAATCATCCCGGCCGCCGACAAAACCGTAGCCGCCGCATCTGATATTATCCCGCCCACAACGGGAAGCGCGGTTGAAATCACCGTGCGCGCGGTTTTCGCCGCAACCGCATCCACCCCGCTTGTAACTATCCCCGTAAGGCCGATATAACCGCTGAAAAGGATGGTAAACACGGTCATAAACGTAGTGGCGAGCCACTTTGAAAAGCGCTGACAGCTTTTTAATACGCTGTTATCAAACACAGCAAAGCTAAGCGACAGCGCAAGATATGCATATGTAAGCGGGATAACAAAACCCTGCGCTATGCTCATAAGTACATCTATCCCCATGCAAACAGCGGCATAACGCGTTGAAGCCGACACCACAGCCCCGCAAGCCGCCGCCGCTGTGAATACCGCCGGAAGCGCCGCTTTGGAGTAGTCCGACATTTGGGTAAGGGCGTTTGTTGTCTGCTCTACAAGCCCGTCCACGCCGCCTATGAGCATACCCGCCGCAGCGCATACACCCGCGATATTGATATAATCGCGAATGGCGCTGTCCTTCGTGAACGTTGCGGCCAAGGATGAGCACAGCGCCACGGCCACAAGCGCGGCGGCGCTCGCGATATTCGCGCGCACTTCCCTGTCCGCTTTTGAAACGGCGCTTTTCCATAATCGCGAGATCGCCCCTTGCGCATCGTACCCGCCGTTTTTATCAAGCTCTCCGCTTATTTCCCTTGCGCTGTCCGGCAGGGAGTTCACAGCTTCATCCACCCCGGTGAGCTTTGCCGCACTTTCCATGGCGCTCTCGGCATATGATGTAGCTTTGAACAACGGCAAAATTAAAAGCACCATTGCAAACGTAATTAACCCTTTTTTCACACCATACCCCCAATCATTCTAAGCATACTTATGATAAGCGGCATGGCTACGCTCATTGCGCATACTGTTCCCGCAAGCTCTACGGCGGCGGCGCTCGCGCATTGCCCTGCATCGCGGCACAGCTCGGAAGTAAGCTTCGTCACCGTTGCAATCGCAACGCATTTTAAAACCGGGGCAATCAGCTTGTCGGAAGTGCCGACTATGGTTTTCACGGTTTTGACGAGGGTTTTGATTTCGCTTGCAAAGCCCACGGCGGTTATCGCTACCATCGCCACGGCACACGCGCCGATGAGCATGGTAAGCTCCGGGTTCGTGCGCTTTATAAGCAGCCCCGTCACCGCCGCAAGCAGCGCCACAGCCGCCGATTTGAAAATAAGCTCCATAACTACAGGCTGAAAAGCGTTTTTATAAGCTCAAATAACTCGCTGATTTTCCGCACAACCACCATAAGCACCACGACAAGCGCCGTTATAGTCGTCATGAGCGCCTGCTCGTCCCGCCCGGAGCGTTGAAGCAGAATATTCAGCACGGCTACGAGTATCCCCACCGCCGCTATTTTGAAAATCAAATCAATATCCATTCCGCCGCTCCCTAGATAAGTACGATAACCAACAGCATCCCCGCCGCAGACGCAAGGCCGAGCGCAAGCCGCCGCTGTTGGGGGTATTTGTCGCGCGCCGCATCCAGCGCGCGGCCTACTGAGGCTTGGCAATGCCCTATCGCCTCTGCCTGCTCGTCGGCCTCGCTCTTTCCCAAGACTAAGCCCAAACTTAAAAAGTCATGTAATTCGCCGGGTGTCAGCGCTGTCAACGTCTCCACCGCGCTCTCGCGCCACAGCTCATATAATCCGCGCTCGCCGAGCGTATCAAGCCGCAAAGAGAACAAAGTAAAAAACTCTTTCGCATCTCCCTCGGCGGATTCCGAAAGACGTTTGGCAAGAGTGGGAATCGCGTCAAGGCGCGTGGATATGCCGAGCTTCATTTCGCCCAGCGCGTCATACATCGCTTCAAGCGCGGCAATATACCTACGCGCCGAGTTAATGCGCATAATCCCCATTGCGCCGCATGATAGAAACGCCAATATTGCCCCAAGCATTCTCACGCTTTCAGTCTCCTGCATTCGTAGCTTCTTTTTCCGTTTGAAATATGTATTTCCAGC
>CAYRPD010000113.1:0-4694 GCA_964426095.1 uncultured Oscillospiraceae bacterium | reverse complement strand
CGAGCATCTTGTTGGAGAAGCCCCACTCGTTGTCGTACCAAGCCATGAGCTTGACAAAGTTGTCGTTGAGAGCAAGACCGGCCTTAGCGTCGAAGATAGAGGTGTGAGCATCGGTCTTGAAGTCGGAGGAAACAACTTCCTCGTCAACGTACTCAAGAACGCCCTTCATAGCGCCCTCGGAAGCGGCCTTCATTGCGGCGCAGATCTCGTCATAGGAAGCGGCCTTGTCGAGACGGACGGTGAGGTCAACGATGGAAACGTCGCCTGCGGGGATACGCATGGAAGTACCGGTCAGCTTGCCCTTGAGCTCGGGGATGACCTTGCCGACTGCCTTTGCAGCGCCGGTGGAGGTGGGGATGATGTTGTTGTAAACGGAACGGCCGAGACGCCAGTTCTTCTTGGAGAAGCCGTCAACAACAGCCTGAGTGGCGGTGGAAGCATGGACGGTGGTCATAAGACCCTCGACGATGCCGAAGTTGTCGTTAAGAACCTTTGCCATGGGAGCAAGGCAGTTGGTGGTGCAGGAAGCGTTGGAGACAAACTGCATATCGGCAGTGTACTTCTCCAGGTTAACGCCGCAAACGAACATCGGGGTGTCGTCCTTTGCAGGGCCGGACATAACAACGACCTTTGCGCCCGCGTCAATGTGAGCCTGAGCGGATTCCTTGGTGAGGAAGCGGCCGGTGCACTCAAGAACGTACTCTACGCCAAGCTCGCCCCAGGGCAGGAGAGCGGGGTCACGGTACTTGTTGTCGGCGAGAACCTTAACGGTCTTGCCGTTGACGGTGAGGGTGCTTGCCTCGTCGTCGGCGCAGACGCAACCGTCGAAGCGGCCGTGAACGGTGTCATACTTGATAGCGTAAGCCAACTGGCTGGCGGGGTGGCCGGGAGCGTTGATTGCAACAACCTCGATGTCATCGGCGCAGATAGCAGCTCTGAAGGTCAGAGAACCGATACGGCCAAAACCATTGATACCAACTTTGATCATATTAGATATCCTCCATAATAAAATTGTAAACAAAGTAAGCTGATACGAGCTTATATACAAAATTCCCGCAGGGGAAAATTGTGCCTTATTTAACGTACTAATTTTAACATATAATATGAACAAAATGCAATATTCAGCCTCGTTTATTTTGAACAAAAAAGTGCCGAAAATTCGCGGCAAATCACTCAAATTCGAGGTAGACTATTGTGTATTTTGTCTATTTTTGATAGAATACGAAAAAAGGGGTCAAGGAGAGTTGACTATGGTTCAAGTTTCATCTGATATTCTCGCCTTAACGGGCGAGGCGTTGGTGCTGGCTCAGGCGGGCAGGGTGTGCTTTGCCAATGCCGCGGCGAAGAAGCTTTTGGGCGCTGATTGCGAGGGAAAACGCATGGCCGCGCTCTTCCCGCCGGAGATTGTCGGCGCGCAGGGCTCGGGCTTTATTGCGGACGCGCCCGTCAACGGCGAGCGGCGCATAGTGCGCGTGATGAAGCAGGACGGTATGCAGGCGCTCTTTATCGCAAAGCCGTCCGGCGAGCCGGTTATGCTCAGCGAGGCGCTTATTTATTCCATGCGAAATTCCCTTATGACAATGTGTATGTCAACCGAGCTTTGCCGCACCCGCGCCGAGGACATACAGGATGCCGAGCTTCGCGCGGGGTTAGCATCTATGTCGCAAAGCTATTTTCGTATGTCACGCATACTGGAAAACCTCAGCGCCGCCAAAAGCATAATGAGCGGCACTTTGCGCTTCACACCCGCGCAGCTGCATATCGCCGATGTGTGTCGGCAGATAGTGGAGCACGTAAATGTGTTCATCTCCACGCCGGAATTGAGCTTCGAGGGCGGGGAAGATCTGCTCGTTGAGGGGGATGCCTCGCTCATTGAGCTTATGCTCTTAAACCTTATTTCAAATTCGCTTATCCACGCCGAGGGGCGCACGCGCATAAGCGTCCGGCTCATTGACGCGGGGGAGAGCGTGATTTTATCCGTCACGGATAACGGCTGCGGCATAAAAAGCGAGGAGCTGCCGCTGGTGTTTAATAAATACGTTCACGCACTGTCGCTGGCGGAGCTGGGCGGCGGCGCGGGCTTGGGTCTGACGGTCGTGCGCGGCATTGCCGAAAAGCACGGCGGCACGCTCCTTTTGGAAAGCCGCCCCGACATGGGCACTACCGTGCGCGTGTCCCTCAAAAAGCCGGGCATGGCGAGTAGCTTCATGAGCGCGCCGGAAGAGAAGTACAACACAAGCAGCGTCAGCGTCCTGACGGGGCTGGCGGATTACCTGCCCGATAAATGCTATATCGAAAGATACTTGGATTGAATAAGACTATAGAATAAGGTTATATTAAAGCGCAAGCGCCGCAAAAACACGGTGCTTGCGCATTTTAACGTTGCTTGCTTTACATTCCGCGCCGCTGCTCTTCCACCTTGACGTAGAATTTGTTGCGGGAGATTACGGCGTGCTCCATGTTGAGCACGTAATCCAGCACAAGCTCCCCGCCGTTCGCGTCAAAGCTGTGGCGGATTGAGCGTGTTTTGATGCCGAGGGTTGCGCTGCCGTAAGGCGTGTCGTAGATGAAGCGGTTGTTCTCCCTCTCGCGGAACACCATCCGCCCCTGCACAAGCCCGTCACGGTCGATTATAACCTCGTTCGGGCGCACAAATACGCTCGTGCGCGTGCCCTCAAGCCCCGTCACCTCGGATTCAAGGTAGCTGAAGCAAGCAGTGTCCCCGTCAAGAAAATAATTGCCGTCCGTGCTGAAATCGAGCAGGTCGCGGTCGTCCGCGTCGCTGTTTTGCACGCTGTGCATGGATATTACAACATCTTTCATCATCTCAAACCCTCCGTTTCCTCTGCGCTCGCGGCGTGTACTGTAGGCTCTTTATCTCTGCCGAGAAAGCGCGCGGCGTGTGCGGCAAATTCGTTCGTGCTGCCACTGGTGTAGTATTCGGTCGCGGCCTCGGCGCTGTCGCCGGTGAGAGCGTTCGCCGTGAGATAATCGCGCATATTCTCCGCTGCGCAGCCCGCCGCGCTTATAAGCGCCGTGTCGCGCCCCAAGTAGGCGCGTATCGCGTCCGCGGCAAAGTCAAAGTGTGTGCAGCCGAGCAAAAGCGCGCCCACGTGCGCTTCTCTCATCGGCGCGAGATAGCGCGCCACGGCTTCGGCCAGCATTTCATCGTCCTTATCGGTGTGGCCGCTCTCAATGAGCTGCACAAAGTCCTGACACGCGATGTCTATAATCTCCCGTCCGGGGCATAGCGCGGCCAAGCGGCGCTTGAATGCGCCGTTTTTGATGCTGGCGCTTGTCGCGATAATGCCGAGGGGCGCGTCGGAAGCTGTCTGCGCAAGGCGCTGTACGGACGCGTCAATCACGTTTATAACCGGCAGACGGAAGCCCGCGAGGATATCTCCCGCCGTGCTTGATACCGTGCCGCACGCGGCTATAACGGCCTTTGCGCCGAGCTTTGCCATAAGCTCCATGTCCTGCTGCGCCATAATGCGCAGCTCTTCCGCCGGGCGCACGCCGTAGGGGTTTCGCCCCGTGTCGCCGAAGTATATTATATTTTCATTCGGCATAAGCGCCCTCAGCGCCTTGAGCGAGTTCAGCCCGCCCAAGCCGGAGTCGAAAATGCCAACGGGTCTGTTGTCCATGGGGTTCTCCTGCCTGATTTGTTTTCAAGTTAATATTGTACCTCATTCCGCGCTTCAATACAAGTAAAATTTGTTTGCCGTTTATGTGGAATTTGCGTGCGCTTCGTGCTATAATAGGTATACACAAGGAGGCGAGCATTTATTATGAACATTGAGCTTACCGATAAGGAATTTCGGCGGCTGTTAGATATGGTGTATATAGGCAACTGGATTTTGAACTCCACGCGCGGCGAGGATCGCTTCGAGGACTATGATGTTTTGCAGGAAAAGCTGTTTTCCATGTGTCCGGCGAACGGTATGCGCTCGCTCGTGCAGCTTTGGCGCGGGCATATTTACCCCTCTCAGGCGTATGAGGACGGCGGCATACACGAGGCCATTGCCGACTATGAGGACGCAGTTTTTTACAACATACTCGCCGAAGAGCTTGCCCGGCGCGATCTCGGCCTTGAGGACAGCGACCCCGAGGACTTTGAGGAGCTTACCGCGCGCATGGAGGACTATCTCATGGAGTTTGAGCGCACGGGGCTTGACAGCGTGAGCGTGGATATTGATTGAAAGAGGCCGACAGATGAATGACGAGCTTACAAAGCAGGATTTGAAGAAAATGCGCGAGGAGCTGGACTATCGCCGTCTTGAGCTTATGCCGGAGCTTATCGAGGAAGTCAAGCGCACGCGCGCTTTCGGCGATTTGAGCGAGAATTTTGAGTATAAGGCCGCGAAACAGGCGCAGAACAAAAACCGCAGCCGCATTCGCTACTTAGAGGGCATGATTAAAACCGCGAAGGTCATTGATGACCGCTCCCGCGCCGATGAAGTGGGGCTTTTCGACAAGGTGGAGATTTATATGCCCGAGGATGACGAAACGGAGATAATCCAAGTCGTCACAACCGTGCGCTGTGACCCGCGCCGTGGGCTTATCAGCAAGGAATCGCCGTTCGGGCAGGAAGTGCTGGGCAAAAAGGTGGGCGATAAATTCACCGTCCGCGTCAGCGACACTTACAGCTACCCCGCCGAAATCCGCTCCATCACCAAATGCAACGACGACGGCTC
>CAYRPD010000112.1:0-4731 GCA_964426095.1 uncultured Oscillospiraceae bacterium | reverse complement strand
ACACGCGGGTGAATACGCCTTCGTGCGGCATTATGCATTCGCCCATTTTCTTAAAAATCTCGCAATGGCTGTGGCACTCCTTGCCGATTTGCGTCAGCTCAAGCTCCACATCGCCGCATTTGAATTTTGTCCCCACGGGCAGGGTTTTGAAGTCGTACCCCTCTACAACGAGGTTTTCACCGAACGCGCCGGGGATTACGTTTGCCCCGCGCTTATTGAATGCGTCAATTTTTTCGGCGCTCAGTAAGCTAACTTGCCTGTGCCACTTCCCGGCGTGAGCGTCCCCGTCAATGCCCCAGTCGGCGATGAAGTGCGCCGTGCCGACATTTTTTTTCTGCGTGCCTTTATGCTCGCTCATGCAAACTGCAATTACTTTTCCCATTTTATCCTCCTATTTGGCTCATCATGTGTTTTTCGGTTATGTTTTCGCGCGTATCAAAGCAGTGTGCGCGCGGCTTTGAGTATATCGCGTGAGAAAGCGCCGCGCAAAGCGCCTCATCATCCGCGCCGCTTTGTATTACGGCTTTCAAATCCGTGCTCTCGCCGTAGCAAAGGCACGGCTTTAATTGCCCCGTTGAAGTTAGGCGCACGCGGTTACACTCATTGCAAAACTTGTGGCTCACGGCATCTATAAAGCCGATTTTGCCCTTAAAGCCCGCTATTTCATAATAGTGCGCCGGGCCGTTGCCGCGTTTTTCGCCCGTGGGGCGGATTTGCGGCCACATTTCTTTAATTGCGGCCAGCGCCGTGTCGGGGTCGGCGCGTTCCATGCGCGCACCGAGGCCGATCGGCATAAGCTCAATAAAGCGCACGTCAATGCTTTTGTCCTTCGCAAGCTCGGCCAGCGCCGTGACCTCGTCCGAGGTTTCGTTGAGCAATACGCAGTTGACCTTTGTTTTAATGCCCAAATTACAGCAAGCGTTTATTGCGTCCAAAGCGCGGGAGAGCATGGCGGGGGCTGCGCCCGTTATGCGGGCGTAGCGTTCGGGGTTTAATGAATCCAAGCTGATGTTTATCCCGTCAATCCCGGCAGAAACGAGCGCGGGGAGTACGGGCGCGAGGTTGAGGGCGTTTGTCGTCAGCGTGACCTCTTCAACGCCGGGCGTGGCTTTAATGTCTTTTATTATTTCAATGCAGTCTCGGCGCATAAGCGGCTCGCCGCCGGTTATTTTGAATTTCGTAATCCCCAAGCTGATGGCGGAGCGGCAAATGCGCAAAAGCTCCGCGCGGGAAAGTTTATCGGCACAAGTGCCGCAATCAGCGCCGTTCGGCATACAGTACCGACAGCTAAGATTGCACTTTTCCGTGACGGAAACGCGCATATATTCTATATTTCGCCCGAATTGATCCAGCATAAAAATGAGTTCCTTTGTCGTTTGGATATTGCATTTTGCTATTATACCTCAAAGCGCGCGCAATTTCAATTATTGGTTTTATATCCGTGCCGAAAGGTGAAAAAAGCGAAATTGCACCGCCTAATTGTTAATTTTACGCCGTTTACGCCCTGTCAGAGCAGAAAAGAGTTGCTATTTTACCGTGTGTGTGGTAGAATCTAGCGTGTATGAGCCCAAAGCAGGGCGGGATCAGACAAAAACGGAAGGTGCGCACTTTGGATAAATATGTTATACACGGCGGCACAACGCTGCACGGAGAAGTAGAAATAAGCGGCGCGAAGAACGCGGCTGTTGCGATAATCCCGGCGGCGCTTATGGTCAATGGGATATGCACAATTGAAAATCTTCCGCAGATAAGCGACACGGATATGCTCCTCACCATTCTTTCCGAGCTTGGTGCGCGAGTGACTTATATTGACGCGTCCACCGTCACCATTGACTGCACGGACGTTCATTTGCAGGACGCGCCCTTTGACCTTATGCGCAAGATTCGCGCGTCTTATTACCTTATCGGCGCTATGCTCGGCCGCTTTGGCCGCGCAAAGACGACTATGCCCGGCGGGTGCAATTTCGGCGTGAGACCGATTGACCAGCACATAAAAGGCATGACTGCGCTCGGCGCTGAGGTGGATGTTAAAAACGGCTTTGTATTTGCCGAGGCCGTCGGCGGGAGACTGCACGGGGCAAGAATTTACCTTGATAAAGTTTCTGTGGGCGCTACGATGAACATCATCCTTGCTGCTACTCTTGCGCAGGGGCGCACTATAATCGAAAATGCCGCCCGCGAGCCGCATATAGTTGACCTTGCAAACTTCCTCAACTCCATGGGCGCGGATGTTCGCGGCGCGGGTACGGACACGGTTAAAATAAACGGCGTGGATAAGCTCCACGGCGGAAGCTATACCATTATCCCGGATCAAATAGAAGCGGGGACTTATATGGTTGCCGCAGCCGCTACGGGCGGCGAGGTCTTGGTGAAAAACGTTATCCCCAAGCACTTGGAGTGCATAAGCGCAAAGCTCAGAGAGACGGGGACTATCGTGCAGGAATACGAGGATTCCGTTTTGGTTAAGGGTGCAAGCGCACTGCGCCGCGCCAACATCAAAACCCTGCCTTACCCCGGCTTTCCCACGGATATGCAGCCGCAAATGGGCGTTCTTTTGTGCCTTGCCGAGGGGACAAGCGTTATCACCGAGGGTATTTACGATAACCGCTTTAAATACGTCAACGAGCTGTGCAAAATGGGCGCAGAGATTAAGGTTGACGGGCGTGTTGCCGTTTTTGAGGGTGGGCAGAAGCTCACCGGCGCGCCGGTTAAGGCGTGCGATTTGCGCGCGGGCGCGGCAATGGTTATTGCCGGTATGTGCGCCAGCGGCGAAACCGAAGTGGAGGACATTCATTATATCGAGCGCGGCTATGAAAACTTCGTAGGCAAGCTTCGCTCCCTCGGCGCTGACATTGAGATTGTCAGCTTCCCCGATCCTCCCGAAACAGCGGACAAAGTGATTTGCGTTTCTTGATGAGAGTATGTATTTTCGCAAGCAGCTCCGACGGGAACTGCTTGCTCGTCACGCAGGGTAAAACCCATATACTGATTGATGCCGGGATTTCCGCGCGCAGGATTGTGTCGGCGCTTGCGCAGGCGCAGCTTACTATCGGAGATATCGGCGGAGTGCTCATTACGCATGAGCACTCCGATCATATTTGCGGGTTGAAAACCCTGCTGAAAAAGACGGATTTCAAGCTCTACGCACCCCATACGGTGGCAAACCGCGTTATGGGCGCACTGCCGGACGCTATGGAGCGCATGAATATAATCCCCGTGGGTGAAGCTTTCACCTTGGGTGAGCTGTCGGTTTGCGCATTCCATACAAGCCACGATACCGATGAAAGCGTGGGCTACAGGATTACCGGGGACGGCAGCTTTGCCGTTGCAACCGACACGGGCTGTATCACGAGCGAAATATATTCTGCTCTCTGCGGGGCGGAGATTATTTTGCTGGAAGCAAACCACGATGAAAAAATGCTCTGTGACGGGCCTTATCCCGTTTACTTAAAGCAGCGTATTTTGGCCGATACCGGGCATTTATCCAATGCCGACTGCGCCGTCTTTGCCCGCTGGCTTGCCAAAAGCGGCACGAAAAAGCTTATACTGGGTCACCTCAGCCGCACGAATAACACGCCGGAGCTTGCGCTCTCTACCGTTCAGCGCTCCATCACGGGGCTTGATACGGCGCTTTACTGTGCGCCGCAGCTTGGCTTTATGGAGCTTTATACCGAGGAGGGCAGCGTATGCTTGCAGTAAAGCTCATATGTGTCGGCAAAATGCGCGAGAAGTTTTATATCGAAGCTTTTTCGGAGTATGCAAAGCGCTTGCAAGCGTACTGTAAGCTGGAATTAATCGAGCTTAGCGAGCAGCGTTTGGGCGATAACCCGTCGCAAAAGGAAATTGCCTCGGCACTTGGGCGCGAGGCGGCGGAGATAATGAAAAATATCCCGCCGGACGCTTATTTGGTTGCTATGTGCGTAGAGGGCAAGCAAATGAAAAGCGAGGGTATGGCAAAGCTTGTGAGCGAGCGCGAAAGCTCCGGCAAGCCAAAGCTGTGCTTTGTGGTGGGCGGCTCGTACGGGCTTGATGAAAGCGTTAAACGCCGCGCGGATATGCGCCTTAGTATGTCGGAAATGACGTTTCCTCATCATCTTGCGCGCGTAATGCTTGCCGAGCAGATATACCGCGCTTTTAAGATAAACGAGGGTTCAAGATACCATAAATGACTTTGAAAGGTTTAAGCTTAGTATGAATCAAGATAGTAATTGGAGCCGCGATTTACCCGGCGAGCTTTTAGCGCGCTGGCCGAAAACCGAAAGCGGCGAGTATGAGCGCCCGGCGTTTTTGTGCAACTGCAAAAACCTTGACATGAACGATGTTTTGAAGGTCAATATGCTGGAAGCGTATAATATTCCGTGTCTGCGCACCTATCCCGGTGACGGCGGCTTTGGCCGCTTGGTGCTGGGCATGAGCGGACAGGGAACTGATATATATGTCCCCGAAAGCCTTTTAAATGACGCAATAGAATTGTGCAAGGAGGAAAACAATGAGGAACTATAAAGAAGAGTATGAGCACTGGCTCGACAGCCCCGCTCTCAGCGAGCAGGAGTGGGAAGAGCTTAATTCAATTCGCGGCGATGAAAAGGAAATCGAAAACCGTTTTTTTGCGCCGCTGGAGTTCGGCACGGCCGGTTTGCGCGGCACAATGAAGCTCGGGCTTCACAACATGAACATACATATCATTCGCCACGCGACACAGGCCTTTGCCAACGTAATCGCGGCCGAGGG
>CAYRPD010000111.1:0-4806 GCA_964426095.1 uncultured Oscillospiraceae bacterium | reverse complement strand
GCCATATATCGCAATCGGGAATCCCCGGACGTTTCGTCCGGGGATTCCCGATTTTATTCTGATTTCCTTATTCGTTTTTACGCACCGAGCTCGGCCTTGGGCTTGATGCGCGCTTTTATTTTGTTCTCGGCGAGGATGTAAAGATACGTGACGATGACGGTGAAGGTGAAGGTCAATATTATCCATATCACGGTCTCGGTTCGGGTACGGGAATAGCCGTATATAAATTGCAATTGGTTGAGAATATAGCGGAAAATTTCAAGAATGTTGTTGTGAATGAGGAAGGCATGGCCGGACACGTTGCCAAGCCAAACAAGCGGTGCCCACGCGACGAGCTTTTGAATCTTCTCACCGCTGAACGCGCAGAACGTAATGGCAAGCACCGAGCCGGGAACATAGATGAGGTTATTGCGTATAGAGTCCGGCAGGGAAAAATAAGAAAACACGCATGTGATTGAACATACGGCGGCGGCAAAACCGATGCCGAGGGAGGCGGCTGTGGAGAGAGTTTTGCCCTCGGCTTTGAACATGAGGTAATACCGGCCGAGGAGTATGCCGAGTGTGAAGTCAAGCAGGCGGAAAGGCGGGAAGTTATAGGTGAAGTACGGCACGGAGGGAGTGCCGACTGCGGCGGCGAGCTTCGGCGTTATCATGCCGAACGCGGCCATGACGGCAAGTATTATCGCCGCTGTGGAAATAAGCTTCCGCTTGGACTTGACTTTGCCGACAATATAGACAATGGGCGGTGCGGCCATGCTCACGAGCATATAGGTCGAAAGGAACCACGACACGCCGTTATACGACGAGTACACCGACGGGAACGGAACCACGCTCTGCAAAAGGCAGATGTTCAATAGAAGCGAGATGTAGTCCATGGTCGTGTGCGGCATGCTCCAAAGGAAGAATAGCTTAAAGAGCATCATGAGAATATGCAGCACGTAGAGCTTCTTAATGCGGTTGATGCCGAAGCGCACACAGCCAATGAAGCTTTTCGGCAGAGTCTCGGCCTTGGGAATGTAATTAATCGCAAGGCAGAAGCCGGAGAGAATGAAGAATATGGACACGCCCAACGACCCTTGCAGCAGCGGGAAATCGCAGTGCGAAAGCAGCACCACCACGAAGGCAAAGGCACGCAGCGTTTGAAGAGAATCTATTTTTTTCATGATGCACTCCTCGAGCTGATGTTGCGCACATTATAGCATATTACCCCATCCCGTGCAAGTATTTGACACAGCGTTACTATTTATTGCAATTGCGCGGCGGAGAGTGTATAATGGTCACATTCAGAACACGAAAAGACAGGGTGAAAATCATGCCGAACAAATCCCGACGCTTGGATGAAAAGCGCATAACACGCATTTTATTTTGGCTCATTCTCGCAATCGCCGTTTTTGCGAGGGCTTATCGCCTCAATTCAATGCCCAACGGCATAAACCAAGATGAGGCTCTCGCCGGCTACGAGGCGTTTTCGCTCCTTCACTACGGAATCGATTCACATGGATACACCTTCCCGGTCTATCTAAGCGCATGGGACAGCGGCATGAACGCCTTGGAATCTTATTTGGCAATTCCGTTTGTCGCGCTGTTCGGGCTGAAGGTTTGGGTGTTCCGTCTGCCGCAGATGATAGTGGGTGTGTTGAGCGTGTGGGTGGTATATTTGCTCATCCGCCGCATTTTCAACGAGCGCGCCGGGCTTTTTGCGATGTTCATGCTTGCAATATGCCCGTGGCACATCATACTTTCCCGCTATGGGTTGGAGTCGAACCTCGCACCGGGCTTCATGCTTTTCGGGCTGTACTTTTTTGTGCGCGGCATTGAAAACTCGCGCTTTTTCATGCTGTCGGCTTTGATGTACGGCTTGAGCCTGTATGCTTATGCAACCGTGTGGGTCATTGTTCCGTTTGTAATACTGGGAATGGCCGTTTACGCCGCGGCGTACGGGAAAATCAGAATCGACCGGTATTGTGTGTGCTCGGTGCTCATAATCGGCGTTCTCGCGCTGCCGCTTTTGGCGTTTCTCGCGGTGAACTACGGCTTCATTGACGAAATCCGAACGCCGTTCATGTCCGTTCCGCGCCTTGCCGCGCTGCGCAGCGGCGAAGTCTCGCTCAATGACGCGTCCGAAAAGCTTGAGATGCTGTGGAATGTTTTCGTTCTGCAAACCGACAATCAAGTAAGAAACAGCCCGACGAAATTCGGCCTGTTCTATTACATAACCATGCCGTTTGCACTATTCGGCTTTGTTTACTCGTTCGTGCGCGCAATCTCGCAAATCAAGAAAAAGGAGTTCTCTTTGGAGAGCCTGCTGCTCATCCAGTGCATTGTGTGCATGGCCTTGTGCGCGCTCGTGATGGCGAATGCGAACCGAATAAACGTCGTCATTTTCAACGTCATTCTCTATGCCGCGCTCGGAGTATATTATCTTTCCACCTTCAAGCTGCCCCATGTGCTCACCGTGGCTGCGGCGGTGTATTTCGTGCTGTTTGCCGGCTTTGAGCACTATTACTTCACCGAATATGACTTGGAGACGCGAGAGCATTTTTCATACGGACTCGAAGATGCACTCGAGGTTGCCTGTGCAAACGGAGATACGGTCTATGTCGAGCAGTATGAATTCTATTCCAAGGTGCTCTTTTACAGGCAGACTCCCGTGGATGTCCTCCACAGCACGGGTCAATATATTTACTACCCCTCGTCCAAGGAGCAGCCGCTTAGCTTCGGAAACTTTGTGTTTTATACCGACACATATAAGAACATAGACGAAGCGGCGGCATACGTCATGCCAAAGGATTATGACATCGGCAAGCTGCCCGAGCACGGCTTTGCCGTGGAGCAATACGGCAACTACATTGTCGCCTATAAGCCGGATTGATATCCCCCACAAACCCCCAAACACCGTCGGCGGAGTGTCCGCCGACGGTGTTTTTTGCTTTTATTCTTTATTTGCTGTGTTTGTCATGTTTTGGACGCGCTTATTACTGCGTCACGCTTGCGCCGAGCATGTCGGGAAGAAGCGTAACGGCGCGCCAGCCGGGGAGATTCTTTGCCATATCGGGGCGCATTGCGTCGGCAAGTCCGTCGCGCGCGCTCACGCACAGCAGCGTCGAGCCCGCTCCGGAAATGCACATGGCCTCCGCCCCGCATTTATAGGCAAGGCCGCGCGCGGTGTCAAACCCGTCGATCAGCCCCACGCGGTACGGCTCGTGCAGCTTGTCCGCCATCGAGGCGCGCAAAAGCTCAATGTCGCCGCTGCCGAGCGCGCTGAGCAACAGCGCTGCGCGCGACACGTTGAAAATTGCGTCGGCACGGGGCACGGAGTGGGGCAGCGCCTTGCGCGAAAGCTCGGTGGACAGCTCAAAGGGCGGAATGAGCGCCGTGAAGTGCAGCTTGTCGCTGAGCGGGTATTGCACCGAAAGCGGAATCCCCGCCTCGACGGCGCTCGCGGTCAGCCCGCCGAAAAGCGCGGGGGCGACGTTGTCCGGGTGTCCTTCAAGTGCGGTCGCCACGGACAAAAGCTCGCGCTTGCTCATGCCGAGGTCGTGCAGCCCGTTTGCCGCGAGCACCCCCGCCACCAGCAGCGCCGACGACGAGCCCAGCCCGCGCGAAATGGGAATGTCGCACTTCAAAAAGCGGATGTTCACCGGCAGGGGCTTGATTTTGTACCGCTCCAGCGCGGAGCTGTACGCCTTGTAGGCGAGGTTTTCCTCGTTGCAAAAGCGCTTGTCGCACCCGGTTATTTTCAGCTTCACGCCGGGCGTGAACTCAATTTCGTTATAAAGCTGCCACGCCACGCCGAAGCAGTCAAACCCCGGCCCGAGATTGGCAGAGCTTGCGGGAACGCGAATTATCATGGCCTTTCAAACCCTCCGTTGCGCAAAATTTCTTTGACATAGTCGATTATTTCAGATTTTTCTATCACATCGCCGTGCAGCTCTTTCATCTGCTCCAGCGCGGCGAGATTTTTCGGAATCGGCAGGGAAGTGCGGGCGGACAGCTCGTGCAAAAGCGCGAAGCCCTCGCCCTCGTCCGCCGCCGCGCCCGGCGCGATGGCGGACAGCACCGCCGCCGGGAACTTGAAGGGCGACGCCGTGGAGAGCACCACGCACTTTGCCCCGGTGTAATCGCCGCTATTGCGGTAATCGGCCATGACGCTCATGGCAACGGCGGTGTGCGGGTCGCAGAGATAGCCCTCGTCACGCCAGACGCGCGCGATGGTGCGGCGCGTTGCGTCCTCGTCGGCATAGCCTGCGGAGAAAACCGCGCGTATGCGCGCGTGCGTGGCCGCGTCAACGGAGTAGACCCCGTCCTCTTTCAGCGCGGCCATCCATACCGCGACGGCGGCACTGTCCTCGCCGGAGGCGAGGAACAAAAGCCGTTCGAGGTTGGAGGAGACCAAAATGTCCATCGACGGCGAGCTCGTGCGCTTGAAATCCCGCCGCGCGTCATAGCACCCGGTGTCGATGAAGTCGCGCAGGACGTTATTCTCATTCGCCGCGCACACCAACCGCCCCACGGGCAGGCCGATGAGCTTGCAGTAATACCCCGCGAGAATGTCGCCGAAGTTGCCGGTGGGAACGATGAAGTCCACCCTGTCGCCGTATTCGATCTCGCCGCTGCGCATAAGCTGCGCGTAGGCGGAGAAGTAGTATATAAGCTGCGGGGCGAGGCGGCCGATGTTGATGGAGTTGGCCGAGCTGAGCTTCTTGCCGAAGCTTGCGCCGTCCACGGCGGCGAACGCCTCCTTCACGCCGCGCTGACAGTCGTCAAAATTGCCGCGCACGGCGCACACGCGCACGTTCCGCCCCG
>CAYRPD010000110.1:0-4827 GCA_964426095.1 uncultured Oscillospiraceae bacterium | reverse complement strand
AACGAGGCTGTAAGGGCCGGTGGAACGGGCGTGAATCTTATCGTCAACAAGGTGGTGGAGCTTGAGGAAGTAAACCCAGCCGACAGTGACATCGTTATCGAACTTTTCACCCGTGCGGCCGTCGTACATGGTGCTCTTGCCGTCCTCGCGCAGCCCCGCCTGGCGAAGCGTTTCGCGGATGGTGGTTTCGTTCGCGCCGTTAAAGACGGGAGTGGCAACCTTCCAGCCGAGAGCCTGTGCCGCGTAGCCGAGGTGGACTTCGAGAATCTGACCGATGTTCATACGAGAGGGAACGCCCAGCGGGTTCAAAACGATATCCAAGGGAGTGCCGTCCGGCAGGTAAGGCATATCCTCGCGCGGGAGAATGCGGGAGACAACGCCCTTATTACCGTGACGACCGGCCATCTTATCGCCCACGGAGATTTTGCGCTTTTGCGCAATGTAAACGCGGACAACCTGGTTTACACCGGGGTTCATCTCATCGCCGTTTTCGCGCGTGAACACCTTAACATCAACGATTATGCCGCTCTCGCCGTGAGGCACTTTGAGCGAGGTGTCGCGCACTTCGCGCGCCTTTTCACCGAAGATTGCACGCAGCAAACGCTCTTCTGCGGTGAGGTCGGTTTCGCCCTTGGGGGTGACTTTACCGACAAGAATGTCGCCCGCAGTGACTTCAGCGCCCACCATGATGATGCCGCGCTCGTCAAGATACTTCAAAGCGTCATCGCCCACGCCGGGGATATCACGGGTGATTTCCTCAGGGCCGAGCTTTGTATCGCGGGAATCGCATTCGTACTCTTCTATATGGATAGATGTGAACACATCTTCCATGACAAGGCGCTCGTTCAGAAGAACAGCGTCCTCGTAGTTATACCCCTCCCAGTTCATGTAGCCGACAAGAATGTTCTTGCCGAGGGAGATTTCGCCGTTGCTGGTGCTCGGGCCGTCCGCCAGCACATCGCCCTCGCTCACGCGCTCACCGACAGAGACGATGGGGCGCTGGTTAAAGCAAGTGCCCTGGTTGGAGCGGGAGAACTTGATAAGCTTATAATCCTTAAGCTCGCCTGCATCGTAGCGCACGGTAACGTAGTTTGCGTCAACGCGGGTAACAACGCCGTCACCCTCTGCCAGCACACAAACACCGGAGTCAACAGCGCACTTATGCTCAATACCCGTTGCGACAATGGGGGCTTGGGTCGTCATAAGAGGAACGGCCTGACGCTGCATATTCGCGCCCATCAGTGCGCGGTTAGCGTCGTCGTTTTCAAGGAAAGGTATCATCGCCGTGGCGATGGAAACCATCATCTTGGGGCTGACATCTATATAGTCAACATCTTCGCGGTTGACTTCAACTGTATCGTTGCGGTGGCGGCAGGTGATACGCTTGTTGACGAGAACGCCGTTTTCGTCAACAGGCTCGCTCGCCTGTGCAACGGTGAACTGATCTTCCTGATCCGCCGTCATATAGTCCACTTGGTCGGTGACGCGGCAAGTGCCCTTTTCCACCTTGCGGTAGGGAGCAACGAGGAAGCCGTACTCATTGGCGCGCGCATAAGAGGCCAGGTACGAGATAAGGCCGATGTTCGGACCTTCCGGAGTCTCTATCGGGCAGAGACGGCCGTAGTGGCTGTAGTGAACGTCACGCACGTCAAAGCTCGCGCGCTCACGGGAAAGACCGCCGGGGCCGAGAGCCGACATACGGCGCTTATGCGTAAGCTCAGAGAGGGGGTTTGTCTGATCCATGAACTGCGACAGCGGCGAAGAGCCGAAGAACTCTTTAATCGCGGCAGTCACGGGGCGGATATTGATAAGGCTCTGCGGGGTAACAATGTCGAGATCCTGAAGCGTCATACGCTCGCGGATAACGCGCTCCATGCGGCTGAAGCCTATGCGGAACTGGTTTTGTAAAAGCTCGCCCACACAGCGGACGCGGCGGTTGCCGAGATGGTCAATGTCATCGCTCTCGCCTATGCCGTGAGCCAAGCAGTTGAGGTAGTTGACGGAAGCGAAGATATCGTCCGCCACGATGTGCTTGGGGATAAGCACGTCAATATTCTCGCGCACGGCGTTTTTGAGCGCTTCGCCCTCGAACTGGGCGCAAAGCTCACGCATGACATTGCCGCGTACAAGCTCCTTTATGCCGAGCTCCTCGGGGTCAAAGTCAACAAAGCGACGGATATCCACCATGCCGTTGGAGAACACGCGCACGGTCTTATCATCGTCTTTAAGATAGACATCCAGCACGCCCGCATCGGCGATTTCGCGCGCCTTGGCACGAGAGATTATCTCGCCCGCATCGGCGATTATCTCACCCGTAAAGGGGTCGGCCACGGGCTGAGCAAGCTCAAAGCCGGCAATGCGCGGGAAGAGAGAGAGCTTCTTATTGAACTTATAACGGCCTACGTTGCTGATTTCATAGCGGCGGCGGTCGTAGAAAAGCCCGTCAAGCAGCACTTCGGCGGATTCCACCGTGGGGGGATCGCCCGGGCGGAGCTTGCGGTAGATTTCGATAAGGCATTCATCGCGGGTCTGGCAAGTGTCCTTATCGAGAGTTGCCGTAATGCGCTCGTCCTCGCCGAAGATCTCTTTCAGGCGCTCGTTGGTCTCAGCGCCGGAAGAGGGGTTGGAAACGCAGCTTAACCAAGTGGCAGGCTCATCGGCGTTGTAACGCCCCATCGCCTTCAAAAACCACGTGATGGGCAGCTTGCGGTTTTTGTCTATGCGGACATTGAATACATCGGTCGCGTCCGTTTCATACTCCAGCCATGCGCCGTGGTAAGGGATAACGGTTGCGGCATACACGCTCATCATGGACTTGTCCACGGTGCGGTCGAAGTACACGCCGGGAGAGCGGACTATCTGCGAAACGATAACACGCTCCGCGCCGTTGATGATGAAAGTACCGCCGGCGGTCATGAGCGGGAAGTCGCCCATGAAGATCTCCTGCTCCTTTATCTCCTCGGTTTCCTTGTTGCGCAGTCTCACCCGAACTTTCAGAGGGGCGGCATACGTGGCATCACGCGCCTTGCACTCCTCCTCGGTGTACTTGGGCTTCTCGTTCATGGAATAGTCGATGAAGCTCAGCTCAAGATTGCCGGAATAGTCCGTAACGGAGTCAACATCCTTGAAAACCTCGCGCAATCCGGTGGTCAAAAACCAGCGGTAGGAGCTTTTCTGAATCTCCAGCAGATTGGGCATATCCATGATTTCCTGGGTACGGGCAAAGCTCTTTCGCAGAGTTTTGCCGTAGAGAACATCCTTTGGCATTAGCGCACTCTCCTTGTTTTGATTTGCAAACACCCGGCTGAGTTGTCAAAATCCCAAGCCGTGGTGTTGATTTTAGCAGGTCATAATGCTATAATTCATACCGTAAAGAGTGGGGGTATATCCCCTCTCCCCGATACATAGCGCTCTATTTTACCATTATGAGATATATAAAGTCAAGGGTTTTTTATAAAAATTTCGGTCGGAGTTGCTGCTCCGGCTTTTTTGTTTTTAAGGGCGGGTGTAAAACCGTCCGCACGGAGGCTTTGCATGGATTACCGGGTTATTATAATTCTCGCGCTTGAAGCGGCGTTTGCGCTGTGGTTGCTGTGGAAAATGCGGCTTTTGCGTTCGGCGCGCGCCGTTATCGTGTGCGTGTTGCTGTTGGCGCTCGCGTTCTGCTCGCGCGCGGCGGTGCTTGACTATGTAACCTTGGATTATCGGGATTTTCTCGCCCGCTGGGTCGATTACTTCCGGCAAAACGGCGGCTTTGCCGCGCTCAGCCGTCAGATAGGCAATTATAATATCCCCTATCTCTATTTCCTTGCGCTTTTTTCCTATAGCAGTATAAATGACCTTTATCTCATTAAGCTTTTGAGCATATTTTTCGATGTGCTTTTGGCGTGGGCGTGTGCGCTGTTTTTGGGGCGCTTCACGCAAAGCCCCGTGCGGCGCATCGGCGTATTTTTCGCTGCGCTCATGCTGCCGACGGTTTTTCTAAACGGCGCTCTTTGGGCGCAGTGCGACAGCGTCTATGTCTCCCTCGCGCTTTTGGGGGTATATTGCGCGCTTGATGACCGCCCGGTGCTCGCCATGGTGCTTGCGACGCTCTCGTTCGGGTTTAAGCTGCAAGCGGTGTTTATTCTCCCTGTTTTCGCGGTGCTGTGGTTTTACGGGAAGCTTGATTGGAAGCACTTTTTCATTTTTCCGGCGGCGTATGTTGCGCTTGTGTTGCCCGCCGTGCTGCTCGGCCGCCCGTTTATCGAAACGCTCACGCTCTACCTTGACCAAACCGGCAGCATCGGCAGCGGGTTAAATTATAACTCCCCGTCCGTGTATTCGTTCTTTCAATATACGCTCCCCGAAAGCTACAACGCCCTCGCCTCAACTCTCGGCATCGCGGCGGCGGTTGTGTTTATGGGGCTTGTGCTGCTTTTGTGCTTGGTTTTCCGCGAGCGGCTGAATGAGCGCGCAATCCTCGGCGCGGCGGTGCTTCTCGCGCTCGGCATTCCGTTTCTGCTGCCGCATATGCATGAGCGGTATTTCTTCGCCGCAGATATTCTCTTTCTCCTGCTCGCTTTTGCCACGCCGGAGTATTCCGCCGGTGCGCTTTTGGTGCAGTTCGCTTCGCTTTTGGGGTATTATGCGTATCTGACGATGCGCTTTTTGCTGACGATGGATCACGGCGCGGCCGCGCTCGTGCTTGCGCTCATCATGGCGGCGGTGTTCTTTTCCGTGTCGCTTTTCAAGCCTCAAAAAAATATTTTTGAAAATTGCGAAAATAGTTATTGACAAAATCAAATTATCTGCTATAATCATTCATGCCTTAAATGTGGCGCGCCG
>CAYRPD010000109.1:0-4888 GCA_964426095.1 uncultured Oscillospiraceae bacterium | reverse complement strand
AAGAAAGTCCTTTGTGGCTTGCTCCTTGGGGGAAGAGAACACCTCTTCCGGCGCGCCCTGCTCGCAGATAACGCCGTTGTTCATGTACACAACCCTTGTGCTCACATCGCGCGCAAAGGCCATTTCGTGCGTCACGACAAGCATCGTCATTCCGTCCTCGGCTAGGCCCTTCATTACGTTCAGCACCTCGCCCACCATTTCCGGGTCAAGTGCGCTTGTCGGCTCGTCAAAGAGCAAAACCTCCGGATCCATCGCCATTGCGCGCGCGATTGCAACGCGCTGCTTCTGCCCGCCGGAAATCTGGCGCGGGCGGGCGTTGATGTACGGGGTCATGCCCACGCGCTCCAAGTATTCAAGTGCGTGCTTTTGCGCGTCCTCGCGCTTGCGGGAGAGCACCTTGACCTGCCCTATAATGCAGTTTTCCAGCACGGTCATGTTGTCAAAAAGGTTGAACGACTGGAACACCATTCCCACGTGTGAGCGGTATTTCGGCGCGTTCACGCCGCGCCCCGCTACATTTTCCCCGTGGTAGAGGATTTCGCCGGAAGAGGGCGTTTCCAAAAGGTTAATGCACCGCAAAAGCGTGGACTTGCCCGAGCCGGACGCGCCTATAATGCTTATCACGTCTCCGCGTTCCACCGTAAAGTCGATATCGCGCAGCACCTCGTGGCTTCCGAACGACTTGGAAAGATGCTTTATTTCAAGTATAGTGTCTGCCATATCAGCGTGTCCCTCCCGTGGTTTCGTCAAATTCGCGGCTGCGCTCGTCAAAGGGTGTGCCGCGCGAGGGGTGGCTGTAAGTGCCCGCCGCCATGACAAGCTGATCCCCGCTTGCAAGCTCGTAAGTCCCGCTGCCGTCCAGCTTCTTTTCAAGCTTGCGCAGGAGATACGACGCAAGCAGCGTTACCGTCAGATACCCGGCCATTTCTATCGCGGCGGACGGGAAGTAGCGGTACGTTGCGCCCACTGCGGCGCGGTGCGCGGCAAAGAAATCGGGGAAGCCGATTACGAACATCACGGACGTGTCTTTCACGTTTATGATGAAGTTGTTGCCTATCTGCGGCATGATGTTTCTCAGCGCTTGCGGCAAAATCACGCTCGTCATCGTCTGCACGTGCGTCATGCCTATGGCCTTTGCGCCCTCGGTTTGGCCGGGGTCAACGGAGATTATGCCGCCTCGGACGGACTCTGTCATATAAGCGCCCGTGTTAATCGACACTACCAGTATCGCCGCCGTCCACACGCTTTCAAAGTGCGTTGCCCCGCCCGTGAAGTAGGGGAGACCGTAGTAGATAAACATCGCTTGCAGTACCATCGGCGTGCCGCGAAATACTTCCACGTATATCCGCACTATCGCCCGTATAAGCCCCACGAAGAACTTCTTCACGCCGGAATCGTTCTTCGAGCAGGGGATGGTGTTCAGTACGCCGCACACAAACCCGATAACGCAGCCGATAAGCGTGGCAACAAGGGCGAGGACAAGCGTGTTGCCTATGCCGCGCAGGTAGGATAGGCCGTAATCTGTGCAGAGCTTAGATATATCAGCGCCGAGCTGGGCAAAAATGTTCATAGCAAAAAATCCTTCGCTTTTTTATTGGTTGTTGTTCGCTTACTCGCTCAAGGGCTGTACGGAGATAGCCTCGGCCATAAGCGCGTTGAAATCGTCGGCGGTCATCGTGCTCAAAACGCTGTCAATTGCGCTCTTCAGCTCGCTGTTGCCCTTGCGCAGAGATACGCCTATGTTCACATTCTCCGCGCGCACTTCCTCGGAAAACTGAAAGTCGCCGTCTGTGCCGGAGAAGTCGAGAATAACCATGTCGGGGTAGGCCACAACTGCGCCCTGCGCAGTCGGCATATCGGTGCACACGAAGTCAACCGAGCCGCTTTCAAGCGCGGTCAGCATTGCCGGGGCAGTCTCGGCGGCAGTCTGCACGTCAGCGCCCTCTATCTGCGGCAAGCACTGGTCATACCAAATGGTTGCAAGCTGTGCGGTGCAGCGCCCGCCCGCAAGGTCGGCAATGGAAGTTGCGGACGCAAAAGCGGAATCGGCCTTGGTTAAGCATACGATAGTCGCGTAGAAGTAAGGCCCTGCAAAGTCCACCTGCTCGCTGCGCTCCGCCGTCATGGACTGACCCGCGATAACCGCATCAAAAAGCCCCGTCTGCACGCCCGGCACGAGCGAATCCCAGTCCGACTGCACAAGCTCCAGCTGCCAGCCGTTAGCCTCGCACAGCTTCTTTGCAATCATCACATCGTAGCCGTTGGCGTAAGAACCCGGCACGTTGGAAATCGGCACAGCGCCGTTGGAATCGTCGCTCTGCGTCCAGTTATAAGGGGCGTAGGCGCATTCCATCGCAACCGTCAAAACGCCGTCCTCAACGCCGCTCTTCGCTTCGCTGCTCTGCCCGCAGGCGCACAGCGACAAAAGCATAATCGCGCACAGTGCAACGCAAATGATTCTCTTCATAACCTTTCCTTTCGCGGGCGCTTTTTGCGCCCTTTCGGCATTTCTCCCGGCCGTCGGGATAATGAAAAATGAACCGCCTGTCAAGCGGTTCATGGATAATCGGAATGGACTGCGCCCGTCGGGGCACAAGCCGAGCCGTAAGCCATTGATAGCGCTTCACAAGAAATTATGTGACAGTCCGGCAGATGTTCTCTGACGACCCAGCGCATGGGCAACAGGCATTCCCCATACACTTCGGCGGTGGCCCCTTTCGCTATCTGCGGCTGCCTGCCCTTGCAGTAGCTACTGATGGATACCGCGCCTCTATCGACACTTATGCGATTCAATTTGGCCGTATAGTACCACCCTTTTATAGCTCCTGTCAATACCGTTTTCGCATTTTTGTAGTATTTCTACAAAATTTGCGCCCCTTTTTTACTTGCACGGGCGAATAGAAACAAGGCTTTTTTCTCCGAAACGCGGCATTACTTCTTTTGGGTGCAGGACAATTGTTTTCCAGTAAGAAAAAATAAAAATATTTTTTCTTTTTCGTGCTTTGCTCTTGTGCGCCGCCGATGGTGTGTGATATAATTATGTAAATCATTTTATGTCTAATGAATTTTACATAAATACAACTGAAAAGGGGAGCGGGAGCGATGGAAAATCAGGCTGTGTCGGAGCTTGTTAAACGCGTGGCAAACGGGGACACGCAGGCGTACGAGGAATTGTTTCTCAAAACAAAGGATAATGTTTATTTTCATGCCCTGACGGCGCTTTTGAACGAGGAAAGTGCGTGGGACGTGGTTCAGGATACATATACTGCGGCCTATCACAGCATAGGAAAGCTTAAAGCGCCGGACAAGGTGGAAACTTGGCTTTGCGCCCTCGCGGGCAATCTCTGCTACTCTCGCGCGCGCCGCCGCCATTCCGTCCCCGGCGAGCAGGGGGACAGGCTCGCACCCGAAAACGGCGGGGAGCTTGCCGCGCTTGTCGAAAAGGGCTTGCGCGCGCTCACGGATATGCAGCGCATGGCCGTGATTTTCCGCTATTGCGATGAAATCACCCTCGCGCAGATAGGCACGATTCTCCGCTGTGGCGAGCGCGATGTTAATATGCTCCTCACGGATGCCGAGCGCGCAATGCACCTTTGCCGCGATACAACCGACTCCGATACCGCCGACACTCTCACGCCCGCGAAGCTTAAAGAGGGGCTTTCAATCATGCAAAACGGCGCGCGTATATCGCTTTCTATAACATTGAGCATTGCCGAAGCCGTTGCGGTCAAGTGCGGCTATGAATCCTCGCTTCGCATAGTCTCCGGCCCCGGCAGGGAGCAGAAGTTTACCGCCCGCGATGATGAAGAAGCAATTATTGCTCCCGTGTCGAAGCAGGAGCGGGATAAATATAATGAGCCTGCCGCGCGTGACGCGCGCACGGGCTATAACCCCCGCAAAAGCGCAATGGCGCTTGCCTCCGGGCTTGTCGTTGTGGGCGTTGTGGTCGGCGCATTGGCGATTAACGCGGTGTTTGAAGCGCGCAATAACTCTTCCGACGAGCCGGACAATATAAGCTCCTTTATATCCGCGCAAAAATCCCTCATTGTTGACGGCGCGCCCGCCGCGCTCTCGGATGAAAGTGATGAGCGCGCAGTGGAAAGCGGCGTATCCGTGGAAGCGGCGCAAGCGTACATCGGCATACTTTCCGACTATATCGGGCGCTACGGCGTGTGCTCCGCAACCGAGGGCGAAAAGGGCGTGGCCTACGCCTCTCTTTTGGACTTTGACGCGGACGGAATGCAGGAGCTGTATCTATACTATATCGACAACTCCTTTTCCCCCGAAAACGAAACCTACAGATACTCATCAGACGGCGAAGAGAGGCTCTGTCTGCACGAAGAGCTGTGGCGCTATGACGGGGCGCTGTCCCTCGCCTTTTCGCAGGAGCATTGCGCCGGAGCAAGCGCCGAGGACGGCACGGGCGCGGCGCGCTGGCTGTGCGAAAGCGCGGCGGGCGGGTATGATATTCTCACGTGGTACGGCTTCACCGATGAAAACGGCTATATAAACCACTCCGCCAAGCGCTATGAGCTTATTAACGGCGCGCTTGACAAAACCGAGGAAACCACCGCCATGTTTGTCGTGGCTAACGAGGCCAAGCACCGCCGTGACGGGTATTTGATAGAGGAATACTACGGCACGGACAATGCCCACTTTGACGATGTGGCCTACTTCACCGAGGGCGCTGTCATCACCGACAGCGGCCGCAAAGCCTATAATTACGAGCAGTGCCAAGCCATTCTCGATATCGGCACGGCAGATGTTGTCCCCCTTGCCACCTTCGATGCCGAAACGCCCGTTGTGCGCCTTAGCGAAGCGTACAACGCCCGCCGCCAAGGCGTGGAGCTGATAAGCTTCACAGGCTCGGAAAGCGCCCCTCGCATGA
>CAYRPD010000108.1:0-4978 GCA_964426095.1 uncultured Oscillospiraceae bacterium | reverse complement strand
TCATCGGAACCATGTAATTGTCCGTGGTCTGCGCCACGTCCATCGTGCTTATGTCGTAAAGAGCCGCGACTCTCAAAATCCCGTCCTCAACGGGAACGGCAGCCGCCGCCGGTGCGGCGGGGGCGGCAGAGCCCGCGCTAGCCCCGGTCGAGCCCGACGCGCCGCAAGCGCAGCAGGAGAGTGCCACAGCCGCGATTATTATACAGGAAATAAGCTTTTTCATGCTTGAAACCTCCTTGAAAGAGCTGTTAAACGTCCATCTTGTGCCCCTATTATACGCTGAATTTATTGCAATTGAAAGTGCACATAGTGCGAAATACATTGCAAAACGTGCTGCAAGTGCAAAAAATCCGTCTCTTTGCGAAAAAACGCTTGAATAAAAATACATCGCGTTTTATAATGAATAAAAAGGAAACCGGCACAACGCACTCCGCAAATGCCGGCATTTGCTCATTTTGCTTTGCAAAATGAGAGCATTTCACATTGTATATCAATTGCATATAAAATAATTCAAGGAGGTTTTACGATGAATAAGCTCTTGAAAAGCGCGCTGTCTCTTGCTTTGGCACTCATGCTTGTCTTTTCCCTCGGCACATCGGCGTTTGCCCAAGAATGGGATATTACAGACGGTGACATAATCGTGAATGCCGGAAATACGCAAACCGTCTCTCAAGGCGGTGCTGAGCCAGTAGAGGATTACACTCCGATAATAACCGGCGGCTCGGCGGAGACCCCAAGCTCCAACACCATCACCATCAACGCCGAAGCGGAAAAAACGGCAAATGTTACGATCAAGGACGTTCATATTGATACATCATCGGTGAACGGTGGCAGCGCGGCCATATCCGTCACCGGCACCGGCAACACCAACATTGAGCTTGACGGCAGCAACTCCGTCAAAAGCGCGGCTTATCATGCCGGTGTCGAAAAGAACGGTAGTGATACGGGTAAGCTGACCATAAAGGATGCTAACGGCACAAGCGGCAGTCTCACAGCAACCGGCGGAAGAGGTGCAGCCGGTATTGGCGGCGGGTATACGTCCGAAGGTAGCCATATAGAAATAACAGGTGGCGAAGTGACTGCAAACGTTAACGGAGAATCTGCTGGCGGCGCAGGCATTGGCGGCGGGAGTACCAAAAATGGTAGTGATATCACCATATCCGGCGGCAAAGTCACCGCAACCGGCGGCAATGGTGCAGCCGGAATCGGCGGCGGTTTTCAAGGTAATGGCGAGAATATCACCATATCCGGCGGCGAAGTAAATGCAACCGGAGGTGCAAATTTAGGCGTCAACAAAGCTGCCGGCGCGGGCATTGGCGGTGGTAACACGGCTAACGGAACAAACATAAAAATATCCGGAGGTACTGTTACCGCAACAGGTGGCAGTGTAGCCGGCGTGGATATTGCGAGTAATAAGAACGTTGCCAATGGCGCGGCCGGAATCGGCGGCGGCGGAAAGCGAGGCAGCGCGAGTGGTGTGACCATAACCGGAGGCACTGTCAATGCAACCGGCGGCAACGGCGCGGCGGGAATCGGCGGCGGAGCGTCTAATAGCTCTAGTGACCTAGGAACGTGTGGAGTCGTAACCATATCGGGAGATGCCAAGGTGACCGCGACAGCCGGTGGTGCTTATATCGTTGACGGTGAAACAATAGTCAATGCGGGCGCACCCATAGGCGGCGGCGGTGGCCCGGAAAACAAGACGGCTACACCTGTTGAGCCCGATACGTCCGCACTGAACGAAGATGAGGGAAAGCTTGAACAAATTACCCCCAAGCCCCCCAAGACCGACGAACCCACCAAGCCCTCTGATGACACTTCAAACAAGGTCGTTACCCCGGCGGAAGAAACCACGGCAGTAACCGCCCCCGTCCTCGCGCGTTACAGCGTGATAAAGGGAGATAAGCAAACCTGGCCCGGCACCGGCACAGACTCTCTGACCTTCACCCTCTCCGATGAGAACGTCATCAAAGTCCTCATCGACGGCGAGGAAGTCAGCTTCGAGCTGAAAAACGGCGAAATAGTAATCCCCGCCGAGGTCTTGCAAGCCTTGGAATCCGGCGAGCACGAAATAGAGTTCGTCTTTTCCGACGGCTCATGCAAAGCAGTTTTCACCGTGGAGTGAGCAGGGAACAAGCCCAAATAAACAAAATCATAATTATTAAACCCCATAAAAGCACCTGTGACCCTCACAGGTGCTTTTGCAATGAACATATACATAATATCATAGACATAAATCAATTTACAGAATATCATTTACATAGTGCAGTTGAGATAATACAAGCTACGTAATATAGAATACGTAATATAATTAACATAAAATAATACACATAACGCAAAAGCCACCCAAATCCCCCGCCGCCTTGCGGCGCGGTCTGCCCTCACCGCCGCACTTCGTCACACCCCCATTCCCAATCAGAACATCAAGTGTAAATCCCCCCCACACGCCAAAAAGAATTGCCGCGATATTCTCGCGACAATCCTTTTATCATTTCACCAATATCACAGGAAAAACCTTTTGTGTAGAGAGCGGCGGATTTGGCTGCTGCTGCCAATCACGATGAGCGTTATGCCCAGCAGCACGCACACCGCGAGGGGATAGATTGACCATATAAACCCCTCGTGCAGGCCGAACGTGACGTTCAACAAAAACTCAATCAGCACGTTATATAGCCCCGTGAGTATGAACGCCCCGCCGAAAATGAAGAAGTGCCCCCGGCGCAGATAGCGCAGCAGCGCGGCGGACGCCGTCAGCACGGCGCATGCCCCCACGCACACCGGCAGCGCGAACGACACAAACCAGTGCCCGCCTGCGGCGAGGTTGATGTACAGCAGATACAGCGCCGCGGCGGCGAAAACCGCCGGGATGAATATCACGGGGTTGGGCTTGTCAAACCACAGCGGCAGTATCGCCGCCACGTACAAAAACAGCACCGCCCCCACGACATAGCCCGACCACACGACGCGCCCGTTTATCTGCCAGTCGCACAGCAGCACCACCACAATCGGCAGCAAAAACAGCATCGACACCACGAACATCACGCCTGAGCGGTTCACATTGTCCACGTTGTCCCCGCGATAAACGGGGTAGGGGGGCGCGCCGTCGGGCGCGGGCAGGTCGGGGTGGAACACCACCGTGCCGCAAAGCGGGCACTTTTTCTCGCTTTCGGCCAGCTCAACTCCGCATTTTATGCAATACATATCTTTCCCTCCTGTCAGCGTTGGTTGCTTTCTATTTTCACATGCAGCCCGAGCTCGCGCAGCACGCCGTAAAACTCGCGCTCCAGCTCCGGCTCGACGATGTTGCGGATGAGGTTTATATACGTCGTTCCGCCGTAGCTCAAAAGCGCGCAGTTGTATGCGCTTGCACTCGGCACGCCGATGATGAAGTCCATCCGCTTTATATATTCCTCCATGACCTCCGGCAGCTTCACAAGCCCCAAATTCGACATGCAAAGGCAGGATTTGCGCTCGCCCACGGTGTCGAACACCGCGCGCATGGCCGCGTTCTTCACGAACAGCGGCATCACCTTCAAAACCGGCGACAGCTCGCTGTTGACGTTCGAGGCGATTTTCGCGCTCATGCGCTTGGCGGTGTTGTCCATGCCTAGGCGGTGGTGCACAGCCGAGCATACCTCGTCAAACTCGTAGTCGCCGAGCTTGGGGTCAAGCTCCGGCGTGATGAACAGGGCGAAGTTGCGCAGCGTCGTGCTCGGGAAAAGCGTGCGCAGATTCACCGGCACAAGCACCTTTATCGGCTTTCGCCGCGAGCGGCGGGGCACCTTTTTCGCCTGCAAGCGCAGTATCGAGAGCATCATCGCCGCCGTCAAAAGCTCGGTCACGGTGGCCGAGTGCGCCTTGGCGCAGCTTTTGACCGCGTCGGCGTTGAGCATGAAGGTCGTCAGGTGCACAAAGCCGTCCGGCTCACGCTCGCCCGTGAGCTTGTAGGCGGTGGCCTCCTTTCGGCTTGCCGTCACCGCGCCCGCGTTTTTCAAAAAGCTGTCCTCAAGCTCGCCGCGCGTCGGCTCGTCCATGCGGCACAAGACCCCGTCCGTGTTCGGCACGCTCTCGCCGTATTTTTGCGTGATATACTCGGCCAAAAGCGTTTTGAAGAATATCATGCCGCCCGTGCCGTCGGTCAGCGCGTGGAAAAGCTCCACCGCCACCCGGTTTTCGTACACCACCACGCGGAACGCGCATTGCTTAATCTCCGCAAAGGACATGTGCACAAGCGGCTGACTTTTTTCGTTTAGTATCTGCGGTGCCTCCGGCACGCGCTCCAAATAAAACCAAAACGCACCCCGCCGCACGCGCACCGCGATTGACGGGAAGCGGCGCATCGTCACATCCAGTGCCGCGCGCAGAATTTCGCGGTCGATGGGCTCGGTGAACGAGGCCGACAGGCGGAAAACATTGCTCCAGTTGCGCCGTAGCGCGGCGGGGTATATTTTCGCCGCGTTATCGAGCCGCAGCCACTGCGGCTTGGCGGATTTGTCGAGCACGCGGGTCAAAAACTGCCGAATGTTGTCGTAATCGTCCGCATTTTCGTGCAGACCGTAGAGCACGTAGGCATGCCATCTCTCCGGCGCGATGATGAGCTTGCTGTCGCAGCCCGAGGCGAGCAGCTTTTCGTGCAGCCTTTTCGAGTCGTCCAGGAGTATCTCGTCTCCGCCCGCGAAAATCAGCGACGGCGGCAGCCCGCCAAGCTCGCCGAACAGCGGCGAGACCTCGGGGTTTTTCACATCGTCCGTGTAGCACTCGGCGTAAAAGCGCAAAAGCTCCTCGGAAAGCGACGGGTCGTTTTCTCGGTTGTATTCATATGATTCGCCGCTCCCTGTCAAATCGACCCACGGCGATATTGCGATTATCCCGCACGGGAGCGGGAGAGCGTGCTCACGCAGACGCAGACACAGCGCGTATATAAGCCCGCCGCCCGCGCTCTCTCCGCAAAGGCAGATTTGCTCCGGCTCAAAGCCCT
>CAYRPD010000107.1:0-5029 GCA_964426095.1 uncultured Oscillospiraceae bacterium | reverse complement strand
CGATCTTCTGAAGCTCGTGAGAGGTGCGGAAGCCGTCAAAGAAGTTGACGAACGGCACGCGACCCTTCAAAGCGGCAAGGTGAGCCACGGGGCTGAGGTCCATGACTTCCTGCACGTTGGACTCGGCGAGCATGGCAAAGCCGGTCTGACGGCAAGCCATAACGTCACTGTGATCGCCGAAGATGTTGAGGGTGTGGCTGGCGACGGTACGCGCGGAAACATGAAAGACTGCGGGCAGAAGCTCACCGGCGATCTTGTACATATTCGGAACCATCAACAGAAGGCCCTGAGACGCGGTGTAAGTCGTGGTGAGAGCACCGGCGTTCAAAGAGCCGTGGACAGCACCGGCAGCGCCGGACTCGGCCTGCATCTCCTGCACCTTAACGGTAGTGCCGAAGATGTTCTTTCTTCCGGCAGCGGACCACTGGTCAACATAGTCGGCCATGGGGCTGGACGGGGTGATGGGGTAGATAGCTGCTACTTCGGTAAACGCGTAGGATACATGGGCGGCAGCGTTGTTGCCGTCCATCGTTTTGAAGTGTCTCTGCATTCTATATTCATCTCCATTAAAAAAATAAAACATTGCGTATCCGCTCACAGGGCATAGCTATGCCAAGCTTACAGACACAGATAGTTTACCATTCTTTTGACGAATTGTAAACCGTAATAGTGGATAAATTTTTAGTTAAATATATACGAAATTGGGCATAGGCCATGCAAATTTATGCAAAAGGATAAAAACGGGGTTAAAATATGCGTTCGGGAGTTGGTATTTTCAATCGGATATGTTATAATGGCGGCAGCAAGGGACACAAGAGTGAAAAAGGAGAAAATTATGAGCATAGTAAAAAACGAACCGAAATACCGCAACGCCCTTTTGCAGGCCATCCGCGCCCAGCTTGAGCACCGCGCCTTTTGGCTCTACCTTTTGTGCGATGAGGCGCAAAAGCGCGGCTTAGACCCCAGAGACTTCGGCAGTGCGGCCGTGAGGCGCTGCGGGTTTTCGCAGGGGGCGGGGCTTGTGAAGAAGGGCAACACCGACAGCTTCAAGGGGCTGAAAAAGACGCTTTTCACCAAGGCGGCGCAGCTGGTGTTTGAAATGGAAATCAAGGAGAGCACGGACGAGAAGCTTTCCATCGACTTTCATTATTGCCCGCTGGTTAAGGCGTGGCAGAACGCCGGGTGCTCGGACGAAGAGATCGCCATGCTGTGCGACATTGCCATGTGCGGCGACCATGCCATAGGCGAGTGCTACGGCGGCTCGCTCGACCTGCCCAAGTGCATCGCCAAGGGCGACGATATCTGCGCGCTGAGATATCACAAGTGAGTTTTTCGCGCAATACCCTAAAAATGTACTAAAATCGGCAAAAACGCCCTCGTGCAAAAGCACGGGGGCGAAAGTTTATCTAAAATGCACGATAAAATACTTCAAAATCTGCTTGTAGTTTTGAAAATGATGTATTATAATAGATAATCGGCTTTATATGATATAATTGATAGAATTTATTGTACCCTATACCCTGCCGAGGCGGCGGCTGCACGCCGCTAAAGCCAATCTTCAGAAAGGAGAGGTATTATTATGGTGAATATAATCAACGGCAACGGGATGCTAAGCATAGCGGAAGAGGTGTTCACGAATCTTGCCGGAGACGCGGCGACAAGCTGCTTCGGCGTGAAAGGCATGGTTACGTGCTCCAAGGAAGGCGGCCCGTGGCAGCTTTTGCGGCGTGAGTCGATGTCCAAGGGCGTTGTGGCGCACAATAACGATGACGGCACCGTGTCGCTGGAGCTGCATATAGGCGTGGATCACGGCGTGAACATCAGTGCGGTGTCCCGCAGCATTATGAAAGAGGTCAAATATAAGCTCACTAAGTCCACGGGCGTTCCCATTAAGAGCGTGGATGTATATATAGATACGATTATCGGATAAGAGGTACTGCAACTTGAAAGATTACATTGATGCCGCCGCGTTCAAAGAGATGATACTCTGCGCGGACGCGGCGCTGCATAATAATATACAGCATATCAACGAGCTGAACGTATTCCCCGTACCCGACGGCGACACGGGCACGAATATGTGCCTTACCCTCAATAATGCCGCAAACGAGCTGAGAAAGCGCAGCTTTGTCTCCATTGACAAGGCGGCCGACTGCGTTTCCGGCGCGCTTTTGCGCGGCGCGCGCGGCAACTCCGGCGTTATTCTCTCTCTCCTTTTCCGCGGCATTGCAAAGCGCCTTAAAGGCATGGAAACCGCAGGCGCGGTTGAGTTTGCCGGTGCTATGGCGGACGGGGTGGACGCGGCGTACAAGGCCGTTATGAAGCCCGCCGAGGGTACAATACTCACGGTTTCCCGCCTTGCAAGCGAGGCCGCCGTGCAGGCTGCCGGAGCGGGCGCGAGCATGGAAAGCGTTTTTGAATGCGCAATCTCCGCCGGTAATGACGCGCTGGCGGACACTATCAATCTCAACCCCGTTTTGAAAAAGGCCGGCGTGGTGGACGCGGGCGGCAAGGGCTATATGGTCATTCTCTCGGCCATGCTTGCCTCTCTTCGCGGCGAAATTGCCGCGCCCGCAAGTGCCGTTGAGGTCAAGGACGGCGGCGAAAGCCCCTTTGATGTTTTCGATACCGAGGAAATCACCTTTGCCTTTGATACGGTGTTTATCGTGCGCAAGAATGACCCCGATGTGGATCTTGACCCGTACCGCGCCTATCTCAACAGCATCGGCGACAGCTTGGTTATCGGCGAGGACGATGAAGCGTTTAAGGTGCACGTACACACCAATACCCCCGGCGATGCGCTCAACGAGGCGCAGAAATACGGTACGCTGGAGCTTGCCAAAATCGAGAATATGCGCACCCAGCATGATGACATAGTCGCCGGGCGCAAGGCGCAGTCCACCGACGATTTGGACGCTATCGAGCAGGAGCTGGAAAACGGCGCGGTTGCCGCGCCCGAAAAGGAGTTCGGCATAGTCACGGTTTGCGCGGGCAACGGTATGGCGGAGTTATTTAAAGAGCTTGGCGCGGACGGTATTGTTACCGGCGGACAGACCATGAACCCCTCTACCGATGACATTCTCCGCGAAATCAACCGCACCCCGGCTTCCACGGTGTTTGTTTTCCCGAACAATAAGAACATAATCATGGCGGCGGAGCAGTGCATTCCGCTCACGGAGAAGCGCGTTATAGTTATCCCCACCAAGACCGTGCCTCAGGGCGTGGCGGCGCTTTTGAGCTTCAACCCCGATGTGGGCGAAGCGGAGCTTGCCGAAACGATGATAGAGGCGATGAAAGCCGTGCACACCGCGATGGTGACCTATGCCGCGCGCGATTCGGACTTTGACGGGCACACCATCCACGCAGGCGAGTATCTCGCGCTGCTTGACGGCGCGCTTTTGGGCAGCTACACCAATATTAAGACGCTCTTTAAAGAGCTGAGCTGGGCGTTTGATGAGTTCAGCCCGGAGTTTATCACGGTTTACTACGGCGAGGACGTGGAAATCGCCGACGCGCAGGACGCGGCGGCCACCATAACCGGCTGCTTCCCCGATGCCGAGGTCAGCGTCGTCAACGGCGGCCAACCCGTGTATTACTATATGATAAGCGTGGAGTAAAGCGCGTATCTGTAGGTAATTGAAATGAGATAAAAGAGAGGTGCGGCGCATCTCTCTTTTTGCCCTAAATGCGAAAAACCGCGCATTTCCCTGTTCCGTTTTGGCTTCGTTTGCAATATAATAGTACGCATAAACTAACACGCCGATATGGCTTTTCGGAGGGACAGTATGGACTTAAATGCTCTTTTTACGCTCAAGCAATCGTGGAGCACCTTTTGCGCAAACCACCCGCAGTTTCCCGGCTTTCTCAAGGCGCTGAAAAACAAGGGCGCGGTAGAGGGTGCGGAAATGCAAATCACCGTGACCTACCCCGACGGGCAAACTCTGCGCGCGGGGATAAAGCTGAAAGCGTCGGATGTATCGCTCATAAACACCGTGGCGGGTGCGATAAAATAACCCGCGCCGCACACTGCAAACGCCGCGTGGGAACATACAACCGGTCGCAAAAACGCGAAAGAGCGCGGAGTGCGTATATCCGTGCTCTTTCACGGCGAAAACGCGCGCAAAGAATTGCGCTTAAACGCGGCTGTAAGGTTTGACAAGCAAGGGTGAATTTGCTATAATACCTAAGCGATAAGTGAATATGTGCTCGTAGCTCAGCTGGATAGAGCGTCAGACTCCGACTCTGAAGGTCGCAGGTTCGACTCCTGTCGGGCATACCAAAAGAAAAAGCCAGTGTTTTCAATGGGTTTGACCCTTGAACACTGACTTTTTTATTTGCCGGTTTAATCGAAAAACCGCGCCAAAATTCAACTATAATTCAACTCGCTTATAAAATCACGCTTTTTCAGCAAAATTTTACCCAAGATATCATTATCCGGCGAAGAAAGCGGTGAAACGCGGTATAGATTTAGAGTTTGGTAAAAAGCAGATAACCGCAAGCGTAACAAGCGGTATACTCATGGGCAGCAGCACAAGCCGCATTGCCGCCGACCTACGCGAGCGCATAGTAGGAATGAGTGTCGATAGCGCCCTGCGCGCCGCGCGTACCGCCGTAACCGCCGCAGAGAACGGGGGCAGACAATCAAGCTACGAGCGCGCCGCAGAAATGGGCATTGAAATGACACGGGAATGGCTAGCGACAAGAGACGCTAGGACGCGCCATGCCCACGGTATGGCGGACGGGCAACGTGTAGCGGTTGATGAGCCTTTTATCGTTGGCGGTGAGGAGCTTATGTTCCCCGGCGATACTTCACACGGCGCAAGCGGTTGGAACGTTTATAACTGTCGCTGTACTCTGCTTTCTTGGATAAAAGGTCACGAACGCAAGCGGGAAACGTACCCGGAATGGTTAGAAAAGAAATTCGAGGAAGACCCCGAGGGCACGGCGCTTGAATTTAAGAAAGTTGCCCGCGCGTCTGCTGATAAAAAGCAGTGGCAAGAATACCGCGCAATTGTCGGGAATGCCGTGCCTA
>CAYRPD010000106.1:0-5066 GCA_964426095.1 uncultured Oscillospiraceae bacterium | reverse complement strand
GCCGGTGAGGATTGCGATATCCTGAAGCATTTCCTTGCGTCTGTCGCCGAAGCCGGGGGCTTTCACGCAGATGCAGGTGAACGTGCCGCGAAGCTTATTGAGAATGATGGTGGCAAGAGCTTCGCCCTCAACATCCTCTGCGATGATAAGGAGCTTGCGCCCGGCCTTAACAATCTGCTCCAAGAGGGGCAGAATCTCCTGAATGTTGGAGATCTTCTTATCGGTGATGAGGATAAGCGCATCGTCAATGACAGCTTCCATCTTATCCATATCGGTGGCCATGTACGGGCTGAGATAGCCGCGGTCAAACTGCATACCCTCGACAACGTCGGAGTAGGTCTCGGCGGTCTTGGATTCCTCAATGGTGATAACGCCGTTCTGGCTGACCTTTTCCATGGCCTCGCTTATAAGCGTGCCGATATGCTCATCGCCGGAAGAGATAGTGCCGACGCGGGCAATGTCCTTCGTGCCGGAAACAGGCTGGGAAGCGGCCTTGACGGCTTCCACGGCGGCCTCGGTGGCTTTCTGAATGCCGCGCTTCATAACCATGGGGTTAGCACCGGCAGCGAGGTTTTTCAAGCCCTCATTAATCATTGCCTGGGCAAGAATGGTGGCGGAAGTCGTGCCGTCACCGGCGACATCGTTGGTCTTGGTAGAAACTTCCTTGATGAGCTGTGCGCCCATATTCTCAAAAGCGTCCTCAAGCTCGATTTCCTTGGCGATGGTCACGCCGTCGTTGGTGATAAGGGGAGTGCCGAACTTCTTGTCAAGCACAACGTTGCGCCCCTTAGGGCCGAGGGTTATTTTAACGGTATCGGCGAGCTGATTTACGCCGCGCTCGATAGCCTTTCTTGCTTCTTCACCGTATATGATCTGCTTAGCCATAATAATTAAACCTCCGATTGATTATTTCGCTTATTACTCTATGACGGCCAAAATGTCGCTCTGACGGACGATGGTGTACTCCTCATCGTCAAGCTTCACCTTGGTGCCGCTGTACTTGCCGACAAGAACCTTTTCGCCGGTCTTGACTATCATCTTTACCTCGTTGCCGTCAACAAGCCCGCCGGGGCCTACTTCGACAACCTCGTAAACCTCGGGCTTCTCCTGCGCGGACGCGGTGAGGAAAATGCCGGAGGAAGTGCGCTCCTCGGCTTCGTTCTGCTTGAGAACAACTCTGTCAGCCAACGGTTTCAGTTTCATTGCTTATATACCTCCAAAAATTTTTTACAAAATTATTTAAGCTTCGTTAGCACTCAAACACCCTGAGTGCTAACGAAGCTTATAATACCACACTTTTGATTTTTTGCAAGCCCCTAAAGGGCTTTTTTGCGAAAATTTTTATTAACTTTCTGTGAAAACTTTTGTAGGAAAAATTATATAAGATTTTCACCCGAAAAATTTCATTCCCTTGGGAACGATGAGCTTTGCCGCGCCCGGCACAAGGTTCATCGTAACGCGCTTGGCGAAAAGCGCCTCGCCGTCAAGGTTTACGACTTCTTCCTCGTCAAAGCCGATTTCTATCTGTGTGCCTTTAAGATGCGTTACGTACTTGGGGAATTCGTCCGCGCGCCCGGCGGCGTACTTGCCGATGAGCCGGGCAAAGGTGAGTAGGCTCACGCGGCGCACGATGATGAAATCAAGCTCGCCGTCATCGGGGCGGGCGTTGAGCGTGGGGTTGAAGCCGCCGCCGTAGAACCGGCCGTTGCACGCGCAGATAAGCGTATGCCCGCCCTCGGCGTAATAGTCGCCGCATTTTATGTACATATTGCGGCTGATACCCTTGAACATATTCACAACCGCCGATACCACGTAACCTGCCGCGCCGCCGATAACGGGGATGTGGCTGTATTTATGCACATCCGTGCCTATGCGCGCGTCAATGCCGACGGAAGCGATGTTGCTGCACCAGCGGCCGTTTACGTTTATAAGGTCGATGGGGCGCTCTTCGCCGTCCAAAAGCGCGTCAAGGTCGCGATAAAGCTCGCTCTCCTCGCCGAACATCCGGCAAAAGTCATTGCCCGTGCCGGTGGGGAAGGGACAGAGGGCGACATTGGGCAGGTGCGCCGCGCCGCAGATACATTCGTTAAATGTCCCGTCCCCACCGCAAGCGTACACGCGCAATGCGGTGTTCTTTGCGGCCTCGGCAAGAATCTTTTCGGTCGCGTCAAGCGGGGCGCGTGTAACGTAGATTTCGTACTCTCCGCCGCGCTCGGCAAAGGCCTTTTCAACCTTTTCCCGCACTTCCTGCGTGTGATCCCTGCCTCCGGCAATGGGGTTGACGATGAACAGATGCTTCATATCTTTAGCTGCTCCCTTGTTTTTATAATATGGAAGAAATCATTTGAAATACATAAACAAATCGCATTTTATCATGCCGTTATAAAGCTTGCGTTTCTTGTCGGCTGTCTTGCCGAAGCAGCGCTCAAACTCCGTGTGCGAGGAGAGAAGATAAAGCTGCCAATTCTCTGTCTGCCGCCACGCTTTTCCGAACGCGCGGTAAAGCTCCTCGGCCTGCTGCTTTTCCATTATGCGCTCGCCGTAAGGCGGGTTTGTCACGATTACGCCGCGCTCGGTTCGGCGCGAAAACGCCGTTGCGTCCGCCACTTCAAAGCGAACTATGTCCGCCACGCCAGCGCGCTGTGCGTTCTCGCGCGCAATGGCTATGGCTTTCGGGTCAATGTCAGAGCCTACTATGTTATATTCCCCGTGGAATTCGCGGCTCTTTGCTTCCTCGCGGGCATTCTCCCACACGTTTTTGGGGATAGCGCGCCAGCGCATTGCGGCAAAGCTGCGGTTAAGGCCGGGGGCGATGTTGCGCGCGATGAGCGCGGCTTCGATGGGGATAGTGCCGCTGCCGCAGAAGGGGTCTATGAAATCATCCCGCCCTCTGTAGCGCGACAGCTTCACCATTGCCGCCGCCATAGTCTCTTTCAAAGGTGCGGCGTTGTGCGCCGGGCGATAGCCGCGCTTGTGAAGCCCCTCGCCGGAGGTGTCAAGGCATATGGAAACGCTGTCTTTCATTATGGAAAACTGCACCTGATATGTTTCCGCACTTTCCGGAAACCATTCAAGCCCATATACGCTCTTCAAGCGCTCCACAATCGCTTTCTTTATTATCTTTTGGCAGTCCGACACGGAGAAGAGCGCGGAGTTAAGGCTGTACCCCTTTACGGGAAACGCCCCGTCACGCGGCAAAATATCTTCCCAGCGAATCGCCTTTACGCCTTGAAAAAGCTCCTCAAACGTAACGGCGTTAAACCGTCCCAGCTCCACCAGCACGCGCTCACCGATGCGCAAATTCACGTTAGCCCTCGCGATAGCTTCCGCGCCGCCCGTGAAATATACGCGCCCGTTTTCGCTTATTACGTTTTCCATGTCGAGCCTTTTAAGCTCGTCCGCTATCGGCCCTTCAAGCCCCAAAAGGCACGGCACACACAGCTTGTATTCCATCCTAAACCTCTTTTTCCAATCTGACGGTAAACTTAATTTTATCTTAAAAAAACAATCTTAAATATACATCAAATTTTTGAAGCTGTAAACTCTTACAATTAAAATAACAGACGATTTAACAAAGTTAACTCTTTGTTAAAATTCGTTAAGATGTTAAGTTAGCGCAAATTCAGAATTTATACGCCGATTTTGCGCATGGGATACAAAAAATGATAAAAATGAGTTGACATAATAACAAAAACGACAAAAAACATCGGTTTTCGAGAAATAAATGTGGAATTTCTGTGAATTGCCTATTGAAATTTTTTTGATTATGCGTTATATTCTTGTTGAGGATTGGGGCAAATCCGTAAAGACTTCGTAAGGAATGCCCGGTTATCCTTTAAGAAAGCGTTTATCCGTATTTGGAGGTTTCAATGGAGCGGCAAGAGTTTTTAGAGGTGCTTAAAGATTCCTACAGCGCCTATTATAACGTATTCGAGGCCACGCCTGAGCAAGCGCCGCTGAGCTTCAAGGCGGAGTATTTCTCCCGCGATGAGCGCTATTGGCTCACTAAAAACATCAAGGTGTGGGGGAATGAAACAAACGAGTTTGCCTACGTTTTCTCCGCGCCGAGCTTTGATAAGGCCGCGATAGACGCGGCGGTGAAGCTCGCCCTTGACGATACGTTGCCCCGCGTAAAGCCGCATAAGGAGCACCAGTACACTAACGCCAAGGTTATTTTCATTGCCGATTCCGTTGACAAAGACACGGCAAAGTATGTATCCAAGCAGAGCTTTTCAAAAAGCTATAAATTTTCCCTGCACGGCTATACCGAGCTGAAAGCCGGTATTGTCGATTTGAGCACGCGCAAGGTGACGACCAATCGCGCCGGGCACGAGCTTGAAGATTACTTCAGTAAGCTGTTCGCCGGTAGAGACTGAGGGGCTCTTAAAGCGAAAAGCAATATAAATTTTATACTTTCATTTAAGGAGTGAAAAGTGTGAGCGCAGTACTTATTCTTCTCATCGCAGTTGTTCTGCTTGCTCTGGGCTACATTTTCTACGGCTCTTGGCTTGCAAAACAGTGGGGCGTTGACCCCAACCACGAGACCCCGGCACACACCAGTTACGACGGAAAGGACTTCGTTCCTGCCAACCCCGCCGTTCTGATGGGTCACCACTTCTCGTCCATCGCGGGCGCAGGCCCCATCAACGGACCTATCCAGGCCGCAGTTTTCGGCTGGGTTCCCGTTTTTCTGTGGATTGTCATCGGCGGCATCTTCTTCGGTGCTATGCATGACTTTGGTGCTCTCTTTGCCTCTATCCGTCACAACGGCGGCTCTGTCGGCGAAGTCATCAAGTCTGAAATGGGCGTAAAGGCTCAGAGATTGTTCACCATCTTTGCCCTGCTCGTTCTCATTCTCGTCATTGCATCCTTCACCGCAGTTGTTGCAGGCACTTTCGTTTCCGAAGGCCCCGTGTTCACCGTCGGCCGTGCAAACGTCAGCGGCAATGCTTCCACCGCAACCACCTCTCTTCTCTTCATCGTTATCGCGTTCATTTTCGGTTACTTCGTGTACCGCAAGAACTGCAAGGTCGGCCCTGCCACCATCGTCGGCATCATCGGCATCG
>CAYRPD010000105.1:0-5113 GCA_964426095.1 uncultured Oscillospiraceae bacterium | reverse complement strand
AGCTTCATGAACGTGGCGGGGCAGTGGGTGGTTATTTTGTCGTCCATCAAAAGGGCGGTTGCGGCTTCCTGCTTGTTGCCGGAGATAATCAGAAGCAGGCTCTTTGCACGCATAATGTCGCCCATGCCCATGGTAACGGCGTAGCGGGGCACATCATCGCGCGTGGCGAAGAAGCGGGCGTTCGCGTCAATAGTGCTCTCGTCAAGCACTTCTTTGTGGGCGCAGTCGTAAAGCGTCTCGCCCGGCTCATTGAAGCCGAGATGCCCGTCAGGGCCGACACCGAGCACCTGCAAGTCCACATCGCTGTTTTTCAGCACGGCGTTAAACTCCGCGATGTTCGCCTCAACATCGCCCGTGCCCTTGGCAACGTAGGTGTTGGCCTTGTCGATGTTGATATGGTCAAAGAGGTTGGAATCCATGAAATAGCGGTAGCTTTGGTCGTGCGTAGGCTCAAGGCCGACATACTCATCGAGGTTCACGCTCTTCACGTGGGAAAAGTCCAGCCCCTCTTCGCGGCAACGGCGCGCCAGCTCCTTGTACATACCCACCGGGCTTGACCCTGTCGCAAGACCCAGCGTGCACTCCGGCTTTTCGCGAACAAGCTTTTCAATCATATCCGCTGCCAGTGCGCAGCTCTGCTCATAGCTTTCAGAAACGATAACTTTCATTGTTTTCTCTCCAATCTGCCGCCAAGAGCCGGCGGCGGGCGGTCGCGCCGAATCGCTTCGGCGGGTGTGAACTACCATAAAATTATACGCGCCGCGCGCCTCTTCGTCAAGACAAAAAGTATCACGGCGGTAAGATTCAAGCCCGCACGCTCTTTCCAAATAAAAGGGGTTTACATATTCCCGCCGATGTGGTACAGTCATCAAAAGACGCGCGGGAACATTTCGCCGCCGCGTGCGTCTTATACTCAACAGATTTTTCTCCCGGAAAGGAATTAGATGATATGAAGAAGAGAATAGTTTCGTTTGTTTTGGCTGTGTTGTTGCTCGCGTCTATCGGCGCAACGGCGAGCGCGGACAATGTGCAAAGCCGCGCCGTCATCGGCGCTGACCTCACGCCGGAGCAGGTTACGCAGGTTTATCAGATGTTCGGCGTTACGCCCGGCTCGGTTATTCAGCTTTCCGTCACCAACGCCGAGGAGCGCGCATACTTAGAGGGGTATGTGGACTCTTCCATTATCGGCACGCGCTCTATCTCCTGCGTGTACGTAGAGCTTTTGGGCGAGGGCGCGGGCATGAACGTTACGACGAGCAATATCACGTGGTGCACTGCCGAAATGTACATTTCCGCGCTGGCCACTGCGGGCATAACCGATGCGCGCATTATCGTTGCCGCCCCCTTTGAGGTCAGCGGCACGGCGGCGCTCGCCGGGATATACAAAGCCTACGAGGATATGACCGGCCAGCAGCTTGACAGCCTTGCAAAGCTTGTCAGCACCCAAGAGCTGACTATCACCGGTGAGCTTGCCCAAGAGATAGGCAGCATGGACTCCACCTCTATCGTTTCCGAGCTTAAGCTCATGCTGGACGAGACCAAGAACATGACGGACGCGCAGATTCAAGACCAAATCGTGCAGATCGCCGCGCAGTATAATGTCACGCTCACGCAAACGCAGATTAACCAGCTCATCACGCTTTGCCGCTCGCTTGAGGGCTTGGATTCCGATTCGCTCAAAGCCCGCGTAGAGGAAGTGCAGAACACGCTCAACAAGGTTTCCACGGCGAAAACGCAGGTTGTCGGCTTCGTGACAACGGTGAAAAAGGTCGTCACCTCGGTTGCAAGCTTTTTTGAAAGAATAAAGCACATAATCGGGATGTAACCCCTTGCCTAAACCGCGAATATGCGGTAGAATATACGCGTAACGTTTCCGGCAGCACGGCTCTTGCCTGCTGCCGGATATATAATCCATGTCAAGTTTAATCGGGTAAAGAAATATGTCTAAAGCAAAATGGGGCGAGCTTAAACCCCAAATCAGCGAGGTATGGCGCTTGAGCCTGCCCGCGATATTAACGCAAATAACCACAATCGTCATGCAGTATATCGACTCTGCCATGGTCGGCGCGCTCGGCGCGAACGCGTCCGCTGCCATCGGCCTTGTCGCCACGGCCACTTGGCTTTTAAGCGGCGTAACCTACGCCGTAGCTGCGGGCTTCTCCGTCCAAACGGCGCATCGCATCGGCGCGGGGGACAACATTGGTGCAAGGACGGTTGTGCGCCACGGGCTTATTGCGGCGCTTGTCGTGTCGGGGCTTATGGGGCTTGGTGCGGCGCTTATCTCCGCTCCGCTTCCCGTGTGGCTCGGCGGCGATGCGGATATCACGGCGGACGCGGCGGCGTACTTTTTCACCTTTGCCCTCATGCTGCCGTTCTCTCAGCTCAACTCCCTCACCTCGTCCTTTCTCCAATGCACCGGGGACATGGTTACGCCCAGTATATTAAACGCGCTCATGTGCGTTCTTGATGTCATATTTAACGCCCTTTTGATTCCGCATTACGGCGTGTTCGGTGCGGGCTTGGGCACTATGCTTGCCTGTGCCGTGACTAGCCTTATCATGCTTTGGTTCTGCATTGGCCGCAACGCCGCCCTGCGCTTACGCCGCAACGAGCGCCACGGCTTGGACGCGGATATTTTGAAAAACGCCTTTAAGATCGGCGCGCCCGTTGCCGTGCAGGAAATCGCCATGAACGGCGCGCTCGTTGTCGCCACGATGATTATTGCGCCCCTCGGCAATGTCGCCCTTGCGGCAAACTCCTTCGCCGTCACGGCGGAGAACCTTTGCTATATGCCGGGCTTCGGCATTTCCTCGGCGGCGGCCACCGTTGTTGGGCGGAGCGTGGGCGCGGGGGATGCCGCGCTTGCCAAGCGCTACGGGAATATTTGCACGGCGCTGGGCGCGGTGCTGTTAGGGCTTTGCGGCGGGGTGCTTATGTTCGCCTGTCCGCTCCTTTTCCGCTTCCTCACGCCGGATATTGCCGTGCGCGAGCTTGCCGCGCAGGTGTTGCGTATTGAGCTCTTTGCCGAGCCGCTTTTCGGTGTGTCTATCGTGGCGGCGGGCGTTTTGCGCGGCGCGGGGGACACCTTTGTGCCGAGCCTTTTGAACCTGGGCAGCATTTGGATTGTCCGCATCGGCCTTGCCCTGCTGCTGGTTGAACCGCTGGGGCTGAAAGGAATGTGGATCGCCATGGCAACGGAGCTTTGCGTGCGCGGGCTTTTAATGCTCTACCGCCAGCATACCTCGAAATACTATAACGCGTATCAAAAATAATGCGATAACAGCATAAAATACTGCGAACGCCATGAAAATATGGCGTTCGCAGTATTTTTCATCCGTTATCCATTGCGCGGCTGAGCTTGCGTTTTATCCTTTGCAGTGCCGAATCCACGCTCTTCACGGGCTTTGCGCAGTGCGTGGCAATGTCCTCATAGCTAAGGCCGTCCAAGTAAAATGCCAGCACCTGCTTTTCAAGCGGCGTGAGCAGGGCGCGCGCCTTGGCGTAAAGCGCGCTTTTCCTCTCGCGCTCTATTATAAGCTCTTCCGGGGAGCGTATGCTCTCTTCATCGGCGGAAGCGAGCAAGCTTTCCTCACCCTCGCCGTACAGCTCTTCCAGCGACAGGCGGTAGTTAAGCGGCATATGCTTAAAGCGCGAGGCGGCCTTGATTGCCGAGAGTATACGCCGCTTTATGCACACCTCAGCATAGGTTTTGAACTGCACTCCGCTTTCTTCCTCGTATGTCTGCATGGAGCTTACAAGCCCTATCATGCCCTCTTGTATCAAATCCTCGCTGTCCCCGCCGACAAGGAAATACGGGCGGGTGCAGCGCTTTATCATCGGCCGATAGCGCACGGCAAGCTCGCTTCCGGCCTCGTTGTCGCCGCCGTGAAAAAGCCGCACAAGCTCATTGTCCGTCAGCGCCGTGTAGTCAAGCGCCATAGTCTCCCGTCTCCTTTCGTAGGGTGATTTTTACGTGCGCGTTCAGTCCCTTGCGGGTGGGTATTCCCCGCAGAGGAGACGGTACGGCGCTTCGTCTTCGTCAATTGTCGGGAAACGCCCGACAGGCGGGTTGAAACGGTTGTCGGTGTTGTCGTCATTGCATTGGCTCACTTCGCCCAAAAGCACGTTGCCCGTCCCGGCCTCAACCTCAAAATCATGGTACATATAGGGGTAAATGCTTATGCTCTCTCCGGGGCAAAGGCGAAGCTGCGTCCCGGCGGGGACGAGCTTAACACAGCCGTCCAAATGCACTTCAACCTCGCTCTCGCGGTCGATTTCCTCATCGGGCAGGGAATTATACACCCTTATCAGCACGTTGCCGCCGCCGCGATTGATAATGTCCTCCATTTTAGACCAGTGGAAATGCAAGGGGGAGTATTGCCCCTCTTTGAGATAAAGGAGCTTTTCCGCATAGCTCTTTGTGTATTTCTCGGGCATTTTCGCGTTGCCGTTTCTCAACGTGATGAGCGAAAAGCCCACGCGCTCAAAATCGCCCAAGCCGTAATCAGTGATATCCCAGCCGAGCATATTGTCGCGTATTTCGTCATATTCATGCCCCTTGCTCTGCCAATCCTCCGGCGTGAACGAGCAAAACGGCGGCAGGGTGAACCCGTGCGCCTTTGCCGCGCTCTCCAGCTCCCGCAGAGCGGCGTTTACTTCGCTTCTTTTCATCTTTGCGCTCTCCCTTATACGTATTCTGCCAATATTAAGCTTATTATACTACACGCGCCGCGCTTCGGCAAGAGCGTGAAATTAATTGTTGCGTTTTCGGTGCGGGTGTTTTATAATTATTCATATATAAAGAATAAAAATGATTTGGGAGAAAATTGAGATGGATATACATGAACGTTATGAGCTTCAAGATTGCCCCTTTTGCGGCGGCGCGGGGCTTTTGGAAGAGGAAAACGGCTGGTGCTGGTACGTAATGTGCCGTGACTGCGGCGCGCAGACCGCCGCAATGGAGTTCAAAACACCCGAAGCGCGCGAGGAAGCCGCGCAAAAGGCGGCGTATCTGTGGAATATCGGCAAGGTCGTCCGGGGTGACATCGGCGAATAACCCCCAAAACGCGGAAAATGCCGGCATTTTCTCATTTTGCAAAGCAAAATGAGAAAA
>CAYRPD010000104.1:3130-5221 GCA_964426095.1 uncultured Oscillospiraceae bacterium | reverse complement strand
TTTCGTCCAGCTTATAGTGCTTTTTATAGAGTATGTAAGAAGCGAGCATGAAGATAAACGGCACAACGGTAATGCACAGCAAAAGCCCCGTTTTCTGTCCCGGTTGGACGTTAGCGATAACGCCCGCAATTTCGCCGAGCTTCTGCGCCTCGGTGATATCGCCCATAGAGGTCATTTGCTCCAAGGAAGAAATCTCGTTAGTGTAGCTGAGCACACCGAAAACGATGTAGCAAATGTAGGTTATAACAGCCACGAGCGCGGAAGCAAGCTTCGTCAAAAACGGGCGGAGCGAGGCTATAATAGCGTCGTCCCTCTCGCCGTGCTTAAGCTCGTTATACTCAACGGTGTTGAGTATGGAAATCATCATAATGAGATAGAAACTGTACTGGCCGAAGTTTGCGAGCATATACCCCACGGTGAAGAGCCAGCATTTAAGCGAGGGGTTAGAGGTCGGCATGAAAGCGCCGATTATAATCATCGCCACATACCCAACGGCGGCGATAACCGTCATAATCCCCATAAGCGGCTTGCGGTCGATTTTCTGCGATATGGCGGGGTAGAGCACCATCAAAATCGCAGTCGCGGCCAAGCCGAAGGTGGAGAAGTTGGAGTAATACCCGCCCTGATAACCGAGGTCGAAGTAAATATAGGTCGAGCCGAGGCCGCCGGCAGCAATGCCGTTACCAATCTGCTGGAGCAGGAAAATAAGCGCAATCCACAAAAGCTGGTCGTTGCCGCCGATTGTGGAGATAATCTTCTTGAAGCTTATGGGCGGCGCGGGGGTTTTGTTATAATCGCGGTTTTCGCGAACGCCGAATATCGTAAAGCAAAGGAACAGCGGCGCGAGAACGCAAATCACAAGCGCGATACGCCCGTAAGCGTAGGCCGCCGAGCCGCCGAGCGTACCCGAACCCGTTGTAAAGCGCGGGATAAGAAACCCGGCTATAGCCCCGCCGATACCGGCGAAGAGCGTGGCGCGCGAGGTGAACTGATTGCGCACATGGCCGTCACGCCCCAAAGAGGGAATCATGCCCCAGTAGGATATATCGTGCATGGTGTAGGTAATGCTGTACATGAAATAGATAAACCCGAAGAACCACACGAACTTCCAGCCTTGAAGCGTGGTGTTAAACGCCGCATACACCACAAGAGAGGTTGTTAAAATGCCGATGAGAAGCCACGGCTTAAACTTGCCCCACTTTGTGCGGGTGCGTTCGATGATGTTGCCCATAATGGGGTCATTGAGCGCATCGAATACACGCGCGCCGACAATAATGGCCGTAATCGCGGCGAGCTGCGCCGCATCCAAGCGGCGGGTAAAGAGGATAAAAGTTAAAATGAAGTTGGTGAAGAGATTATAAATCATATCCCTGCCAACCGTACCTAAGGGATAAAGCCATAGATTTCTTTTTTGTACTTTGATATCGTCACCCATGATGATTGTGTTCCTTTCGCGTTTTATCGCAGTAACTTAGTTTATTATAACACCGTTTATTCTTTTCCGCTACCCGGTAAACGGTATTTTTTGCAGTTTCGCGCGTAAGCTCGCCCACCTTGCGCCCCAAGAGCAAAAGCGCCGCGAGATTCGGGATTGCCATAAGGCCGTTTAACGTGTCCGAGATATCCCATATAAATGCGCCCGAGCCCACTGCGCCGAGATAGCAAAAGAGAATGAAAACAGCCTTGTACGCCGTCCCCGCCGCTTTTTTGCCGCCCGTGAGATACCCCAAACAGCTCTCCCCGTAATAGCACCAGCATATAATGCTGGAAAGCGCAAAGAAAATTAGGCTCAGTTCAATTATCTTTCCGCCGAGCGCGCCGTGCATAACGGCGTTGAACGCCGCACCCGCCGCCGTGCCGAGGGAAGAGTATGCTTCAAGCCCGCTCGGCGCGTCCGCAATGCCGGATAGGAGCACGACAAACGCCGTAACCGAGCAGATAACGATAGTATCCGCGAATACCTCGAATATGCCCCACATCGCTTGCTCGCAGGGCCTATCCGTATCCGCCGCCGCGTGTGCAATGGGGGCAGAGCCAAGCCCTGCTTCATTTGAAAATACACCCCTTGCAAAGCCGAGCTTTATTCCCTTT
>CAYRPD010000104.1:0-3030 GCA_964426095.1 uncultured Oscillospiraceae bacterium | reverse complement strand
GTCACGCCCGCGATGTTCCCCGTGCCGACAGTCCCGGCAAGCGCGGTCGTCATCGCCTGAAAGGGTGTGAGCGCCCCGCTTGAGGCTTTGTTATTGCCCTTAAAAAGCGAGCCGAGGGTTTTTTGAAATACCAAAGATAGCTTTAATTGAATAAAATTCGTCCTTATCGAGAGATATACCCCCACAAGGACGAAGAATATAAGCATTATAGGCCCCCAAGCGAAAGCTTTGAGCGCCGCATTAAGTTTTACCGCTGCCAGCACGAACACACACTCCGATATACCGTAATTGTACCATATAGCACAATTGAGCATATGCCGTCAGCATCGGGATATATACGCGATGTTAGAAAGTATGCCGTTGCTGTATGCGCGTGTGTACGCATCGTATTCAGCGCGATTTATACAATACCGCCGCCCCCAAGAGGAAACGGTAAGCCAGTCGTTGTCTATCTCGGTGACGGTCATATAATGCGCCTTGACAGCGCCGATGCGCCTGTGCGTGCCGTCCGGCAAGCGGGTATAAAGCCCCAAGCGATTATCCTGCCAAAAGCGCGGCATATTCGGCCCTACCGCGATTATAACGGGAAAATCCGCATTCAGCATATTCTCTATGCTCTGCCAAAGCTCGCTGTATTTCACGCCCCAACGCGCGCGAAGCGGCCACGAATGCGCCTTGAAGAATAGATTCATCCCGCAAGCAAGCCCCAGCCCGTTTATCCCGAAAGGCGGCGTAAGCGGGAAATACTTTTTAGTCATGGCTTTAATCACGGCGTTGTATTCATCCAAAGGAATCGGTAGAATGCGCCCAAACGATTCAAAACGGGGTAAATGACAGCCCACATGAAAGCGGTGCGCGTATATAAATAGATCCGCCGCCGCGATTACGCCGCACCCGCATTTTTGAATAACAACGCTGTCGGACAAAAGCTGACTGCCGCCGTAAGTCAGCGCGCCGTTATTATCCACCGAGGTAAGCTTATGGCGAAGTCTGTGCTCTTCCGTTGTTATCACCGTCCTTTGCTTTTCATTCTAGCGGGTAATGGGCGAAAATGCAAGAAGCAATTGACTAAATCACCCCGCGCGCATATAATACGAGATATAAAGAAACTGCTAAGAAATGAGGATAAATATATGTCGGATATGCTTCAATTTTTGCGCGAAGAGGGGATAGACGATGCCACCTTAGCGCGCATAGAGAGCTTCAGAGCGAGCTATCCCGTGAGCGAGGAGCAAGGCTATCGCGTGCCGAAGCCGAAGTTTATGTATTACGGCGTTGAAGTGTGGCGTAAAGCGCTCTCGGCGCTGCTCGCGGGGGAAAACCTGCTGCTTGTAGGGCCTAAGGCCACGGGCAAAAATGTCCTTGCCGAGAATCTTTCCGCCGTGTTCGCCCGCCCGCAGTGGGATATATCCTTTTACCTCAACACCGATGCTTCCACCCTCATCGGGGCGGACACATTTAAAAACGGCGAAGTAACACTGCGCCGAGGGCCTATATATCAGTGCGCTGTCGAGGGCGGCTTTGGCGTGCTGGACGAAATCAATATGGCGAAAAATGAATCCCTCTCTGTGCTCCATGCAACGCTGGACTTTCGCCGCATTATAGATGTGCCGGGGTATGAGCGCATTTCGCTTGCCCCCTGCACGCGCTTTATCGCCACCATGAACTACGGCTACGCCGGGACGCGCGAGATAAACGAAGCGCTCGCCTCGCGCTTTATGGTTATCAATATGCCCGTTATATCCTGCGAAAACCTTGAAAAGCTTATGCTGGCGCAGTTTCCGAGCTTGAAAGCGGAGTACGCGCACCAGCTTTCACAGCTTTTTGAAGAGCTTAGAATAAAGTGCGAAAGCTCCGAGATTTCCACAAAGGCGCTTGATCTGCGCGGCCTGCTCGCGTCTATATCGCTTACAAAGCAGGGCTTAACGCTCGATGAAGCGCTGGAGCTTGGTATCATCAATAAAAGCTTTGACGATTTTGAGCGTCAGCTCGTCAGTGATGTTATTGCCATGCGCGTCCCCGCCGGGCTTGGTGAAAGGGAGCTATTTACGCAATAATGATTACGATTTCTGAGCTTCAAAAGAAGCGCGCTTTAAATATCATATGGAACAGCGCCGCGCGCTATGATTTCCAGCCGGATTTTAAAGCGTATGATAAAGACGGAAACGCGGATTTATACTGGAACTGTATTATGGGCGGGGCGCGAAAGCACTATGACTATGCGCAGTTTGTCCCACTCTTTTCGGCGCTGGATGAATACGAAGAGGGAGAGGAGTATATTTGGCTTTTTTGGCTGGGGCTTGAAAACGCGGTTTATCAAAAGGAGCTTGCCGCGCGCCCGGCGCTTGCGCAGCTTCGCCGCCGATACGCCGAAAGCGCCGTAAAGGAATACGCTGACGCGGATGATTACCGCCTTTTTGACGCGCTGTGCTGTGCGCATTTTTCCCGCGCGCTCGGCAGAGACACAAAACTAAACGCCTACGATGAAAAACTGCTCGCCGACCTTGAATTTGCCCCCGATATGCAAACCGAGGAGATTGTTAACCGCGCCAAAGAGCTTTTTACCCGTTGGTTTCAGATTTCCACCCAAGTGCGGGCTAAACCCAAGCGCCGTTTAATCACCCCGGCGCTAAAAAAGCGCGGTAAACGGCAGGGAAGCGGCAGCTATAAAAAATTCTTCCTCGGCTTTGCCGAGCACCCGGAAAACTCCTACGGCGGCGCAGGAACGGGGCAGGGCGACAAGGAGCTTAAAACCAAAATGACGGATGCGGAGCTTCGCGCGTTCATGGAAACGAAGTACGGCAGAAGCGCCTTTACCAAGCGCGAAAGCTACGAGCTTGAAAAGGAGCTTTGCATCGGCAACCATGCCATGTGCCACGTGCATTTCACGCGCGGCGAGCGCCCGGAGCTTGCCGCAATCCAAAACGGCTTTGAAGCGCTCTCCCGCCAGCGTGAGGCGACGCAAATAGAGAAAAACCGCGCCGATTACTTGGCTCACGCCGCGCAAAACCGCATTTTCATCTCAAAGCT
>CAYRPD010000103.1:0-5242 GCA_964426095.1 uncultured Oscillospiraceae bacterium | reverse complement strand
TCACTTCTTGGATTTGTAGTAATAGTAAGCTCCCGCAATGAGCGCAAAGGGGAGAAGCCAGCAAAGCTTTTTGCAACCGCATTTCTTTTCGTGCTTTTTCATGTAGTTTTCCTCCTTGGTTTTATAATTACTTTTCAACTCGCCGATGCTGCGCGCGTTTCCCGCGCGTTCTCCAAACTCAGTGTGGCTATGTTAAAATATTTGCGTACGCTTTTCAACGCAAGAAAACGGCGGTTACTTAGAAAATGCAAGTAACCGCCGCTTTTAGGCGAATTATGGTGTATTTGATTGATTTGTGATTAAAATCAGCGATAAATAAACAGATGTTGAAGAAAAATACCGAAAAAGTTCACAATCAGCCTTGCGCTTTCAGCGCGGCAAGCATCGCGTCACAGACTTCGTCCATGCGTTTCCCACCGAGGTTTTCTCAACCCAGCGCCTTATTCACCTTAGACAAAAGCTTTGAGAAGTACTGCGGAGGGTGAGGGGGCGAATAATGCCACACATAAACAATGACGCTGAACAATGCTGTTCAGCGTCATTTGGTGGGGGAAGATGGATTCGAACCATCGAAGGCATTGCCAGCAGATTTACAGTCTGTCCCCTTTGGCCACTCGGGAATTCCCCCATATTAACTTTTGCCAAGCATGTACGGTGGAGCTGGTGGACGGACTCGAACCCCCGACCTGCTGATTACAAATCAGCTGCTCTACCAACTGAGCTACACCAGCACTTGACCGGCCTGACTATAATAGCAAATCGGACAGCGTTTGTCAACCTTTATTTTTCGTTTTGGGGCAAAATTTTCACAAAACTTTGCCCCGTGATTTCTTCACTCGCTGTACACGCGCGCCACGCGCACGCTAAGCTCGCTCGTCAGGCCGCAGCCCTCGTCTCCGCCGATGAGCAGGGATTGATCCTGTGAGGTCAGGCAGTTGCCAAGCTCATCGTAGCCGTAAATCGTCACGGCATTGCCCACACCGCAATCGACTCCGCTTACATCCACAAACGCCTGATCCATGCAGCAGGCGAGCAGCGGGCATTTCTTCCCCGCAATGAGCACCGGCGCATGAACGTGGCACAGCGCCATATCCAGCCCGTCGCCGTAGCCTACGCCGATAGTTGCCACGCGCGCATCGTGCTCTAAGTGGAACGCCCCCGCGTAGCCGAGACCGTCCCCGGCGTGCCTGTCCTTAACGGCGGTGATGAATGTTCGCCAAGTCACCATTTCATCTATCCCGTGGCTGACATGGTCGGGGCTGTCCATATAAAGCCCGCGCCCTATGCGCACCGCGTCCAGCGCGTATTCGGGAAAAAGCTCATGCGAAGCGGAAGAGGAAATGTGCCGCATAAGCCCGGTATAGCCCGCACTTTCAAGCTGCGCAAGTGCTTTTTCAAACTCGCTGTATTGATGCACGCTGAACTCTCTGTTCACCGTGTCCGCAAAATGAGAAAACACCCCCACGGGCTTGACGCGCTCGGCGCGGCGCAGCGCGCCTATAAGCTCTGCCAGCTCCTCGCCCGGCTCTACGCCGAGCCGATGAAGCCCCGTATCTATTTTAATATGTATGCGCGCTTCAACATCCAACGCCTCGGCCACGGTGTTCAACGTTTCCACAAACTCCGGCGAACCTGCCGCCAGCATAAGATTCGCATTTAACGCGCTCGGCAGCTGGAACGGCAGCGCGCTGCCCATAACAAGGATATCCAGCTTGCACCCGTGCCCTCTCAGCGTCAGCCCCTCGGCCACGTGCGCCACGCCTATACATTTAATACAATCAAATTCTTCAATCGCTTCCGCGATGCGTCGCATCCCCAGCCCGTAGGCATCGTCCTTCAAAACGGGGATAAGCTCCGTCCCCTCGGGAAGCGATGCGAGAATTGTACGAATATTCTTTCGCAGTATGCCGATATCAACGTACAAATAAGAATTATTCATATTATTCACAGCAGAATGCATAATTATCACCGACTTTTTATTTATTGCTAGACCATTATAACCGCAAAAATGCGCTTATGCAACAGCATTTTCAACATATCGTGAAAATTGCACAAGTATATTTGAAAAAGCATTTAAAAACCTTGCATATTGGGTATTGACAATGAATAAATATTCGTGTATACTCCAAATTGTCGAAAGACAAAATGAAAAAAATGAAAAATCGAGGAGAAATATAATGAAAAAATTTGTTACTCTCGTGCTCGCGCTGACTATGGTGTTCGCGCTGTGCGCTTGCGGATCTCAATCCGCCGCCCCCGCCGATGATAATGTTCTTATCCTCGGCACCTCTGCCGACTATGCTCCGTTTGAGTTCATGTACCCCGGCGATGACGGCAACATGGTTTACGGCGGTATTGACGTTTTCGCCGCTGAATATCTTGCCGAAACGATGGGCAAGGAGCTGAAAGTTGAGAATATGTCCTTTGACTATCTTCTTGCTTCTCTCCAGAAGGGTGATTATGACATAGTCATGGCCGCTATGGAAGCCACCGAGGAGCGTATGAACGCCGCTGACTTCTCCGACCCGTACTACACCGATAAGCCCGCAATGATCCTCATCAAGGCTGACAAGCTGGACGAATACACCACGCTTGAAAGCTTCTCCGGCCTCTCCGTTGCCGCTCAGACCGGCACCACCAAGGAAGGCGTTGTCGGCGATTACCTCACCGGCGCAAACCTTGTCTCCATTCAGAACGTGAACGACATCGTAAACCAGCTTGTCAACGACAAGATTGATGCCGCCGTGCTTGACGGCAGCGTTGCAGAGAACTTTGCCAACACCAATGCCGACCTCGCCGTTGCCACCGCGTCCGAGCTTCTTCCTGCGGCCGATCCTTACTGCGTTGCCGTTGCCAAGGGTGACCCCAAGGGTCTGCTTCCCGCGATAAACGAGGCCATTGCCAAGATGAACGCCGAGAACAAGATGGACGAGTTTGTTGAACAGGCCGCCGCCCTCTCCGATGTGGCCGAGCTCGTTTCCGCCGAAGCTCCCGCTGCTTAATCGTTCAATTTGTCAAATTAACGCAAAAAACGAAAATAGTCGGTTTACACCGGCGCAATAAAGTGGTATAATCGGAAAGCCGACTTCATAATCGGCTTTCCGTTTTTCGTTTTTACCGCCCGTGACATTTCACGGAAAGAAAGGAAACTCAAAATGTGGTGGTCTAACCTCTTTGCCGATATGAGCCCGGCAAGCTTTTTCAACTTCTCGTTTCTCCCCAAATACGGGGCGTTCTTCGTGCAGGGCATTGAATACACGCTCCTGCTCGCGGTTGTGTCCGTCGCGCTGGCGATTATACCGGCAATGCTCCTCGCGCTCATGCGCCTGAGCAAAAATAGACTTATCAAGTGGATTTCCGGCGCGTATATCGCCGTTTTCCGCTCCACGCCGCTGCTCGTGCAGTTGAGCATTATATATTTCGGCCTTTTCGGCGTTATCTCCATTCCGCGCATTACCATACTCGGCTTTGTGGATTTGAGCCGCTTTATCCCCGGCGTTGTCGCTCTTGCGCTCAATTCTTCCGCCTATGTTGCCGAGATTTTCCGCGCCGGGATTCTCGCCGTTGACGTGGGGCAAACCGAGGCCGCTCGTTCTCTCGGGCTCAATGCGGGCGCGGCGATGCGCCTTGTCGTGCTGCCGCAAGCGGTCAAAAACGTGCTCCCCGCTCTTGCGAACGAGGTTGTCACTATGGTTAAGGAAAGCTCTATCTGCTCCATGCTCGGCATGGCGGAGCTGATGTTCGGCGCAAAGGCCACCGCCAGCGCCACATATATCACCCTTGCCCCGTATACCCTTGCCGCGCTTATTTACTTCTGCATTAACTACCCCGCCTCTAAGGCTATCGAGGCAATAGAGAGGAGGATGCGCCGTGGCGACAAGCAATGATAATATTATCTCCGTTCGGCATCTCGTAAAGGAATACAATAACGGCGCTGTAAAGGCGCTCAATGATTGCAGCATGGATGTGCGCCGGGGCGAAGTAGTGGCGATAATCGGGCCGTCCGGCTCGGGTAAGTCCACCATGCTCCGCTCTCTCAATCTCCTTGAAACGCCCACTTCCGGCGAGATTTTCTTCAACGGCGTGAATCTCTTTGATAAATCCGTTGATATCAATCTTCATCGGCAGAAGATGGGCATGGTGTTCCAGCATTTTAATCTTTTCCCGCATATGACGGTCAAAAAGAACATCACCCTCGCCCCCGTGCATTTGAAGCTGAAAACGCCCGAGGAAGCGGACACTATGGCGCAGCGCCTTTTGGAGCGTGTCGGCCTTGCGGACAAGGCCGATGAGTACCCGGCCATGCTCTCCGGCGGACAGAAGCAGCGTATTGCGATTGTCCGCGCCCTTGCTATGGAGCCTGAGGTAATGCTCTTTGACGAGCCTACCAGCGCCCTTGACCCGGAAATGGTGGGCGAGGTGCTGGAAGTTATGAAAAGCCTTGCCAAGCAGGGGATGACGATGGTTGTCGTCACGCATGAAATGGGCTTTGCCCGCGAGGTAGGGGATAGGGTGCTCTTTATGTCGGACGGTATGATTCTCGAAGAGGGTACGCCGGAGCAGGTTTTCGATGCGCCCAAGAATCCGCGCTTGCAGGATTTCCTTTCAAAATTACTGTGATATGTTTTTTGCGCACGGCTTTCCCCGTGCGCAATTATTATACTCCGCTTTTAGCACTCAAACTGCGCGAGTGCTAATATTAATAGTTAAGACATAATTTGCACTATATTTATTAATATTTGTACGGTATATTATATACACGATGAAACGAAAGATATGAAACTTCATCGAAATTAAAATGTATAAATTATTTGGAGGTATATATTATGTTTGAACTCATTCCCTTTGACCGTACCATTCGCCACATGGCTTCCTTTGACCCGTTCCGCGAGCTGGATAACATGGAGCGCAGCTTCTTCGGTAATACCAATGTCGTTTCCGCATTCCGCACCGATGTCAGCGACACGGGCGATGCCTTCAAGCTGGAAGCGGAGTTGCCCGGCTTCAATAAGGACGATATCAAGATTGACATCGAGAACGATTGCCTCACCATCAGCGCCGAGCGCAAGCTTGATACAACCGATGAGGATAAGAAGAGCAACTTTGTCAAGCGCGAGCGCTTCTACGGCTCGTACAGCCGTAGCTTCGATGTAACCGGCATTGATGTTGACACTATCGAAGCCGCCTACGATAACGGTGTCCTCACCCTCACCCTCCCCAAGAAAAAAGAAGTCCTCCCCGT